>DATBDM010000333.1:0-5644 GCA_036269915.1 Solirubrobacteraceae bacterium | reverse complement strand
CTCAAGCTGATCGCCGAGGCGCACACCAACAAGCAGATCGCCGAGATCCTCCACCTCGCCGAGAAGACGGTCGAGTCGCACCGGGCGAACCTGCTGCGCAAGCTCGGCATGCGCGACCGTGTGGAGCTCGTCCGCTACGCGATCCGCCGCGGGCTCACCGAGGCCTGAGCCCGCGCGGGCCTATCCTGACGGGCGGTGAACGCCCGGATCCACATGGCGCTGATCACGGCGGCCATCTGCGTCGCCGGCGCGCTCGTCGGCGTGCTGCTGGCCTCGCGCTCGAGCGACGGCGCCGCCGCCCAGCTGCCCGCCAACGGCTGGGCCGGCGCGGTCCGGCCGCCCGGCTCGGGGCTGCCCCCGTTCCGGCTCACCGACCAGGACGGCCGCACGGTCAGCGAGGAGTCGGTGCGCGGCCGGCCGGCCATCTTCGCCTTCATCTACTCCCACTGCCAGGACACCTGCCCGTCCGAGGTGCAGACGATCCGCGGCGCGCTGGACTCCTACGGGCATGACCTGCCGGTCTACGGCGTGTCCGTCGACCCCGCCAACGACACGCAGCGCTCCGCGCAGGCCTTCCTGCTCGAGCAGAAGATGAAGGGCCGGATGCAGTTCCTGCTCGGGACCCGCGCGCGCCTGCAGGGCCTGTGGAGCGCGTTCGGCATCGCGCCGCAGGCGAAGGGCAAGGAGCACTCGGCCTACGTCGTGCTCGTCGATCGCCAGAGCCGCCAGCGCGTCGGCTTCCCGTTCGACCAGCTCACCCAGGCCGGCCTCGCCCACGACCTCGCCCGGCTCGTCCGCGTGGCGTGAGCGAGCTCGCCGGGCTGGCGTTCTCCGGAACCTGGCGGCGCTATCAGCAGCAGGCGCTCGACGCCTTCGAGCGCGACCGCGCGGCCGGCGCGCGGCGCACCCACCTGGTCGCGCCGCCCGGCTCGGGCAAGACGCTGCTGGGCGTCGAGCTGGTCCGCCGGCTCGGACACCGCGCGCTCGTGCTGGCCCCGAACTCCGCGGTGCAGGGCGGCTGGCTGCGCGCGGTGCGCCAGTTCGGCGCGCCCGGTCTGGCGGCGCCCGACCCTGGGGCGCCGATCGCCGTCCTCACCTACCAGGCGCTGTGCCGGCTCGACGACCCCGAGGTGGCGCTCGGGCGCGCGGCGCAGGCCCGCTGGGAGCTCGACCGCGCCGAGGCCACCGGCGCGGAGATCGAGACGGTGCGCGCCGAGGCGGAGCGCTTCACGGGCGCCGCGGCCGAGCGCCGGCGCGAGCAGCTCGCGCGCATCACGAGCTCGCTCAAGCGCGAGATCGCGCGCGGCGAGCACGCCGGGGTCGGGCTGGCCGAGCTGCTCTCCGCGCCCGCCCGCGCGCGCGTGGACCGGCTGCGCGCGCTCGGCGTCCGGACCGTGGTGCTCGACGAGTGCCACCACCTCGCGTCGCTGTGGGGCTACGTCGTGCGCGCCGTGCTCGACGAGCTCGG
Source organism: Solirubrobacteraceae bacterium (assembly GCA_036269915.1). Classification (GTDB taxonomy): domain Bacteria; phylum Actinomycetota; class Thermoleophilia; order Solirubrobacterales; family Solirubrobacteraceae; genus DATBDM01. The sequence continues at coordinate 4,176 of DATBDM010000333.1, read as the reverse complement.
CGACGAGATGCACGTGATCGGCCTCACGGCGACGCCGCCCGGCGAGCTGGGAGGCGAGGAGGCCGAGCTCTACGCCGCGCTGCTCGGCCCCGTCGACTTCACCGTCCCCACGCCGGCCGTCGTACGCGACGGCCACCTCGCGCCCTACCAGGAGCTGGCCTGGCTGACCGAGCCGCTGGCGGTCGAGCGCGCGTGGCTCGCCGAGCACGACCAGCGCTTCCGCGAGCTGATCACCGCGCTGCACGACGACGCCGAGAGCGAGCTGTCGTTCCCGCGCTGGGTGCTGGGGCGGGCGCGCGACCGCCGCCGCGACGGCGACGAGGACGCCGAGGTCGCATGGGCCGACTTCCACCGCGCGCGGCCCGCGCTCGCGGGGGCGTGCGTGCGCTTCCTGGCCTCGGGCGGGCTCGGCCTGCCGCCGGGCGCGCCCGGCGGGGAGCGCTACCGGCGCCCGCCGGACCTCGACGACTGGCTCGTGCTGCTCGAGGACTACGTGCTCGGCCGGCTGCACTCCGATCCCTCCGAGGCGGCCGCCGCCCGCGCGCAGGCGATCTCCGCCGCGCTGCGCGACCTCGGCTTCCAGCTCACGCGCCGCGGGCTGCGGCGCGGGCGCTCGGAGGTCGACCGGCTGCTCACCGGCTCGCAGGCGAAGGCGCTCGGGCTCGTCGAGGTGCTGGCCGCCGAGGCCGAGAGCCGCGGCGAGGACCTGCGCGCGCTCGTGCTCTGCGATGCCGAGCTGGCCGAGAGCCGGCCCGACGACGCGCTGACGGGGGTGCTCGACCCCGCGGCGGGGACGGCGCGCACCGCGCTGGCGGCGATCGGCGCCGACGGGCGGACAGGCCCGCTCCGTCCCCTGCTCGTCTCGGGCCGCGGCCTGCGCTGCGCGCCTGGCGACGCCGAGGCGCTGCAGGCGATGCTCGAGCGCGAGGCCGTAGAGCACTACCGCCTCGGGGAGTGGGACGCGGAGCTCGACGGCGTGCTGGTCGCGCTGCGCTCGAGCGGCGCCGAGTGGGTGCCGCGGGTATGGGTCGACCTCGCCACGCGGCTGCTCGCCCGCGGGACCACCCGGGTGCTCGTCGGCACCCGCGCGCTGCTCGGCGAGGGCTGGGACTGCCCGCCGGTCAACGTGCTCGTCGACCTGACGATCGCCGCCACGGGCGTCTCGGTGCAGCAGATGCGCGGGCGCTCGCTGCGGCTCGATCCCGAGCGCCCGCGCAAGCTCGCCTCGAACTGGGACGTCGTCTGCGTCGCGCCCGACCTCGCTCGCGGCGCCGCCGACTACGAGCGCTTCGTGCGCAAGCACCGCCACCTGCACGCGCCGGCCGAGGACGGCGAGATCGAGGCCGGGCCGGGGCACGTGCACCCCGATCTCTCCCCCTTCGGCCCGCCCCCGGCGAGCCACTTCGCGGCGCTCAACCGCGAGCTCGTCGACCGTGCGGCGGCGCGCGACGCGGCGCGCGAGCGCTGGCGGATCGGGGCGCCGTACCGCGGGGTCGAGGTGCCGACGCTCGTCGCGCGCCGGCGCCCGGGCGCGGCGGCGGCGCCTCCGGATGCGGGCGCAGCGGCGCCGCCGTCCGCCCCGGCGATCTCGCAGCGCGTGCCGCTCGCGGCGGGCGGCGCGGGCGCGGCCGTGTGCGTCGCCGGCGCGGCGGTCACCGGCGCGCTGCCGCTGCTGGCCGGCGTCGCGCTCGCGCCCGCCGGCATGGCCTGGGCGGCGGCCCGGCTCGGCCGCGCCCGTGCGCGCCTGCCGCTCGTGCTCCCGCTCGACCGCGCCGCGCGCGCCGTTGCCGACGCCTACCGCGAGCTCGGCGAGCTCTCCGGCGCCGCGGCGGCGCGGATCGAGCTCGAGCCGCGCGCCTCCGGCTGGCTGCGCTGCACGCTGCCCGACGCCACCCCGGAGGAGGCCGCGAAGGTCGCCGCCGCGCTGGACGAGCTGACCGGCGCGGCGGACGCCGCCGGCCGGGGCCGCTATCTCGTCGGCCGTCCGCTGCCGGAGCCCGGCACGGGCGCGGTCGCCCTGCTCGGCCGCGTGCTGGCGCGCCGCCCGCCGTTCGGCGAGCGGCTGCACCCCGTGCCCGCCGACCTCGGCCGCCGCCGCGAGCGCGCCGAGGCGTTCGCCGGTGCCTGGGCGCGCTGGGTCGGCCCGGGCCGGCTCGTCTACGCGGAGCGCAGCGACGCCGGCCGCCGCGCCCGAGCCGAGGCGGCCGCGGAGGACTCGGGGTGGGAGACCGTCCTCCGCGCGGTGTGGCTCTAGCTGCGCTGGGCCGCGAGGATGTCCTGGGCCGCGTCCTCGCGGTCCTGGGCGGCGCGGTAGGCGGCGTAGGCCTCGCGGGTGCGCTGCGAGTGCCAGGCGCGGTACGCGCCGGCGGCCTCCTCGTGCGCCTCGCTCCAGGCGCTGTGCTCGACGCCCGAGCGCTCGGGACGCCGGAGGACCAGCTCCCGCGTATCGGGGACCTGATCGAGGAGCAGTCTGAGTTCGTCGACGCTCATTGCTCGTTCCTGTTCGCCGACGGCATTCCCGTTCGACACGCGCACTATCCCTTCCTACGTATCGGCGTGCACGACAGTTGTCAGACTGCCGATATGGCACACCTGGACGTGCGTAGGGGACCGCCCCTCGCACGTCGAGGCTCAGGTGGCGTCGGGGTCCTCGCGCTTGGCGCCTTCGCGCGCCTCGCGGCGTTCGCGCATGCGCCCGACGAGGATCGCCCCGACGAGCACGACGACGGGCGCGAGGTAGAGCAGCTGCGGGAGCCAGTGGCCCGCGTGGGCGAAGGCGATCACGTGTTCAGCGCGGCCGACAGCAGCCACAGGCCGAGGAGCGTGAAGCACACCATGAGCACCAGCATGACGATCTGGGAGCGCGTCGCCGACCGCGCGTCGCCGTAGATCACCAGAGCCCGGTCGTGAGCGAGCACGAGCCCCGCGATGTGCCCGGCGACGAGGGCGCCGACCTGGACGTACCAGATGGCCGTCGCCGAGACGACCGCATAGTCGATCGAGCTCTGCGCGCCGCCGAGGTAGTCGTGCCCGTTGCCCAGGGGGTCCGAGGCGAGCCGCCATAGGTCCTGGCCGTTGTAGGCGAGCAGCGAGAAGTAGTGCGCGACGAGGTAGCCGGCGGCGATCGGGATCAACGTGTGCGCGAACTGCCGCGAGAGCCCGCCGCGATCGAGGCCGAGCTTCGTGCGCGGCATCCCCTCCATGCCGCCCAGCCAGACCGCGCCGATCAACGCGATGGCGAGGAACAGGCCGATCACGAAGGCGAGCTCGAGGCCCAGGCCCTTCGTCGTCCCGAGGCTCACGAAGAAGTCCTGCAGCGTGCCGGCGAGGTCGTTGAACAGCGGCCCCTCCTTCGCGCCGTCGAAGCCGGTGGTGCCGATCGCCGAGATCAGCATCGCCGCCGTGCCCGCGACCGCGACCAGCGACGCGGCGCCGACCACGGGCGGGCGCAGGACGAGCCTGCCGTCGGCGCGGCGGCCGATCGGCGCCAGCCGCGCGAGCAGCGAGAACCAGACGCCGAACGCGTCGGCGCGGCGCGTCCACGCCTCGACGCCGTAGAGGCTCATGCCGACGAGCTGCACGGCGAAGTAGGCGAGCATGATGATGCCCAGCGGTCGCGGCTCGCGTGCGGTCGCCCAGCACAGCTCGCAGATCGCGAAGCCGATGAGCCCGGCGACCGCCGGCCACGTACCGACGCGCTCCGGGTAGGGCAGCGGCTCGGGCATGGCGTCGCCCGACAGGCGCCGCATCAGCCAGCCGACGCCGCGACCGATCGCGCGCCATGGCGACAGCAGTCGCCAGACGTCGCCGAAGATCAGCGTCAGGAACGGGACGCCGACCCAGAACGCGACGAACACGGCGGTCGGGGCGAGGTTGTCGGCCTGGACGTCGGTGCCCGCGATGCCCGCCCATGCGCTCGCCGCGAAGGCGATCACGCCGATCAGGCCGAGCACGACGTCGACGACGCGCGGCAGCCCGACCAGCGCGCGCTCGCGCACGTGCTCGAGCCGCGGCCGCGACCAGCCGGCGGCGAGCGCGAGGAACGACGCGACGAGCGCCGCCGCCGCCGCCACGCCGAACAGCTCGGTCGGGATCGGCAGATCGGCGCGACCGACGATGCCGTGCGCGAAGACGACGAACACGGCGGCGAAGTCTATGAACGACGACGGCCCCGCC
>DATBDM010000332.1:0-12106 GCA_036269915.1 Solirubrobacteraceae bacterium | reverse complement strand
TGCGCGAGGCCCAGGCCCAGGATCACGCCGATGACGCCGCCTGCCAGGCCGGCGAGCGCGTCGGCCTCCTGGGAGACGAGCGGGATGCAGATGAGCATCGCGGCGACCGCGAGGACGCCGAGGAGGTCGGACTCGTCGGGGCGCCCGCGGCGCCGGCCGAGGACGTCGCGCATCGCCCACGCGCCGACCAGGCCGAGTGCGGCGCCGTTGCCGCCCGCGGCGATCGAGATGCCGCCGGCAGCGATCGAGATCAGCATGCCGCCCGCGCCCGCGATCAGGAACACGAGCACCGTGACCAGCGGCCCGTGGCGGCGCTCGAGCAACCAGCCGAAGAAGAAGACAACGGCGAGCGTCGCGACCTCGTAGGCCGTCCCGCCGTAGAGGAAGAGCGTCGTGGCGGAGCGCCAGAGCTGGTCGTCGACGCCGGTGTAGAGCAGGAGGTCGAGCGGGTTGTAGACGCCGATCCGCGCGCCGAGCGTCACCAGCACCGACGCGAGCACGAGCAGGATCGTCCCGTAGGGCCGGCGGTCGACCCGGATGCCCGGGATCTCGCCGGGCCGGAGCCGGCTCAGCGAGGGCCGCTGCGCCTTCGGGGTCCCGCCCTTGTCGAGCTTCGGCGCGCGCTTGCGCAGCCGCGTCCCGCAGTAGGGGCACTCGGTGACGTACGGGGACACCTCCGAGCCACAGCTCTTGCAGACGACGAAGAGGTCGGGCCCGCTCGACATGCTCGGATTGATTCTACGCCGTGGCCGATCTGTGCCCGGCAGGTCGTCACCGGCGCTCGCTAGCGGGCCTGCCGCTCGCCGTGATCGGCGCGTGCGCTGCGGTCACGCAGGTGCGCGATCTCGTCGCTCAGTCGCAGGTTCTCACGGCGCAGCGCGAGGTTCTCCCGGCGTACGTGACGGTGCTCGCGCTTGAGGTGAGCCAGCTCCGCCGCCATGCCGGTGAGGGCCGCACGCAACTTCAGCAGCCGGTCGATGGCCGCGTCCTGGTGATGGGACGGGGCGTCGACAGTCGTGAACCGCGTCATCGACCGCTGACCGTAACATCGAGCGCCAACGTGCCACAAGCGGAACGTCGTCGTCAGAACATGCCGGCCGTCAGTCGATCGTCGCGTCGACGATCTCGCGCATGACCTCGGCGAAGTCGGAGTTCGCCTCGTAGACCACGCGCTGACGCTGGGCGCCGTTGCCGCGCTCGAGCAGGTCGAGGACGCCCTCGAACTCGGCGCCCGAACCGAGGTCCTGCGCGTGCTCGCCGAGGCGGTCGTAGAGGCGCCGGGCGAGGTCGCGCGTCGGCACGCGCCGGCGCTCGGGCAGGTCGACGATCTCGCCGTCGAGCCCGTGCCGGGCGGCGAGCCACTTGTTCTCGTCGAGCATCTCGTGCGGGTAGCGCGCGAGCTTGCGGCCGGCCTCGTAGTGCTCGGCCAGCTCCTTGACCATCGCCTGGATCAGCGCGGCGAGCCCGAGCGTGTGCTCGACGCGCGTCTGCGCGTCCATCGCCCGGATCTCGACCGTCCCCAGGTTCGGGTGCGGGCGGACGTCGTACCAGAGCCACGTGTAGTCCTCGACGACGTTGGCGTCGACCATGAACTCGATCCGCCTGGCGAAGTCGTCCCAGTCCGCGTAGTAGGGCGGGATGCCGACGCGCGGGAACGCGCGGAAGACCGGCATCCGCGTCGACGCCAGCCCGGTCGGCTGCGATCGCCAGAACGGCGAGTTCGCCGACAGCGCGAGCAGGATCGGCACGTGCACGCGCAGCCCGTTGACGATGTGGATGGCCTTCTCGGGATCGTCGATCCCGACGTGGACGTGCAGCCCGAAGATGATCTCCTGGCGCGCGACGAAGCGCAGCGCCTCGACGAGCTCGCGGTAGCGCTCGCGCGCGGAGATGCGCTGGTCCTCCCAGCGCGCGAACGGATGCGTGCCCGCGGAGCCGATGCGCAGCCCGTGCGCGCCGGCGACCTCGGCCACCGTCCGGCGCAGCGCGCGCAGTGCCGCGCCGGCCTCGCGGGTGTCGCGGCAGGGGCCGACGGCGATCTCCAGGACCGACTCCATCAGCTCCGGCTTGACGTCGCCGTCGCCGTCGTAGCCGTCGAGGATCGCCTCGATCGAGTTGGACAGGCCGAGTGTCCCCTCGTCCAGGATCATGAGCTCCTCCTCGATCCCCAGGGTGTAGCTCGGCCCGCTGAACTTGGGCTGCATGCGCGGCGTACAGTACGGGCACGACAAAGGAAACGACCATGGGGTGGCACATGCCGCTGGGCTACGACGGCAAGCTCTACATCCTCGCCTTCGATCACCGAGGCTCCTTCCAGAAGAAGATGTTCGGCATCGAGGGCGATCCGACGCCGGAGCAGACACAGACGATCTCCGACGCCAAGCACCTGATCTTCGAGGGCATGGCGCTCGCCTCCGAGCGCGGCGTCGACGCGCAGGCGGTCGGCGTGCTCGTCGACGAGCGGTTCGGCGGGACTATCCCCAAGGACGCGAAGGCCGACGGCCTCAAGCTCGCCATGCCGGTCGAGAAGAGCGGCCAGGACGAGTTCGACTTCGAGTACGGCGACGACTTCGGCGCGCACATCGAGCAGTTCGACCCGGACTTCTCGAAGGTCCTGGTCCGGCTCAACCCGGACGGCGACCGCGAGACGAACGAGCGCCAGCTCGGGCGCCTGAAGACGCTCGCGGACTGGCTGCACGAGCACGACCGCAAGTTCCTCTTCGAGCTGATCGTCCCGGCGACGGACGAGCAGCTCGAATCCGCCGGCGGCGACACCGACCGCTACGACGCGGAGCTGCGCCCCGAGCTGATGCGCCGCGCGATCGAGCAGATCCAGGACGCGGGCGTCGAGGTCGACATCTGGAAGATCGAGGGCGTCGACGAGCGCTCCGACGCGGAGACGCTCGCGGAGCAGACGCGCAAGGGCGAGGGCCGCGAAGGCGTCGTCTGCGTGCTGCTCGGCCGCGGCGCCTCCGATCAGAAGGTCGATCACTGGCTCCAGCAGGCTGCGCCCGTCGAGGGCTTCGTCGGCTTCGCCATCGGCCGCTCGATCTGGTGGGACGCGCTGAAGGGCTACCTCGGCGGCGACCTCGAGCGCGGCTCGGCCGCCGAGCAGATCGCCGACAACTACCTTCGCTTCATCAAGGTCTACGAGGACGCGGAGGCCAGCGCCCGCGTCTAGACGACGGGCGGCTCGCTCGTCTCAGGCAGCACGCCCCGGTCGCGGCGGGCCACGCCCGTCGCGACCGCGGCAGCCGCCACCGCCTCGGCCACCGCGGGAGCGACGGCGCGGTTGAACACGCTCGGGACGATGTACTCGGGCTGCAGCTCGTCCGGTCCGATGACGCCGGCGATCGCGCGCGCCGCGGCCGCCTTCATCTCCTCGTTGATCGTGCGCGCGCGCACGTCGAGCGCGCCGCGGAAGACGCCGGGGAAGGCGAGCACGTTGTTGATCTGGTTCGGGTAGTCCGAACGGCCGGTGGCGACGATCGCGACGTCGTCGCCGACCTCCTCCGGCTGCACCTCGGGGATCGGGTTGGCCATCGCGAAGACGATCGCGTCCGGCGCCATCGTGCGCACGGCGACCGCCGAGAACGCGCGCGGAACGGAGACGCCGACGACGACGTCGGCGCCGAGCAGCGCGTCGTCGGTCGAGCCGGTCAGCCCGCGCGGGTTGGTGCGCGCGGCGAGCGCGGCGCCCTCGGGGTCGAGGTCGGTGCGCCCCGTGTGCAGCACGCCGCCGATGTCGCAGACGACCATGTCCTGCACCCCCTCGGCCAGCATGATCTGCGCGCAGGCCTGCCCGGCCGCGCCGGCGCCGACGACGACGACGTGCACGTCGCCGATCTCCTTGCCGACCACGCGCAGCGCGTTCAGCAGCGCGGCCAGCACGACGATCGCGGTGCCGTGCTGGTCGTCGTGGAAGACGGGGATCTCGAGCTCGTCGCGCAGCCGGCGCTCGATCTCGAAGCAGCGCGGCGCGGCGATGTCCTCCAGGTTGATCCCGCCGAACGTCGGCGCGACGCCCTTGACGATCGCGACGATCTCGTCGACGTCGGTGGTGTCCAGGCAGAGCGGGAAGGCGTCGACGTCGGCGAGCTCCTTGAAGAGCATCGCCTTGCCCTCCATGACCGGCATCGCGGCCTTCGGGCCGACGTCGCCGAGGCCGAGCACCGCCGTGCCGTCGGACACGACCGCGACCGTCGAGCCCTTGATGGTCAGCGCCCAGGCGGAGTCCTCGTCGTCGGCGATCGCCTGCGACACGCGCGCGACGCCCGGCGTGTAGACCATCGAGAGGTCGTCGCGCGTCTTGATGTGGAGCTTCGGGACGACCTCGATCTTGCCGCCCTTGTGCATCAGGAACGTCCGGTCGGAGACGCTGACGACGGTGACGCCCTCGATCGCCCGCACCGCGGCGACGACGCGCTCGGCGTGCGCCGCGTCGGCGCAGGCGACGGTGACGTCGCGGACCACGCCGCCGCGGTCGACACGCACGAGGTCGATCGCGCCGAGCATCGCGCCCTCTTGGCCGATCACGCCGGCGACGCGCGCGAAGCTGCCGGCGTGCTGCGGCAACTCGAGCCGCATGGTGAACGAGTACGACGCCGAGGTCTGGAGCACCATGCACAGATCGTTGCACGGGGGCGAGAACGTCCGCGTTCGCACCTAGCGTCCGTGCGATGTCCCGCCGGATCGCCACCGTGATCGTGATCGCCGCCGTACTGGCGCTCGGCGGCGGCTCGCTGCGGCACACCCTCTCGGACGCGCTGGACGGCGGCGGCTCGCCCACGCGGGCGGGCGGGACCGCGACGGTCGCGCGCGTCGTCGACGGCGACACGATCGTCCTGGGCAGCGGAGAGCGGATCCGCTACATCGGCATGGACACGCCCGAGTCGGTCAAGCCCGGCACGCCCGTGCAGTGCTTCGCCAAGGCGGCGAGCCACGAGAACGCGCGGCTCGTCGAGGGCCGGCGGGTGCGGCTGCGCTACGACGCCGAGCGCCAGGACCGCTACGGCCGCACGCTCGCCTACGTGTACCGGGCGAGCGACGACTTGTTCGTCAACGCCGAGCTCGTCCGCCGCGGCTACGCGCGCCAGCTGACGATCCCGCCCAACGTCGCGCACGCGTCGCTCTTCGGGCGCCTCGCGACGCAGGCGCGCCGGCACGGGCGCGGGCTCTGGCGCGACTGCTGAGTCAGGCCGCCAGGCCGAGCGCGAGCACGCAGACGTCGTCGTCGCGGCCCTCGCCGGCGAGCAGCTCGTCGGCGACCGCCGGCGCCAGCCCGCGGCCCGGCTGCGCCGTCGCGCGCTCGAGCGCCGCGACCAGCGCGTCGAGGCCCGTGCGCAGCGGCCGCGTGCGGCGCTCGACGAGCCCGTCGCTGTAGAGGACGAGACCGCCGCCCGGCTCGAGCTCGAGCTCGCCCTCCGCGCGGACGCCGGCGCCGCGCGCGTCCAGCGGCAGCGACCGGCCCTCCCACAGCAGCCGCGCGTCGCCGCCGGGCGTGATCGCGGCCGGCGGCGGATGGCCGGCGCATGCGTACCGCACCCGGCCCGTGCCGGCGTCGACCTCCGCGTAGGCGAGCGTCGCCATCCGCCCGACGCCGTGGGCGCGCACGAAGCGGTCGAGCGCCTCAAGCAGCGCGGCCGGGCCGAGGCCCGTGGACGCCAGCGCCCGCAGCGCGCTGCGCAGTTGACCCATCGTGGCCGCGGCGCCGATCCCGCGCCCGACGACGTCGCCGACCACGAGCGCGATCGCGTCGCCGTCGAGCCGGAAGGCGTCGTACCAGTCGCCGCCGACCTGCAGCCCCTGCACGGCCGGCCGGTAGACGACCTCCGTGTGGACGCGCTCGTCGTCGGGCAGCGCGCCGGAGAGCATCGCCTGCTGGAGCTCGAGCGCGATGTCGCGCTCGCGCGTGCGCGAGAGCACCAGCTCCTGCTCGTAGCGGCGGCGGTCCGAGGCGTCGAAGACCGTCGTGCGGATCAGCGGAGGCCCCTCGCCCGTGTCGCGCACGACCGCGTTGACCAGGGCGGGAAGCCGGCTGCCGTCGGCGCGGACCACGTCGAGCGCGATCTCGCGGACCGAGCGCTGCATCTGCAGCAGCGGCGCGAAGTGGGTCTCGTGGTAGATCCGCCCGCCGGGGGTGAGGAGGTCGCGGAAGCGCGTCCCCAGGAGCGCGTCGCGGGATCGTCCCGTCCAGTCCTCGAACGTGCGGTTGACGCGCACGATCGTCCCGTCCATGCGCGTCGTGAGGTAGCCGCACGGCGCGTTCTCGAAGAGCTCCTCCGCGCTCTCCGGCCCGGCGCTCACGCCGTGAGGAAGGCCTGGATCGCCGCGACCGTCTCGGCGGGGGCGCTCACGTTCGGGCAGTGCCCGGTCGCCGCGAGCCGCACCAGCCGGCTGTCGGCCAGTTGCGCGTCGACGTACGCCCCGACGCCCTCCGGCGCGATCGCGTCGTCGGAGCACTGCAGCACGAGCGCCGGCGTGCGCACGCGCGCGAGGTCTGCGCGGTTGTCCGAGAGGAAGGTCGTGCGCGCGAAGTGGGCGGCGATCGCCGGATCGGTGCGGCAGAACGAGTTCTCCAGCTCCTCCCCGAGCTCGGGGCGGTCCGCGTTGCCCATGATCACCGGGGCCATCGCGCTCGACCAGCCGAGGTAGTTGCTCTCCAGCGACGTCAGCAGGCCCTCGATGTCCTCGCGGGTGAAGCCGCCGACGTAGTCGACGTCGTCGATGTAGCGCGGCGACGGCGCCACCAGGACGAGCGCCCCGAACCGCTCAGGCCGCTCGGCGGCCGCCAGCACCCCGATCATCGCGCTGACCGAGTGGCCCACGAAGACGACGTCGGAGAGGTCGAGCTCCTCGCAGATCGCGAGCACGTCGGCGGCGTAGCCGTCCAGCGTCGCGTAGCGCCGCTCGTCGAACGCCGACGCGTCGGAGTTGCCGGCGCCGACGTGGTCGAAGAGCACGATGCGGTGCGTGTCCTCGAATGCCGGCCAGACGCCGCGCCACATGTTCTGGTCGCAGCCGAAGCCGTGGGCGAAGACCATCGGGCGCCCACCGGGGAGCCCATGGACGGTGACGTGGTTGCGGCGCAGCGCGCTCATCGCGAGCCCTCGGCGTCGTCGAAGGGCAGCTGATCGCGCATCCCGGTCAGCTCCAGGACCTGAGCGACTGCTGGGGTCAGCGTGGGGACCACCAGCAGGTCCCACCCCTCCGCGTCGACCTCGCGCAGCAGCGTGTCGAGCACCCGGACGCCGGAGGAGTCCATGAACTCGACCCGCGAGAGGTCGAGCAGGACGGGGGCCGTCCGGAGCTGCTCGCGGACGGCGTCGCCCATCGTGTCGGCTGTCGAGAGATCGATCTCTCCCGTGATGGCGACCGCCGTGCGGTCGGCGCGGGTCGAGCTATCGATTTTCACGGGGCGACCCTAGCGCGCAATCTTCGTCCCGCGATGGCTGCGTGAACGCGAAGTTGCAGCGGTGCTAGATTCCGGGAGCAATGCGCATGCGGCAGACCATGGCCGATTTCGAGGCCACGTTCTTCGAGGAGCTCGAGGAGGAGCGCGAGCGCGCGGAGCGCGTGCGGCTCGAAGCCGAGCGCCGTACCCGTCGCCGCCACGCCGTCCGCTCGCACAAGCACGGCTCGGTGCGCTTCGCGGTCCTGGTCCTCACGCTCATCGCGACCGCCGTGGTCGTGACGATCGCGATGTTCCAGACGCTGTACTACGTGATGGGCTGACCGCAGAGGCGGTCAGGATCGCGACGACAGCCGCTTCAGCGCGTCGTCCACCTCGGCGCGCGCGGACGCGCCCGCGGCCAAGTTCTCCTGCTGGATCTCGAGGTAGACCTCCTTGCGGAACACGGGGATGTCCCGTGGGGCCTGGATCCCGATCCGGACCTTCTCTCCCATGATCGAGAGCACCGAGACCTCGATCTCGTCGCCGATCATGATCGACTGGTTGGACTTGCGTGTCAGTACCAGCATGGCGCCGCCTCCCTGGCGATGTGAGTCGAGGGGTTCAGCCGAGCCCGCACTCGGATACTCCCGCTCGACGTGCGGGCGAGCAACGTGTGGATGTTCGCCATTCGCGTCCCAGGGCCTTCACCATCGAGCCCTGACCTTGTGTTGCTAGTCTCCCGGCCGCATGAGCCGCCGGTCCTTGCGTCCCCAACTTAACCAGATCCGCGCGTGGGTGCGACAAGGCCGTACCGACGCATGGATCGCACACCAGCTCGAAGCGACCGTCCAGCAGATCCAGGCGTTCAAGCGCGAGCAGGATCTCGAGGCCGACGGCGACGAGCCCTCGGACGGCGGCGAGGAGCTCGATCTCCGCGCCCAGGACGACGCCGCGATCGCGGCCGAGCTCGAGGCCGAGGCGGCCCGCAAGGCCGAGGAGGACGCGAAGGCCGCCGAGGAGGCAGCCAAGCGCGCCGCCGAGGAGCCCGAAGAGGACGCCGAGGAGAAGCCCAAGCCGCGCCGCCGCCGCAGCACCGGCGGCCGCACCCGCCGTCGCGGCGCCGCCGGACGGCCGCTCGAGGGCACGTTCGACCACGGCGAGGAGGGCTACGGGCTGTGGCTCGACCCCGCCGTACAGGACGACCCCGTCTACGCCGAGCACTGGGCGGGCCACCGTCCCGTCGAGGTCACGATCGAGGAGGACCAGATCGTGATCCGTCGTGCCGGCGGAGGCGAGGACGACGCGGACGCCTGAGCCGGCTCCCGGCCTCGCGCTCGACCCGCTGACCCGGCTCGCCCGGGCGCATGCCGCGCGTGCGGAGATGTTCACCCGCGCCGCCGAGCGCGTCGTGCGGCTCGACTGGGGCAGCGCGATCTTCCACGACGACTTCCCCCGCTGGCCGGACCTGAACACGGTCCGCGTCGAGGTGCCGGCCCCTGCGCTGGACGCCGAGCGCCTCGAGCGCGCCGTCGAGCGACTGCAGGCCCGGCTGGCGCTGCAGCGGATCGAGGTCTTCGACGAGGAGACCGCGACGCGGCTCCGCCATGACATGGACGCGCGCGGCTGGTGGCTGCAGCGTTCCGTGCTGATGGGCTGGGACGCCGGCGAGCCGCCGCCCGCGCCGGAGGTCGAGGAGGTCCCCTACGCGGCGATCGAGAAGCTGCGCGCCGAGTGGCTGCGCTCCGACGTCGTCGCCGGCGACGAGGAGGCCCTCGCGCAGGGTCTCGCCGCCGACCGTCTGACGTTCTCGCGCACCCCGACGCGCGCGTTCGCCGCGATCCGCGCCGGCAGGCCGGTCGCCTACGGGCTGCTGCTCGACGTCGGCGACACGGCGCTGGTCGAGGACGTCTACACGACGCCCGCGGCGCGCGGCGCCGGGCTCGGCGCGGCGGTCGTGCACCGGCTCGTGTTCGAGGGCCAGGCGGGCGCGCACGCCGACACGGTGCTGGCCACCGACGCCGCGGGGCGGGCCCGCGGGCTCTACGCACGGCTCGGGTTCGCGCGCATCGGGGCGGTGCAGCGATTCCTGCGCCGGGTGGGCTGAGCGCCATCGACGCGGCAGCCGCGATCGCCCTGCGCCACGCGATCCACGGGCTGGTATGCGACGAGGACCGGCCGTGGGCGCACGGGCGCGCCGTGCGCGCGACCGACCTGCCGAGCTACTACACCTACAACTCCGTCCGGGTCGAGGACCGAGCGGACGGGCTGGACGCCGCCGGGCTGGTGGCGGCGGCCGACGAGCTGCAGGCCGGGCTCGAGCACCGCCAGGTCGAGGTCGAGGACGCGGCGGCCGGCGAGCGGCTGCGGCCGGGGTTCGAAGCGCTCGGCTGGGTGGTGGAGCGACTGGCCTGGATGAAGCTGGACGGCGGCGCGGCGGGCGCGCCCCTGGACGCGGGCGTGGAGCTCGGCGAGGTGCCGTTCGCGCGCACGCGCCCGCTGCGCGAGGCGTGGTTCGGCACCTCGACGCTGGCCGGCTCCCCCGCCGCGCGCTCGCACTTCCTCGGCGTCGAGGAACGCGTCGCGACCCGGCGCGGGACGCGCGCGCTCGCCGCCTGGGGGCCGTCCGGCGACCCGCTCGGGTTCGTGGCGTTCGCCGTGCTGGGCGATGCGGCGGAGGTCGAGCAGGTCTACGTGGTGCCGCAGCGCCGGGGGCACGGGACGGGCGCCGCGCTGGTGCGCGCGGCCGTGGCCGCGGCCGGCGCACCGGCGACGTGGATCGTCGCGGACGACGAGGGCGACGCGAAGCGGCTCTACGAGCGGCTCGGCTTCGCCACCGCGTGGATCCAGCACGTGTTCACGCGCGCGCCGTCAGGCTGATTCCCAGTCCGCGACGCGACGGCCCCCGGCGTAGTCGGACGCCTCGCGGACGTAGCGGCCGAACGCGGCGTCGCCGACGACGCGCACGTCCCACGCCCAGGGATCGTCGGGCGCGGCGCTGACTGCGAGGTCGGTGATCCAGCCCGTCCCGCGGTCGTAGAACTCGACGAGCTCCTGGGTCGTGAACGGGCCGCCGAGCCTGCGGCGCAGCTCGTCCTCGACCCGGCGCGTCACGCGCTCGAGGACGGGTCGCTCCTCGGGGTCGGCGTCGGCGAGGCGTCGCATCCCGGCCAGCCACTGTTCCAGCGCGGTCTCGAACGGCACCCGTCCGAGGCTAGCGAGTGGTCAGCGGGCGCCGGTGCCCGAGATCACGTAGAGCTTCTCCCCCGCGCGGACCATGCCCAGCCGGCGGGCCTGGCGCTCGAGCGACGAGGAGCCCTGGAGCGACGCCTGGCGACTGCGGAGGCTGCGGTTCTGGGCCTGCAGCTGCGCCACCTCTGAGCGCTTCTCCTTGGCCTGGCGGTAGGTGGAGACCCAGCGGGCGGCCGGGCCGACGTAGAGCAGGAGGACGAAGGCGAAGACACCGACGAGGGCCCAGCGACCCAGGCGGTCCCAGCGGATGCGGGTACGGCGGTCCATGCCTTGCGCCTTCGTTCGACGCTCACCGGCCCCTTCCTCTGCAACGGATGTTGTGACCAAGTGCGGCTTCCTCACCCTCGCAAGCTCGGGTGAGCGCCTCGATCACGAGCGGAACACTGAGCGCCCGGGGTACGTCGCGTCGCCGCCCAGGGCCTCCTCGATGCGCAGCAGCTGGTTGTACTTCGCCACGCGGTCCGAGCGCGACGGGGCGCCGGTCTTGATCTGGCCGCAGCCCGTGGCGACGGCGAGGTCGGCGATCGTGGTGTCCTCGGTCTCCCCCGAGCGGTGCGACATGACCGCCGTGTAGCCGGCCGAGCGCGCGAGGTCGATCGCCGCGAGCGTCTCGGTCAGCGTGCCGATCTGGTTGACCTTGATCAGGATCGAGTTCGCGACGCCCGCATCGATGCCGCGCTGGAGGCGCTCGGTGTTGGTCACGAACAGGTCGTCGCCGACGAGCTGGACCGACGACCCGATGCGCTCGGTCAGCGCGCGCCAGCCGTCCCAGTCCTCCTCGTCCATGCCGTCCTCGATCGAGAGGATCGGGTAGCGGCCCGCGAGATCGGCCCAGTAGGCCGCGAGGTCCGGCGCGCTGAGCGTGCGGCCCTCGTGCGTGAGCTCGTAGCCGCTGTCGCCGTAGATCTCGCTCGTCGCCGGGTCGAGGGCGATCGCGACGTCCTCGCCGGGCCTGTAGCCCGCCGCCTCGATGCCGGCGACCAGCGCCTGCAGCGCCGCCTCGTTGGAGGCGAGGTCGGGGGCGAAGCCACCTTCGTCGCCGACGGCGGTCGCGAGTCCCTGCTGCCCGAGCCACTTCTTGAGCGCGTGGAAGACCTCGGCGCCGGTGCGCAGCGCCTCCGCGAACGTCGGCGCGCCGACAGGGACGACCATGAACTCCTGGAAGTCGACCGAGTTGTCGGCGTGCGCGCCGCCGTTGAGCACGTTCATCATCGGCACCGGCAGGACGTGGGCGCCTTCGCCGCCGAGGTAGCGCCACAGCGGCAGCCCCTCCTCGGCCGAGGCAGCGCGCGCGGCGGCGAGCGAGACGCCGAGGATCGCGTTGGCGCCGAGGCGCGACTTGTTCGGCGTGCCGTCGAGGTCGATCAGCGCGCGGTCGAGCCCCGACTGGTCGAGCACGTCGTGGCCGCGCACGGCGTCGGCGATCTCGCCGTTGACGTTGCCGACCGCCTGCAGGACGCCCTT
>DATBDM010000331.1:0-15657 GCA_036269915.1 Solirubrobacteraceae bacterium | reverse complement strand
GCACCGGCGGTCGAGATCGCGATCGCCAGCGGCCCGGTCCGGACGATCGCCGGCAGGATGAAGTTGCACAGCGGCGGCACGTCGACGATGTTGACGAGCATCGCGCGGCGCTCGGCGTCGTCGAAGACGCGGATGTTCGTGTCGGTGTCGTCGGTCGCGGCGATCGCGATGAAGGTCGCCTCGAGGTCGCCCTCCTCGTAGTCGCGCCGGATCCACTCGATCGAGCCCTCCTCGGCGAGCTCGCGCAGCGGCTCGATCGCGTCGGGGGCGATCAGCACGACGCGGCCGTCGCAGGCGAGCAGCCCCTCGACCTTCTCCAGCCCGATCTCACCGCCGCCGACGACCACGCAGCGCCGGCCGGTCAGTTTCAGGCAGGCGATGTAGAAGGGGGTATCGAGCATCCCCTGCACGCACGTCTGGTCGCAGATCCCCTTGTGGAACTGGCAGACGCATTCCTTGCCCGCGTAGGCTTGAGCCGGCATTGTCCCAACACCGTACAACGGTGCAGATGCCTGCTTCGGGGAGCTTCACCGACGACTCGCCGCTGCGCCAGGTGGTGGGGGATCGCATGACGGGCCTGTCCGGGCCACGCGCCCTGCTGATGATGGCTGCCCATCCCGTCGCGTTCGAGGGGTTCTTCGCCCACACCGGGGCGCTCGACGACCCCTACGCGCGACTGCAGCGCACCGCGGTGGTGATGAACGCGGTCGCCTTCGGCCCTCGCGACGAGGCGGAGCGGCTCACCCGGCGCGTCCGCGCCATGCACGCGCGCGTGCGCGGCTCGCTGTCGGAGCACGTCGGCCGCTTCCCGGCCGGGACGCCCTACCGCGGCGACGACCCGGAGCTGCTGCTGTGGATCCTCGCCTCGCTGGCCGACTCGGCGATGCTCGTCTACTCGAAGTACGTGCGCCGGCTGGACGCGGAGGAGCGCGACGCGCTGTGGCAGGACTACCGCGTGGTCGGGCGCCACTTCGGGCTCGCCGGCGGCGACATGCCCGCGGACGCGGACGCCTTCGACGCCTACATGGACGCGATGCTCGCCTCGGGCGACCTGCATGTCTCCGACCGCGCCCGCGAGCTGGCGACCGGCATCGTGCTGCGCCCGCCCGTCCCGCCGCACCTGCGCCCGCTGCTCGAGCTCGTCAACCAGATCACCTTCGGCCTGCTGCCGTCCTCGGTGCGGCGGATGTACGGCTTCTCCTGGGACCCGATCCGCGCGCTGGCCCTGCACGGCGGCGCCGAGTACCTCAAGCGCGTCGTCGTCCCCGTCCTGCCCGAGCGCGTCCGGATGCTCCCGGTCGCGCGCTGATGCCGGACGCCGATCGACTGATCGGTCTCGCCGCGTAGGAGGGTGCTCGGGCGCGGCGCATCCTCGGTTGCAGGGCACCCGAGCAGTCTCGGTCCAGTCGATCTGGAGCGCGGCACAGCTCCGGCTGCCGATCCTGATCGCGTCCCGACGGTCCTCGAGGTGTCCATCTCCGGCCAGGTCCCACCGCTGGTCTAGGACCCGTCGCGCGTGAGCTCCCCGTCGACGCGTCGCCAGATCTCCAACGGGTTGGCGTCCTGGAGCTCGGGCGGGAGCACCGACGCCGGAGCGTTCTGGAACGCCACGGGGCGCAGCCAGCGGCGGATCGCGGTCGCGCCGACCGAGGTGTGCAGCGGGTTCGAGCACGCCGGGTACGGGCCGCCGTGGTGCATGCCGTGGGTCACGGCGACGCCGGTCGGGAAGCCGTCGAAGACGATCCGGCCGGCGCGCTCGGACAGCTGCGCCACCAGCTCGGCGATCTCCTCCTCGGGCTGGGCGTGCAGCGACGCGGTCAGCTGGCCCTCGAGCCGTCCGAGCGCCGCGCGCAGCTCGCCGGCCGAGCCGTAGCGCAGCAGCACGGCGACGGGGCCGAAGTGCTCCTCGAGCAGCTCCGCGCTCTCGGCGACCGCGGCGGCCGGCGCCTCGAACGCCGCCGGCTGATGGAAGAACCCCTTCCCGTCCGGCGCGCCCTGCGCGCTCGACAGCGCCCGTACCTCCGGCCGCCCCGCGAGCTTCTCGACGCCGGCGGCCAGCGCATCGCGCACGCGCTCGTTGAGCAGCACCGTCGGCTCGACCGCATCCAGGCGCGCGGCGACGTCGGCGGCGAACGCGTCGCCGGCCGCGCCGGCGGGCACGAAGACCACGCCCGGCTTCGTGCACAGCTGGCCGCCGAAGGTCGCGACGGAGGCGACGAGGCCCTCGGCGACCGCCTCCGCGCGCGCGTCGAGCGCGGCGGCGGTCACGACGATCGGGTTGATCGACCCCATCTCCGCGTAGACGGGGATCGGCACCGGCCGGCGCGCGGCGCGGTCGTGGACCGCGCGCCCCCCGGCGATCGAGCCGGTGAAGCCCACCGCCGTGATGCCGGGATCGTCGACGAGCGCCTCGCCGACCTCGACGCCGCTGGCCAGCAGGTGCGCGAAGACGCCCTCCGGCAGCCCGGCGTCCGCGGCGGCGGCGCGCAGCTCGCGCGCCACGATCTCGCCCGTGCCCGGATGGGACGGGTGCCCCTTGACCACGACCGGGCAGCCGGCGGCGAGCGCCGACGCGGTGTCGCCGCCCGCGGTCGAGAACGCGAGCGGGAAGTTGGACGCGCCGAAGACGGCGACGGGGCCGAGCGGGAAGAGCATGCGGCGCACGTCGGGGCGCGGGATCGGCTTCGCGTCGGGGTCGGGCGTGTCGATGATCGCCTCGACGTGGTCGCCGGCGCCGACGACCGCGGCGAACAGCTCGAGCTGGCCGGCCGTACGCTCGAGCTCGGAGCGCAGCCGGAACTCCGGGAGGCCGGTCTCGGCCTCGCAGGTGGCGACGATCTCGTCGCCCGCGGCGCGTAGGCGCGCCGCGGCCCCGCGCAGCAGTTCACTGCGGCGTTCGCGGTCGCGCAGCGCGGGCGCGGCGGCGGTCGCGGCGGCCACCGCGGCGCGCACGTCGTCCGGCTGCGCCTCGTCGAAGACGGGGCCGGCCGCGCCGGTGCGCGGGTCGACGGAGTTGAAGGTCAGGGCCATGCCCGGTACGTTACCGGTCCAGTGACCGAACCAATATCATGAGCCTTCAGTCCGTCGAGCGAACCGATCTCACCGAGCCGCTGCGCATCGCGCAGCGCTACGAGCAGGTGGCCGAACGGCTGCTCGCCGACATCGTGGCGGGTCGGCTCGCGCCCGGCGAGCGGTTGCCGTCCGAGCGCGACCTGGCGCGCCGGCTGCAGGTCGGGCGCGCCTCCGTGCGGGAGGCGCTGGCCGTGCTGCAGAACGAGGGGCTGCTCGAGACGCGCCCCGGCTCCGGCTCGTTCGTGGCGGAGAACGCCGCCGCGCGCGCCGCCGAGCGGGCGCAGCGGCTCCCGCACGACGCCAGCCCGTCCGACCTGCTCGCCACCCGCGAGCTGCTCGAGCCCGCCGCCGCGCGGATGGCCGCCGAGCGCGGCGGCCCGGACGCCGAGGCACTGGCACTGCTCGAGGCGATGGACGCGATCCTCGACGCCGAGGATCCCCGGGCGCGCGCGGCCTGGAGCGACGCCGACCGCCTCTTCCACCGCCGGATCGCCGCGCTGACCGGCAACCCGGTGCTGCTCGACCTCGCCGACGTCGTCGCCGCGCACATGGACGAGCCGCTGTGGCGGCGACTGCGCGACGAGTCCGTCGCCACCCCCGGGCGCACGCGCCTGCACGCGGCCGAGCACCGGATGATCTACGAGGCGATCGCCGAGGGCGACGGCGCCGCCGCGGAGCTCTACGCCGCCCAGCACCTCCGGCGCGTGCGCCGGTACATGACCCTCGACTGACAGGATCGCCATGCGCTTCGAAGGCATCATCCCCGCCGTCACCACGCCGTTCGGCGCCGACGGCGACATCGACCGCGCCGCGCTCGACGCGACCCTCGCCGCGCTGCTCGACGCCGGCGTCCACGGGATCGTCGCCAACGGGACGATGGGGGAGGCGGGCTCGCTGTCGGGCGCCGAGCGCCGCGTCGTCGTCGACGCCGCGGTGGCCGCCGCGGGCGGCCGCGCGCCGGTCGTGGTCGGCGTCTCCTCGTCGACGCCGGCCGCTGCCATCGCGCTCGCGAACGACGCCGCCGACTCGGGCGCGGACGCGGTGATGCTGCTCCCGCCGTTCGGTTACCGGGCCGACGCGGACGAGCTCGTGGCCTACTACGCCGCCGTGGCCGAGGCCGGCGGGCTGCCGGTCATGGCCTACAACAACCCGGAGGCGAGCGGGGTCGACATGCCGGTCGAGCTGCTGGTGCGGCTCGCGCGGGAAGTCGACGGCGTCGTCGCGGCCAAGGAGTGCTCGGGCGACGCCCGGCGGATCCCGGCACTGCTCAACGCGGCGCCCGGGCTCGAGGTCCTCGTCGGCGGCGACGACTGGGCGCTCGAGGGCTTCAGCGCCGGTGCGACCGGGTGGGTGTCCGGTGTCGCCGACGTCGCGCCGGTGGACTGCATCGCCCTGTGGGAGGCGTGCCGCGCGGGCGAGCTGGAGCGCGCCCGCGAGCTCTACGGCCGGCTGCTGCCGCTCGCGCGCTTCGACATGACGCCGAAGCTCGTCCAGTACTTCAAGGCGGCGATGGACGACCGCGGGCTCGCGGGCGGCGACTGCCGGCCGCCCCGGCTCCCGCTCACCACCGGCGAGCGCGCGGACCTGCGCGCGGCGCTCGCCGTGCTCGAAGGCGTGCCTGCGTGAGAGCCGCGCGCGCGGTCAGCGCGGTCGACTCCCACACCGAGGGGATGCCGACGCGCGTGATCACCGGCGGCGTCGGCACGATCCCCGGCGCGACCATGGCCGAGCGGCGGCTGCACTTCATGGCGCACATGGACGACCTGCGCCTGCTGCTGATGCGCGAGCCGCGCGGGCACGGCGCGATGTCGGGGGCGATCCTGCAGCCGCCCGCGCGGCCCGACGCGGACTGGGGCGTCGTGTTCGTCGAGGTCTCCGGCTGCCTGCCGATGTGCGGGCACGGGACGATCGGCGTCTGCACGGTGCTGGTCGAGACCGGCATGGTCGCCGTCACCGAGCCCGAGACGGTGGTCCGGCTCGACACGCCGGCGGGACTGGTCGAGGCGCGGGTCGCCGTCCAGGACGGGCGCGCCGCGTCAGTGACCCTGCGCAACGTACCGTCGTTCCTGCACGCGCGCGACGCGACCGTCGAGGTCCCCGGCATCGGCGCCGTCGACTACGACCTCGCCTTCGGCGGCAACTTCTACGCGATCCTGCCGGCGGCGTCGATCGGGCTCACCGTCGGTCCCGGCCACGCCGGTGAGCTGATCGAGGCCGGGCTGTCGATCATGGCCGCGATCAACCACGCCGGCGAGCCCGTGCATCCCGCCGACCCCGGCATTCGCGGCTGCCACCACGTCGTCCTGCACGCCCCCGGCGCGGACGGCGCCGACGGGCGCGCGGCCACGGCGATCCACCCGGGCTGGCTGGACCGCTCGCCGTGCGGGACGGGGACCTCGGCGCGGATGGCGCAGCTGCACGCGCGCGGCGAGCTCGCCCTCGACGTGCCGTGGGTGCACGAGTCCGTGATCGGGACGCGCTTCACCGGACGGCTCGTGGCCGAGACCGACGTCGCCGGGCGGCCGGCGGTCGTGCCGGAGATCACGGGCCGCGCGTGGGTCACCGGAATGGGTCAGTACCTGCTCGATCCCGAGGACCCGTTCCCCGCCGGCTTCGCCCTGTGAGCGTCGCCGACGTCGCGGTCGTCGGCGCCGGGATCGCCGGATGCGCGGTGGCGCGCGAGCTGGCGGTGCGCGGGGTGCGGGTCGCGCTGGTCGACCGCGCGGGCGTGTCGGAGGGGACGACCGGCCGCGGGGAGGGCAACGTCCTGGCCTCGGACAAGGACGCGGGGCCCGAGCTCGAGCTGACCCGGCACGGGCTCGACGTGTACCGGGAGCTGCAGGCGCGACTGGGGGAGGAGGCGCGGATCCGCCGCAAGGGCGCGCTGATCGTCCATCCCGACGCCGGGACGTGGGCGGCCGAGCCGGCGCGGCTGGAGCGGCTGCGGGCCGCGGGGGTGATCGGCGAGCTGCTCGATGCGGACGCGCTGCGCGCGGAGGAGCCGGCGCTCGACGGGCCGGTGTTCGGCGCGTCGTGGTTCCCGGAGGACCTGCAGTGCGATCCGGCGCGGATCGCGCGGGCGCTGGTGCGCGAGGCGGTCGCGGCGGGAGCCGAGGTGCGACTCGGCTGCGCGGTCTCCCGGATCGCCGTGGAGGACGGGCGCGTGACCGGGCTCGACACGGCCGCGGGGTTCGTCGCGGCCGGCGCGGTGGTGCTCGCGGCAGGACCGTGGAGTGCCGGGCTGGCGTCCGGCGCGGGACTGCCGCTGCCGCTCGAGCCGCGCAAGGGCCAGCTCGTCCGCCTGCGCGGGCCGCGGCCGGACCTGATCCGCCACAAGGTCGTCGACGGCTCCTACCTCGGCTCGGTCATGTCGGGCGCCGCCGGCCTGCAGGTCTCGACGGTGGTGGAGACGACCTGGGAGGGCGACGTGCTCGTCGGCTCCTCGCGCGAGCGCCGCGGGTTCGACCTGGCGGTCGATCCGGCGGTGTCGGAGGCGATGGTCGCGCGCGCCGGGCGGCTGTTCGGGGTGCTGGGCGCGCTCGAGGTCATGGGCGCCTGGTCGGGCCTGCGCCCCTGGCTCCCCGACCACCTGCCGGCCATCGGCCCGTCCGCCGCCGTCGACGGCCTCTGGCTGGCGACTGGCCACGAGGGCGCGGGCGTCGCCCTCGGCCCGGTGACCGGAGTGGTGCTGGCCCAGGCGTATTGCGGCGAGCAGCCGCTGATCGATTTGGCGCCGTTTCATCCGGACCGCTTCGGCTGATCTCGGCGAAGTCAACCCCGGCATTGAGGGAGTGAAGCCTGGACGTTCGCCGCCTCCCTACCCAGCCGCAGTTCGCCGATCCCGCCACCCACCCATGGCGATCCCGCCGCCCACTCACCCCGAGCGCCGCGACTCCAGCGCCTCGCGACCCAGCCGCACCAGCGTCCGCGCGGCGGGGCGGGCGCCGGCGCGCACGGCGTCGAGCCGCTGGCTCTCGCGGCCGAAGAGGACGCGGGCCAGCGTGATGCGGGTGCGGACGAGCGCCGGGTCGTACGGCAGCCAGCGGGCCGAGCGCAGGCGGGAGGAGCCCGAGGCGAGCTGGCGGACGCGGACGTGTCGCGCCAGGCGCACCGGCGCCGCGGCGGCGGCGTGGCCGTGCTCGTTGACCCAGGTCAGCTCGGCGCGCAGGCCGCGGGCGACGCGCTCGCCGCGCTCGCGATCGCCGGCCCACACCGAGACGGTCCCCGCGGCGTCGGCCAGCGCGATCGCCGCCGACGCGCTCTCGGCCTCGACGACCGCCAGCACCGGCCCGGGCGGGGGGTCGCGCAGCAGCTCCGAGCCCGGCCGCACGCCGCGCAGCACGGCCGGGGCGTAGAAGGCGCCGCCGAGCCCGTCGAGCGACACCGGGCCACCGCAGAGCCGCTCGGCTCCCTCGGACTCCGCGTCAGCGACCGCGGCCTCCACCGCCGCCAGCCGCTCGCGTGACGGCAGCGGGCCGATCTCGGTCGTCGGGTCCGACGGGTCGCCGAGCCGCAGCCGCCGGGTGCCCTCCGCGAGCGCCTCGGCGAGCGGCCGGCCGATGCCGGGCGCGGTGACGATCCGCCCGACCGCCGCCGGATGGCGTCCGCCGCCGGCGAACCCCGCCCACAGCGCTCCGGAGACCACCGCGCCGAGCGGCGCCCCGTCGAGCACGAGCATCGTTCCCTTGGCGATCGGCGGGTCGAGCTCGACGACCGCGTCGCACGCGCCGCCGAGCGCGCCGGCCGCCTCGACGCCGTGCAGCACCACCATCAGCTCCTCGGGAACGCCCGCGCGCGCCAGCACGCCCGCGATGCGGTCGCCCGCCAGCCGCGCGGCCGGGACCAGCACGACCGCGTTGCCGGCGACCAGTGCGGCCGCCGCCTCGAGCAGCGGCTCGGCCCACGGCGACGCCGCGCCGCCGCGCAGCCCGACGACGCCCACCGGCGCCTGGACGAGCGCGGCATGCCGCCCCGCGGCGCGCGCGGTCCGGCGCCCGAGCCGCCGGTCGCCGAGCGCCGCGGCCGCGGCGTCGGCCAGCGCGTGCAGACCGGAGACGCTCGGCAGCAGCTCGGCGAGCAGCGCCTCGGTCCGCGGCCGGCCGGTCTCGCGTGCGAGCAGTCCCGCCAGCGCCTCGAGCTCGTCGAGCACGGCCTGCGCCGCGCGGCGCAGGAAGGCGGCCCGGGCAGCCACCGGAACGGCGCCCCAGAGCGGCTGCGCGCGCCGCCCCAGCACGACCGCCGAGCGGACCGCATCCGGCGTCGCCGCCGCGACAGTTCCGAGCGACTCGCCGGTCGTGGGGGAGACGACCCGCAGCGGCTCGCGCTCGGCCGCCACTCAGCCGTGCTCCCGCGCGCGGCGCAGGCGCTCGAGCCGCTCGGCGAACTCCGCCTCGCGGTCGTCCGGGTGGTAGAAGCGCAGGTCCTCGAGCCCCTCGGGCAGATGGCGCTGGGCGTTCACGTGCCCCGGGTGGTCGTGCGGGTAGTCGTAGCCGGCTCCGCGGCCGAGCTTCGCCGCGCCCGGGTAGGCCGCGGAGCGCAGTGCGGCCGGCGGCGCAGCGGCCCCGTGCTCGCGGATGTGGGCGCGCGCGGCGGCGATCGCCTTGTACGCGGCGTTGGACTTCGGCGCCATCGACAGGTACACCGCCGCCTGGGCGAGCGCGTGGACGCACTCCGGCATCCCGACGTGCTCGACCGCGTTCGCCGCCGCGACGGCGACAAGGAGGGCCTGCGGGTCGGCGTTGCCGACGTCCTCGGAGGCGAGGATCACCATCCGCCGCGCGATGAAGCGCGCGTCCTCGCCGCCCTCGAGCATCGCCGCGAGGTAGTACAGCGACGCGTCGGGATCGGAGCCGCGCGTCGACTTGATCCAGGCCGAGATGTAGTCGTAGTGCTGGTCGCCGCCCTTGTCGTAGAGGACGGCCTTGCGCTGCAGGGCGTCCTCGGCCTCGGCGAGCGTGATCGCCTCGCCGGTCGCGGTCGTCGCCGCCAGCTCGAGGGCGTTCAATGCGGTGCGGGCGTCGCCGCCGGAGCGCGCGGCGAGGAACTCGACGACCTCGTCGGGCACGCCGACGTGCGGGATCTCGTCGCGCTCGACCGCCCGGCGCAGCAGCAGCGCGACGTCCTCGTCGGAGAGCGCCTGCAGCTCGTAGACCTGCGTGCGCGAGAGCAGCGCCGAGTTGACCTCGAAGTACGGGTTCTCGGTCGTCGCTCCGATCAGCGTGACGAGGCCCTCCTCGACCGCGGGGAGCAGCGCGTCCTGCTGGGCCTTGTTGAAGCGGTGGATCTCGTCGAGGAAGAAGATCGTCCCGCGGGCGGGTGGGCCTGATCGCCGGCGCTCGCGTGCGCGGGCGATGACCTCGCGAACCTCGGCGCGCCCGGCTTGCACCGCCGAGAGCTCCTCGAAGGCGGCGTCGGCACGGTCCGCCGCGAGTCGCGCGAGCGTCGTCTTCCCCGTGCCGGGCGGCCCGTAGAGCACCATCGAGTGCGGTCGCCCGGACTCGAGCGCCGTCCGCAGCGCCGAGCCCTCGCCGAGCAGGTGGCCCTGGCCGACGTACTCCTCGAGCGTGTGGGGGCGCATGCGCGCGGCGAGCGGCCCGTCCGCCGGCGCCTCCGCGGACTCCGCGCGCTGCGGCTCCTCCGGGGTGTCGAAGAGCTGTTCCATGCCGACCAGTATCGCGGGGTCGCGGATAGGATCCCGCCGCATGGCAGACCCCGATGCGCTGGGGCGGGAGACGGCGGACGTGCTCGCGCAGCTGATCCGCTTCAACACGGTCAACCCGCCGGGCGACGAGCGCGCGTGCCAGGAGTGGCTGGCGGGCTACCTGCGCGACGCGGGCCTCGAGGTCGAGCTCGACGGCGCGACCCCGGAGCGCCCGAACCTCGTCGCGCGGCTGCGTGGAGACGCCGACGGGCCGGTGCTCGGGTACCTCTCGCACGTCGACACCGTGCTCGCCGACGCCGGCGACTGGGAGCACGACCCCTGGGGCGGGGAGATCCACGACGGCTTCCTCTGGGGCCGCGGCGCGCTCGACATGAAGTCCCAGACCGCCGCCGAGGCGGTGGCGATCGCCGCGCTGGCCCGCAGCGGCCGGCGCCCGGCGCGCGGCGAGGTGCGGCTGATCTCGGTCGTCGACGAGGAGGTCGGCGGCGCCGAGGGCGCAATCTGGTTGTGCCGCGAGCGCCCCGACCTGGCTCGTGTGGACTACCTGCTCAACGAGGGCGGAGGCCAGGTCATGCCCTACGGCGACCGGCGGCTGTTCGGCATCTGCTGCGCCGAGAAGGGCACGTTCCGCTTCCGCGTGACCGCGCGCGGCGTCGCCGGCCACGCCTCGGTGCCGGGCTTCGGCGACAACGCGCTGGTCAAGCTCGCGCCTGTCCTACAGACGCTGGCGACCGAGCGTCCCGCCTACGACGTCACCGACGCGCCCCGGCAGCTGCTCGAGGCGCTCGGCGAGGACCCCGCGGACCCGGCGGCGGCGATCGCCTCGGTCGCCGCGACCGAGCCGCGCCTGGCGACGATGGTCGAGCCGACGCTGCGCGTCACCGCCGTCCCGACGGTCATCTCGGGCTCGCCGAAGATCAACGTCATCCCGGCGCGCGCCGAGCTGCTGGTCGACGCGCGCGTCCCGCCGGGGATGGACGGCGAGCCGGCGATGCGGCGCATCCGCGAGGTGCTCGGCGACCATGCGCTGGAGATCGAGTTCACCGAGCAGGTCACCGGCAACGCCTCGCCGTTCGACTCGCCGCTCGCCGACGCGATCACCGCGTGGATCGGTGAGCAGGAGCCGGACGCGCTCCTCGTGCCCGTCGTACTGCCGGCCTTCACCGACTCGCGCACCTTCCGCGACGCGTTTCCCGACTGCGTCGCCTACGGGTTCTTCCCTCAGCGCCACCAGTCGCTGTACGAGACGTGGCCGCTGATCCACTCGGCGAACGAGCGCATCGACGTGCGCGACCTCGCGTTCGCCGCGTCCTTCTTCCATGATCTGCCTGAGAGGCTGTTGCCATGAGTCCCACCTCCCCCGGAAAGCTGCGACTCGGCGGCATGGCGCTGCGCAATGGCCTGCTCGTCCACGGGCCGACGCACTGGGCGGCGGCCGTCCGCGCGGCCGACGGCACGATCCGCGTCGGGTCCGGCCGCAAGCCGCGCGTGCAGGCCGCCGACGGAATCCCGGGCGTCCGCGGCGTCGCCCGGCTCGGCGAGGCGTTCGCGGTGATCCCGCTGGTCAAGCGCGCCCTGCCGGAGGCGAAGCTGCCGTTCGAGAACGCGGGCGTGATCGGCGCGGCCGCCGCCGCATCACTGACCGGCGCCATGGTGCGCCGGCGCTTCGGCGGCGCCGGCGGGGAGGTGACCGCGACGATGCTCTCGCTCGCCCCCGCGATGTTCGCCCTGCGCGGCGGCGAGCTCGCCGCCTACCACGGCGTCGAGCACAAGGCGATCGCCGCCTACGAGGCGCCCGACGACCGCGACGCCGCCGATGCGGCGAAGGAGCACGACCGCTGCGGCTCGCACCTCGTGGCGCCGATGCTCGCCGCCAACGTCGCGGGCGCGCTCGTGCTCAAGCGCGCGCTCGAGCGGCCCAACGCGCTGGCCGGCGGCATGGTCGCCGTCGCCTCGACCGCGGTCGCCGTCGAGGTCTTCGCGTGGTCCGAGCGCCACGCGGGCAGCGGGCTGTCGCGCGCGCTGCGCCGGCCGGGCTTCGAGATCCAGCGCCTGATCGGCACCCGCGAGCCGGACGAGCGCCAGCTCGAGGTCGGGCGCGCCGCGCTGGGAGAGATCGTGCGGGTCGAGACGACCGACCAGAAGATGGGGTCTCGACCCTAGCTGAGACCCCACCCATAGGGGCATACTTGGTCCCATGACGGTGATGGGACTGGCCTGGTACACGGTGCAGGACAACGTCCAGTTGTGGGCGCCGATCCTCTTCATGGCGCTGATCGTGTTCTTCCTGTGGCGCACGATGAAGCTGATGCCGCGCACGAAGCCGCAGCAGATCGCGGCGGAGTCCGAGACCTCGGTCGCGTGGGACGACGTCGCCGGCGCCGACGAGGCCAAGGCGGAGCTGCGCGAGGTCGTGGAGTTCCTGCGCGAGCCCGCGCGCTTCCACAAGCTCGGCGCCACCGTGCCGAAGGGCATCCTGCTCCATGGCCCGCCCGGCACCGGCAAGACGCTGCTCGCCAAGGCCGTTGCGCACGAGTCCGGCGCCGAGTTCTTCTCGCAGTCGGCCGCCGCCTTCGTGGAGATGTTCGCCGGCCTCGGCGCGGCCCGCATCCGGCGCCTGTTCGCCGAGGCGCGCAAGCACCGCCCCGCTGTGATCTTCATCGACGAGATCGACGCGGTCGGCGGCCAGCGCGGCTCCGACCACAACTCCGAGCGCGAGCAGACGCTCAACCAGCTGCTCGTCGAGATGGACGGCTTCAGCACGACGGGCGACCTCGTCGTCCTCGCCGCCTCCAACCTGCTCGAGAAGCTCGATCCCGCGCTGCTGCGCCCGGGCCGCTTCGACCGCCAGGTGTTCGTCACGCCGCCCGACGTCTCCGGCCGCGAGGCGATCCTCAAGGTCCACACGCGCTCCAAGCCGCTCGGCCCCGACGTCGACCTCCCGCTCGTCGCGCGCCAGACCTCCGGGCTCACGGGCGCCGACCTCGCCAACCTGACCAACGAGGCGGCGATCTTCGCCGCCCGCGCACGCCGCCCCGCGATCACGCAGGCCGACCTCGACGGGGCGCTCGAGCGCGTCGTCGCGGGCATGCAGTCACGGCGCCGGCTCAACGAGCACGAGCGCCGCGTCGTCGCCTTCCACGAGGCCGGCCACGCGCTCTGCGCCGAGCTGCTGCCAAGCGTCGACCGCGTCCACAAGGTCTCGATCGTCCCGCGTGGCGGCGCCCTGGGCTACACGCTCAACCTCCCCGAGGAGGACCGCTACCTCAAGACGCGCGAGGAGCTGCTCGACCACATGACCGTGCTGCTCGGTGGTCGCGCGGCCGAGGAGATCGTCTTCGGTGAGGTGACCACGGGTGCGTCGGGCGACCTCGAGCGCGTCGCCGAGATCTCGCGGGCGATGGTCCACGAGTACGCGATGGGGACCTCGATCGTGTCGCTCAAGATCTCCGCCGAGGGCGGCGCGGTGTCCGACCGCACCCGCCAGATGCGCGACGACGAGCAGCAGCACCTCGCCGGCGAGGCGATGCGCCGCTGCACGCGCATGATCCTCGACTACCGCGAGAAGCTCGACCAGCTCGCGACCGCCCTGCTGCGCGACGAGGTCCTGGAGCGCGACGACATCGACCGGATCATGGAAGGCGTCCCCCGCTTCCACCGCTCGCCGGGCGCGGGCCTGCGCGTCGTCGCCGCCAAGCGGACCGACACGCCGCGCTGAGCATCCCATCGACGTCCTGACCGCGCCACGCGGCTCAAGAAGCGCGCGGCGCGGGTCGATGCCCCTTAAGTGAGTCAGCCGCAGTCGGCCCCCCGCAGGCACCCCGAACGCCGACAGGCCGCGGCCGACGGATTCGCGCGACTGCTCGAGCCCGGCGCGATCCGCGCCGTCTTCCAGCCGATCGTGCGGCTGTCGGACTTCGAGGCGATCGGCTACGAGGGCCTCGCCCGCTTCCCGACGCCGCCCGGCCTCGTCGCGCTGCCGCCGGACGTGACGCTCGCCGCCGCCGCCCGCTCGGGCCTGCGCGGCGACCTCGAGGCCGCCTGCTGGGCCGCCATGGCCGAGGCCGGCGCGCCGCCGGCCGGCCGGCTGCTATTCGTCAACGTCTCGCCGGACCTGATCGGCCAGGGGGTCTTCGCGACCGTGGCCGACCGGCTGCCCTCGCGGCTCGTGATCGAGCTGACCGAGCAGGACGCCGTCCAGAACATCGCCCTGCTGCGCGAACGACTGCGCCCGTGGATCGCGCGCGGCGCGCTGGTCGCCGTCGACGACGCGGGCGCCGGCTTCACGTCGCTCGAGTACGTGGCCGAGATCCGGCCCGACTTCCTGAAGCTCTGTCGCGGCATGGTCACCGGCGTCGACGGCGACGCGAGCCGCCAGGCCGTCCTGCGCGCGACCGTCGCCTTCGCCCGCGAGGTCGGCGCGCGCATCATCGCCGAGGGCGTCGAGCGCGAGGAGGAGCTCGCGGTGCTACTCGACGCGGGCGTCGACTTCGGTCAGGGCTGGCTGCTCGGCCGGCCCGCCGAGCCCTGGCCCGCCGTCCCGGACCGCCGGCCGCGTTCCGCGCCCGAGGCCCCCTCCTCGCCCGATCCGCTCGCCCGCGCCATCGCCGCCGCGCCGACGGTGCGCGACGCCTGCGAGGTGGTCGTCGACCATCTCGCCCGTCGCGCGCTGCTGCCGAGCGTCTACCTCGAGCAGGCGGGGCGCCTGCGCTGCCAGGCGGTGCGCGGCTACTGGCAGATCTACGACGGGATGCCGCCGTCGGCGGGGATCATCGGCCGCTGCTTCCGGACCGGCGAGCCCGCCGTGCTCGAGGACGTGGCCGCCGACGGGGATTTCCTGGCCTCGCTGCCGTCGGTCACCGCCCAGGTCTGCCTGCCGCTGCGCGTCGGCGCCGCGGTCGGCGGCGTGCTGAGCGTCGAGGCGCCGACGCCGCTCGACGCGCCGGCGCTGGCCGAGGTCGGACGCGCGGCCGCGCTGCTCGGCGCGCGCGTCGATGCGCTCGGCGGGCTCGATCCCGCCTCGCCCGCGCAGCAGCTCGCGCGCACGCTCGCCGGGCTGGCCGCCCTCGACGACCCCGAGGACATCGTTCGCGAGACGATCGCCGCCGCCCGCTCGCTGGCCGGCTTCGACTCCGCGCTGCTCGCGCTCGTCGACGATCGCGGAGGCCTCTACGCGCACCACGCCGAGGGCTCGTTCGCGGTCGCGCTCAACGAGCTCGACGGCGAGGAGCTGGGCCACATCGCGAGCTGGGTCGACGACGGCACCTCCTGCTACACGGTCGCCGACGCCGCCGGACGCGGCTTCCGTGGCCACGAGCCGCTGCGCCACGCCGGTGCGGGCTCGCTCGTCGTGCTGCCGATGGCCGCGGCCGGGCGCCGTCTGGGGATCCTCGTGCTCGCCGATCGCGCGGCGCATCCGCTCGCCACCGAGGCGGTCGAGCTGCTCGAGCTGCTCGCGGTCCAGGCCGCCGGCGGGCTGCGCATGGCGGCCGCCGTGCTCGAGCTGCGCGAGCGCGCCGCGCGCGACCCGCTGACCGGCCTCGGCCACCACGCGACCTTCCACGCGGTGCTGCGCGCGCTGCGCGCCGCGCTCGCGCCGGGGCGGGAGTGCGCGCTGCTACTCGCCGACATCGACGGCTTGAAGGCGATCAACGATACGCGCGGGCACGCGGCGGGCGACGACGTCCTGCGCGCGACCGCCGGGCTCCTGCGCGCCGGGGCGCCCGCCGGCGGCCGCGCGTTCCGGCTCGGCGGCGACGAGTTCGCGATGCTCTTCGAGTGCGCGGGCGCCGACGAGGCGCGCGCCATCGGCTGGGCGCTGCGCTCGCGCGCCGCGGGCCGGCTCGGCACCACGCTGTCGATCGGCGTCGCGCTGGCGGCGCCGGACGAGCCGGCGGACGCCTTCGTCGCCCGCGCGGACACCG
>DATBDM010000330.1:0-4394 GCA_036269915.1 Solirubrobacteraceae bacterium | reverse complement strand
GAGGCGGTCAGCCTTCCCCGCGACCGCCTGACCGTCGGCCCCACCCAGGCGACGCGGGAGATCCTCGCGAGTCCGGCGGTGAACCAGCGGCTCGCCCTGCTCAACCGGGAGTCGAACGACCTGGCCAAGAGCTCGGTCAGCCGCACGGTCCTCGGCGCGCACCGCATCGTGCCGGTCGGCAGGGCGTTGATCTACGTCCAGCCCATCTACGTGATCGCCGGCGGAAGCGGCGTGCCGAGACTCCAGCTCGTGACGGCGTATGCGAACGGCCGGGTCGGCTACGGGCGGGATCTCGCCGGCGCGCTGCGGCGGCTGATCCGCGATCCGTCTACACCAGCGCGACGACCAGCGCGAGGGCCATGAGCACGAGCGCGACCATGGCGGCTTTCACGACGAGCGAGACCGCGTATTCGCCGATCGCGAGCACCGCGTCCGT
Organism: Solirubrobacteraceae bacterium; assembly: GCA_036269915.1. Lineage (GTDB taxonomy): Bacteria > Actinomycetota > Thermoleophilia > Solirubrobacterales > Solirubrobacteraceae > DATBDM01. The sequence continues at coordinate 3,958 of DATBDM010000330.1, read as the reverse complement.
GGGCGTGACGGCCTTCGGGGACGGCTCGTTCGCGGCGGCCGTCACGCCGAGAACCGGGCTCGACCGGACGAGGCCGCGCCCGATCGCATAGGCGTAGAGCTTGCGCAGCGATTCGACGATCGTGCCGAGGCGGCCCGGCGCGAGGCCGGCGTCACCGAGATCGTCGAGCAGTCGCTGCACGTCGCGATTGTCGACCTCGTCGAGTGGCAGGCGGCCCAGCTCCGAGCCGACGTGGGCCAGCGCGCCGCGCAGATCGCGCAGCTCGGTGCGGCTGTATCGCCCGCTCTCGGCGTCGTGGAGGAACTCCGCGATGACCGTCGCGACATCGTCTCGTCCCGTCATCGCGAGCGCGTCCCGTCGCGGATGATCGCGGCGAGATCCGCCGCGGCGAGGGGATCGCGCTGGACGTCCCAGTCCAGGTAGCCGGCGCCCGTGCGGTGCGCGTTGCCGCGGCTCGGGAGCTGCGACCACATGACGCCGCGGATCCACGGCATCCGGCGCAGCGCCCGGCGGAGGTCGGCGAGCCACGTCAGCCGGCCGTCGTAGTCCGTGTTCGTCTCGGTGAGGATCACCGGCTTGTGGAACTGCTCTCGCAGTGTCCGCAGGCGCGGGGCAAAGCGCGCGACCGGGTAGTTCTTGACGCCGCCGAAGTCGATCATGGTCGAGCCGACCTCGTCGACATAGCGGTCTCCCGGCCAGTAGCGCCGGAGGCCGCGCAGCCACGCGCGCCGACGCTGGTACAGGTTCGGGTTGACCGACCACACGAACCGCACGTTGCGTGCCCCGACGACGTGGAAGATGCGGACGACCCGCTGCCACGCCCACCGGTAGCTGCGCGCGTCGCGGCTCCACGGGTACCAGTAGCCGTTCATCTCGTGGGCGTAGCGCAGGTAGACCGTTCCCGGGAACCTGGCGAGGCTGCGGGCGAAGCGGAAGATGTAGCGGTCCTGCTCGCCGCGGGCGATGTCGATGTTGCGGTAGCCGCGCTGCGGGGCCGCCTGCGCCGCGACGCCGAGCCCCGCCGGCACCGGCGCCCACGGCTCCCAGGAGATCAGGAGCCTGCGGATGCCCTGGCGGCGGGCCTCGGTGCTCCAGCTGCCGACCGTGCGATCGCGCGAGAACGCCTCGAACTTGGCGACCGCCTGCGGTGCCGCGCCCACGGCGCGCGCCCAGTCGTCGACGTGCCAGGGGTCGACGTAGACCCCGAAGACCCGTCGCGGCCGTTGCGCGGGCCGGGGGGACGGCGGCGTCGCGGCGGTCCGGTCGGGGCCGGAGGCATGCGGTCGGTCGACCACGCTGCGCGCGGGAAGCGCCAGCACCCCGAGGATCAGCACGGTCGCCGAGCAGGTGAGCACGTTGAGGACGAGCGGCCTGAGCATGTCGCCCATACCGAGAACGCTCGCTGCTGCCGGGTCGCGATCAATCGCGGCGGTCGATCGGCCGATCATCCCGCGGTGTTGCGGGGGGTGGGGTCGCCGGGCCAGACTCCTGGTGGATGGCGATGCCGGACGTCGAGACCGAAGTCACCGACCTCGAGATGGTGCGCGGCACCCGCGCGGCGCTCGCCATGCTCGGGGCCAAGTGGAGCGTCGACGTGGTGTACCTGCTCGCCACCGGAACGCGGCGCTACAGCGAGGTCCTGTACGAGGTCGGCGAGATCTCGAAGAAGACCCTCACGCAGACGCTGCGCGGCCTCGAGGCCCACGGGCTCATCGCCCGGCGCGTGATCCCCGGGATACCGGCGCGCGTCGAGTACTCGCTGACGCCACTCGGCTGGAGCCTGACCGGCCCGCTCATGGCGATGTACGAGTGGGCCGCGGAGCACCTGCCGCCGGACGCCGAGCGCCTCGCCGCCTGATCGGGGCGATCCGGCAGCGGCGCGACCCCGGTGGCCTGATGCGCACGATGCGGTCGTCGCCGGCCTGCGGGACGCCGCGCCCGTCGCGGTTGCTCGTCAGCGCGTAGAGGCAGCCGCGCGGCCCCTCGACGATCGTCCGGAGGCGTCCGAGGCGGCCCGCGAACAGCGTGTGGTCGCCGATCACGCGCCCGCCGCGCAGCTCGAGCCGCCGTAGGGCCATGCCGCGCAACGTGGCGAAGACGAAGTCGCCCCTCCAGCGCGACGGCGCGCTCACGAACGTTGCGCCCGAGGGAGCGATCGGAGCGACGTAGAGCCGCAACGGCGCGATGAAGCGGCCGCCCCCTGTGTCGTCTCCGATCGCCTCCGGCCAGCCGTAGTCGGCGCCGGGCACAATCGCGTCGACCTCGTCGTAGCCCTCAGGCCCGTCGAAGCCGGTCGGCCCGTGGTCCGTGGCCAGCAGGCGTCGGCTGCCGGGCTGCCAGTCGAAGCCCTGCGAGTTGCGCAGCCCGCTCGCGACGACGCGCGGGGTCGCGTGACCCCGTCCGTGGTACTGGCGCACCGTCAGCGCCAGCATCTTGCCGTTGAGCGACCCGGGGTCCTGGGCGAGGGCGGGGTCCCCCGAGTCGCCCGTCGTCACGTACAGCTGCCGGTCGGGCCCGAAGGCGATCCGCCCGGAGTCGTGGATCACGCCCGCGCGGATGCCGTCGATCAGCGACGTCGCGGAGACGAGGTGCCCGTGGACCAGCCGGCGCCGCTCGAGCCGCATGCCGGTCGCGGTGGTGAAGTAGAGGTAGACGAAGCGATTGCTCCGGAACGCGGGATCGGTCGCGATGCCCAGCAGCCCGCCCTCGCCGTACGCGCTCACCGGCACGCGGGCCACCGGCGCCCATCGCAGCCGGCCGCGCTGGTCCAGCAGCCGGACGCGCCCGGGACGCTCGGTCACCAGCGCACGGCCATCCGGCAGGAACGCGATGTCCCAGGGGATCTCGAGGCCGGTCGCGACGACCTCGGCGCGCGGCGCGGCGCGGGCGGGGGTCGCCTGCGCGGCCAGCGACGCCAGGACGACCGCGGCGGCTGCCTTCAGCAGCGTCCGCGCGTGCAGGGGGAGCGAGTGCATCGCGGGCGGCAGCCTAGGTGCGGTGCGGCGAGGGACGGGGTTCCCGCGGGTTCCCCGGGATCGTGCGGGTGTCCGGCCGGAGGCCACGGGGCCCTAGCGTGACGACGCGGCGCCCGACTGCGCGCGCCGCTCGTTCCATCCTCCCCGAAAGGAGCAGCAGCACATGCACGCACCGAGGAAGGCTGCGCTGCCACTGGCACTCGCGGCAAGTCTCGCGATGGGTATCCCGGCCGCCGCCTCCGCCAAGGCGCCGGCCACGGCCCGCGCCGCCGGTGGCGACGTGGTCACGCCGATCTACCCCTCGCTGGTCCAGACGCGCGTCGATCGCGCCGAGCGGGCGCTCCGTCACGCGACCAAGCGGATCGAGAACAACAAGCTCGACCAGGCGGCGGCCTCGTTCAAGGTCGTCCGCCGGCAGATGGCCGCCGCATGGCGCGGGGCGAAGTACGTGATCCGCACGACGCCGCCGCCGCCGGCGACGGAGGACCGTGTCCGCGCGCAGGCGAGCGGAGGCGCTCCGGTCGGGCCGACGCTGGCGTCGCCGGCCGACACCGGGCTCCTCGTGCTCTCCCTGCAGCACGAGGTGGCGTCGGACGTCATCCAGCTCGTCGACGGCGCGCACGGCACGGGGCTGAGCATGCTGAGCCGGACGCTCTTCTTCACGCTGAACCGCCGCGACCAGGCGATCCAGGACATCCTCGTCCTCGCGCCGCCCGCGCCTCCGGCGGACGACGCGCGGGTTCGGCTCCGGGCCCACGCGAGCGGCGGCGCACCGGTCGTCAGCACGTTCGACACGGTGATGCCGAACGTGCCCCCGCAGCTCCAGGACGAGACGCAGGGCATCGACGGGCTGAAGTCCGACGCGACCGACCTGACGGCCGGCGGCCGGCGCCTCCTCAACGCCGCCGAGACGCAGATCGAGAAGACCCTCGGGGTCGTCAACACCAACTGGCCGCCCGTCCCCGCCGAGGACTGACGCCTCA
>DATBDM010000329.1:0-9306 GCA_036269915.1 Solirubrobacteraceae bacterium | reverse complement strand
GGAGGCCCGGCGGCGCGCGGCGAGGCGCTCACCGAGGGCTTCTCACGCGCCTTCGAGGTCGGAGCCGGGTTCGCCATCGTCGGCGCGATCCTGGCCACCGTCCTGATCTCGGGACGGCAGTCTCGCGAGCACGCCGATGCGGCGCAGCGTGGCGAGATCGAGTCCGTCCCCGTGGCCGCCTGACCCTCCCTCGCGGCCACCACGTGCCCGGCCCCGCGGCGTCAGCGCCGCGGGGCCGGTCGCCCGTCTGGTTCACGGCCGCAGCGCGGCGGCCCGGACCCACGCGATGAGCGCGGCCTGGACCGGGAGTCGCGCCCACAGCAGCGGCTCGGGGATCGTGCGGAAGCGCTCGGCGTGCAGCGCCATCTCGACGTTGGCCGGGAAGACGGGGAGCAGCGTGAGGATCAGCCACCAGCCCGCGGGGCGGCGGGTGCGCTCCAGCAGCACGCCTGCGCCGCCGAGCGCCTCGGCCACGCCGGAGGCGTAGACCAGCTCGCGGTGGGCCGGGAGGTAGTCGGGCACGATCGCCTCGTACATCCGCGGGCGGAGGAAGTGGAGGACACCGGTGGCGATGAAGCTGCCGCCGAGAAGCAGCCGCGGGAGCTTGGGCATCGCCCGGACCCTAGTCAGCGGGCGGGGATCCCGAGCCGGACGTTGCGGTCCTGCGGGCGTCCGGCGAAGCCCGCGGGTCGGCCGCCCTGCGCATCGAGGTAGGCCAGCTCGCGCGCGGGGCCGGCGACGCCGCGGCCGTCCTGGTCGACCATCCAGGTCTCGAGCACGACGCCGCCGCCTGACGCGGCGCGCAGCCGGAACATCCGCGCCTGCTGTGGGAAGTCGGCCAGCGACGAGGTCCCGATCAGCCAGTAGCCACCGCCGCCCGCGCGCCGCGGCTCGATCGTGTTGCGGTGACGGTTGCCGGCGACCACCGCGACGACGCGTGGGTCGGCGTCGAGCGCGCGCAGCGCGGCCTCACCCCCGGCGGAGGACTCGAGCGGGTTGTGCGTGAAGACCAGGACCCAGCGCGAGCCGGCGCGCGCGAGCTCGGCGCGCAGCCAGCGCAGCTCGCCGGGGGGCAGCAGCCCGCGCGACCCGCCGGCGCGGTTGACGGTGTCGAGCACGATCGCCCGCACCGACGCGCCGACGTCGACCGCGTAGTCCAGCCGCCCCGCCTGCGCGGGCGTCACGCCCGCGGCCCGGGCGAGGCGGTCGACGATCGCGGCGGCGCCGGGATGGCGGCGGCGCGGGTCGGCGGGCACGCGGCGGCCGCTGCTCGCCGCGTGCTCGGCGAGCAGCCGCGCGGTCGCGGCCGCGGCGCCCGCCTCGTCGCGCGGCGGCCGCAGGCTCGGGTCGAGCGTGTCGACGAGCCGGTTGCCGGTCGCGACGCGCTCGATCGCAGCGGTGGGCGGGACCTCGCCCTGCACGAGCACGTCGTGGTTGCCGACCGTCGGGTACCACGGCGCGCGCAGCCCCGTCGCCGTGAAGGGCCGCTCGGCGCGGGCGAGCAGGCCTGGGAAGCGCGGCGCGTCGACGTCCGGGCGGTAGAAGAACGGGTCGGGCGAGTCGGCCTGCTGGACGCCGTCGTAGCCACGGGCGCCGCTGTCGGGGTCGACCCGGCCGCCGCGCAGCGTGGCGATCGCCTGGTCGAGCTCGTTCTCCTGCGCGGAGTCGGTGATGTCGCCGGTCACGAAGACGGCCTGCGGATGCTCGCGGTCGAGCGAGCGGACCCCCGCGTCGAGCACCTGGTCGGACTCGGCCTCCTGCGGGCGGAAGGTGGAGGTGAACGGCGCCCCGAGGCGGTCGAGGAACGGCACGCGCGCCGGCGACTCCTCGTCGCGCACGTGGGTGTCGGTGAGCTGCCCGAAGGTGGCGAGCGTGCGGCCGGGGCGCCCGGCCGGCAGCTCGGGCCGCGTGCGCAGCGGCTCGCCGGGACCGCGCTGCAGGAACCCGTCGCCGTCTGGATCGACGAGGGTCGAGACCAGCGTCGAGCCGGGCCGCGCGGTCTCCGCGGCCGGGGCGCCCGAGCCGCAGGCCGCGGCGATCGCGGCGACGGCCGCGAGCACCGCGACGGCGGCCGCGGCGAGGACGCCGATCCGCCGGGCGCTCATGACTCGCGCAGCCCCGCGACGACGGGCTCGCGCAGCACGCGCCGCGCGACGAGGACGGTGGCGGCGGCCGCGAGCGCGAGCAGGCCGAGGCCGACGAGCAGCGCCTGCGCGAGCGTCGGCGACACGGCGAGGTCGGCGAAGCTGGCCGCCAGCCGGGCGACCAGCGGCCCGAGCACGAGCGCCTCGAGCACGATGCCGGCCAGCGCGCCCGGGACGGCGACGACCAGTGCGGCGCCCGCCAGCACGAGGGCGACCGCGCCGCGGCCGGCGCCGGTCGCGCGCAGCGTGGCGACGGCCGAGCGCCGCTCGCGGGCGGTCATGGCCAGCGCCTGGACGAGCGCGTACAGGCAGACGAGGCCGACGGCGAGGCCGACGCCGCGCAGGACGGCGGCGAGGATGCCGAGGAACTGGCCGTTGCGCGTCGTCGCGCCGCTCGCCGACTGCGGCGGCACGCCGATCGCGTCCAGCCGGCGCACGACCGCGCCGCGGTCGGCGTCCGGGTCCAGCCGGATGGCCAGCGACGGCTGGATCCCCGGGCTGGCGGCGAGCAGCTTGGCCGGCCGCACCCAGGCGATCCGTCCCGACACCTCGAGCGCGCGCACGATGCCCGCGACGCGGAAGCGCACCTCCTGGCCGCTCGGCAGCTGCGCGGCGAGCATCGAGCCCGGCCGCAGCCCGAGCGCGTCGGCGAGCCCCTCGCCGACCTCGGCCTCGCCCGGCCCGCGCAGGCGGCGACCCTCCGCGAGCGGCGGCGCCTCGAAGCGCGTGTGGTCGCCGGAGAAGGCGATCAACCGCATCGACTCGCCGAGACGGAAGGCGTCGGCCGCCTCCACCTGGTAGCGCACCCCCGCGGCGTCGACGCCCGGCACGGCCTCGACCTCGCGCAGCCGGTCCGTTCCACCCTGGGCGACCAGCGAGTAGCGCTTGCCGACCGTGCCGGGATCGTCGCGCAGGTGCTCGAGCAGCGAGGCGAGCGAGAGCATCAGCGTGACCACGCCGGCGCAGACCGCGATCGTGGCGACCGCGGCGATCCAGCGCGCCCGCGCCGCGGTCGCGAAGCGCGCGCCGAGGCCGAGCAGCCCCCCGCGCGCGCTGCGCCCGGGCCGCCGGGAGGCGATCTCGCCGCCGCGCAGGATCTCGGCAGGCGGGCGCCGCGCCGCGCGCCAGGCCGGCCATGTCCCGGCGGCGACGACCACGAGCACGACGACGAGGAGGGCGAGCGCGAGTGGGCCGAGCAGCGCGGCGCCGGGCGGCAGCTCGTTGAGCGCGGCGAGCAGCCGGCCGGCAGGCCCTGCGACGGCGACCGCGCCGGCGGTGATCCCGAGGAGGCCGGCGGGCAGGGCCACCGCGAGCGCCTCCACTGCCTGCACCCCCGCGAGACGCCGCGGCGTGAAGCCGAGTGCGCGCTGCACGCCGAACGCCGCCAGCCGTCGCTGGACGTCGGCGTGCGCGCCGGCGGCGAGCATCGTCCCCGCGGCGGCGAGCGCCACGAGCGAGAACGCGACGAGCAGCGAGATCACGATCCCCGCGGCCTGCCCGATCAGCAGGCGCACGCCGTCGCGGGTGATGAACTCGAGCCGCCCGATGCCGAAGGACACCGCGCGCGCCTGCGTGAGCGTGACGTCGGCGTGGGCGGGATCGCGCAGCCACAGCAGCGCGAGGTTGGCGTTGGCCTGGGAGGGCGCGAAGCCGAAGCGCGCGGCGATCTCGTCGATCGACATGTAGACGCGCGCGGCCTTGGCCAGCGGGTAGGCGACGTTGTCGGGCGAGACGGCGATCCCGACGATCCGCTCGCGCCCGATGCGCCCGACGTCGAGCGTGTCGCCGGGGTGCAGGCCCCACTGCGTGGCCAGCCCGCGCTCGATCACGACCTGGCCGCGCCGGCGGGTGAGGTCGTGGCCCTCGACGATGTCGTAGCCGCGCCGCCCCCCGAGCACGACGTGCAGCGCCCCGGAGCGCACGAGCCGCCCGCGCGACTCGAGCACCACGTTGTTGACCTCGAAGCGGTACGAGCGGCTCTCGAGATTCGGCAGCGCGCGCACGCGCTGGTCGATGCGCTGCCGCTCCTCGGGCGAGAAGCGGGCGATCACGTCCGGAAGGTCTGCGGCGTCGGCGGCGCGGCCGAAGCCGGTGCCGAGCCCGTAGCCGACCGTGACGGCGGTCCCGACGACGAGCGCGGCCGCGAAGATCCCGAGCGCGGCCAGCAGCGTGCGCGTCCGGCGCGCGCGCAGCCCGGCCACCGCGAGCGCGATCACGGCGCGAGCTTCCCGTCCCGCAGCGTGAGGACGCGGTCGGCGATCCCCGCCGCCGCCGCCTCGTGGGTGACCATGATCACCGCGCGCCCGTCGTCCGCGCCGGCGCGCAGCAGGTGCAGCACCTCCTCGCCGGCCTGGGCGTCGAGGTTCCCGGTGGGCTCGTCGGCGAGCAGCACCGCCGGGTCGTTGACGAGCGCGCGGGCGATCGCGAAGCGCTGCTGCTCGCCACCGGAGAGCTGGTGCGGCAGCGAGCGCGCGACCGGCCGCAGGCCGAGCCGGTCGACCAGCTCGCGCCCGCGCCGCGCCGCGTCGGGATGCGCGCCCCGCACGCGCGCGGCGAGCAGGACGTTGCCCTCGCCCGACAGCTCGGGCAGCAGGTGGAAGAACTGGAAGACGAAGCCGACGCGCCGCCGGCGCAGCTCGCTCAGCCGCGCCTCCGAGGCGCCGTCGACCCGCTCGCCGTCGAGGACGATCGTCCCCGCCTCCGGCCGGTCGAGGCCACCGATCAGGTGCAGCAGCGTCGACTTGCCCGATCCCGATCGCCCGAGGATCGCCACGACCTCGCCCGGCTGCACGGAGAGGGCCGCCCCGTCGAGCACGCGGCGCGCGGCACGGCCCTCTCCATAGGACTTCACCAGCCCGCTCGCGGCGACGACGGCCATCTCCACGGGCGTACGTGCGCTAGCGGGGCTTCAGTTCAAGCGCACACGAGTTCATGCAGTAGCGCTGGCCGCCCTTGTCGCGGGGGCCGTCGTCGAACACGTGGCCGAGGTGGCCGCCGCAGTTGCGGCACACGACCTCGGTGCGCTTCATGCCCCAGGAGCTGTCGTCGCGCAGCTCGACCGCCTCGGCGACCTTGGGCTCGGTGAACGAGGGCCAGCCGGTCCCGGAGTCGAACTTCGTGCCGGCGTCGAACAGCTCGGTGCCGCAGGCGGCACAGTGGTACGTGCCGTCCTCGTGGGCGTCCCAGTAGCGGCCCGTGAACGCGCGCTCGGTCGCCCCGTTGCGCAGCACCTCGTACTGCTCGGGGGAGAGCTCCTCGCGCCACTGGGCGTCGGTCTTCTCGATTCGCGTGGCCATGCCTAAGAGGGTAGGCGCTCTCGGTGGCGAATCGGGGGCCAGGATGCCTGGGGCACGGAGGTTCGAGCGCGGCTCCGACGGCGGCGGTTGGCTCGCCGAGCTGGTGCGCGCGCGGGGAAGCGAGCTGCGTGAGCACACCGACGCGGTGGCCGACATGGCGCGTTCGGTCGCGCTGGCGCTCGGTCTCGACGCGGAGGACCGCGAGCTGGTCGCGTGCGCCGCCGAGCTGCACGACGTCGGCAAGGTCGCGATGCCGGACGCGATCCTCGCCAAGCGCGGTCCGCTCGACGCCGTCGAGCGCGCACTGATGGACCGGCACACCATCATCGGCGAGGCGATCGTCGACGCCGCGCCCGCGCTGCGCCCGGTCGCCGCGCTCGTGCGCGCGAGCCACGAGCGCTGGGACGGCTCGGGCTACCCCGACCGGCTCGCCGGCGAGCGGATCCCGCTCGGCGCGCGCATCGTCGCGGTCTGCGACGCGTTCTCGGCGATGGTCGAGGAGCGCGCCTACGGCGAGGTGCTCGCGGAGGAGGCGGCCCTCGCGGAGCTGCGCCGCTGCACGGGCACCCAGTTCGACCCGCGCGTGGTCGACGCCTTCTGCGCCGTCATGGCGCCGGCGCGCGCCGCCTAGTTCCGGCCCTGTGCCGGCTCTGGGCTGGTCAACCCGAGCCGGTGCGCGACGGCGGCGGCCTCCACGCGGCCGCCGACGTCGAGCTTGGCGAGGATCCGCGAGACGTGGACGCTCGCGGTCTTCTCGCTCATGAACAGCGTCGCGCCGATCTCCTTGTTCGTGCGCCCCTCGGCGACCAGCAGCAGCACCTCGAGCTCGCGCGGGGTGAGCCCGAGCTGGTCGGCGGGCGAGCTCGCGGCGGCCGCGGGCGCCTCGACCTCGTCGGCGTCCGTGCGCAGGCGCGCGCGGCGCCCGAGCGCCTCGGCCTCGAGCACCAGCGGCAGCGCGCCCATGGCGCGCGCGGCGGCGCAGGCGCTCGCCAGCGCCGTCCCGGCGGCCTCGCGCTCGCCCGCGAGCACATGCGCCTCGGCGGCGCGCAGGCGGGCGTAGGCAGCGGGCCACGGCAGGCCGAGCGCCTCGAAGGCGTCGGCCGGCTCGTTCCACGCGGCCGGCTCGGCGGGCGCCCCGTCGGCGGCGTGCCGGATGCGGTTGAGCTCGGCGCGGGCGAGCGCCGCGTACGGCACGCCCTCGGCCCACTGGGCCGGCATCTGCTGCGCGGCCTCGAGGTCGCGGGTGAGCACCTCGGTCGGCTCCCGGTCGAACTCGCCGCCGAGCGCGCGGACCTGCTCGGCGGCCTCGGCCTCGACCATCAGCCCGACCCAGACGAGCCGCGTCATGCGCAGGCCCTCCGAGCTCTCGCGGACGGCGTTGAGGCCGGCCGCGGCGGCGGCGCGCGCGTCGCCGTAGCGCCCGGCGCGGACCGCGAGCTGCGCGGCGTTGACCTGCAGCGGCTCGACCCACAGGGGATCGCGGCTGATCTGGTTCAGCCGCCTGGCGGCCTCGAGGTCGGACGCCGCCGAGGTGTCGCCGCGGCGGGTGGCGAGCTCGAGCCGCAGCGCGCGCAGGTACATGTGCGCGGAACCGGCGGAGTCGCCGGGCACGCGCTCGGGCAGGTGCGCGACGGCCTCGTCGATCCGGCCGAGCCGCGTGAGGATGTTGACCTCCTGCAGCCCGAGGTAGGCGTCGTAGGCGCTGCGCTCCGGGCGCTCCTCGGCGCGCTCGAGCAGCGCGCGGACCTCGGCGAGCGCCTCCTCGCTGCGCCCGCTGAGGTCGAGCACCTCGGTGAGGTTGATCACCGCGCGGTTGAGGTCGGCGGGACCGCGCGCGGTGTCGCGCGCGACGCGCAGCAGCGCGAGGCCCTCGTCGGCGCCGCGCAGGGCGCCGCGGGTCATGCCGAGCGTGATCGACGCCCGGCTGCGGACGTCGACGTCGCCGTGCTTCCGAGCGAGCTCGGCCGCCTCCGTGGCGAGCTCGTCGGCCTGCTCGAAGCGGCCGCGCAACATCATGCTCATCGCGTGCTGCTCGAGCAGGTACGCGCGCTCCTTCTTCGCGTCGGCCGGCAGCAGCGCCATCGCGCTGGCGTAGGCGACGTCGGAGCCGGCCTCGTCGCCGGTCCCGCGCAGCAGCTTGCCGAGGTCGGCCTGCAGCGCCGCGGCCCGCAGCGGGTGCGCGCTGTCGTCGACCTCGGCCACCGCGCGCCGGGCGAGCGCGACGGCGCGCGCGGCCTCGCCGGCGTGGTTGGCCGCGGCGGCCGCGTGGTGCAGCACCTCGCCCAGGTCGAGGCCGGCGCGCTCCTCGGCGTCGGGGACGCGCTGCCAGATCTCGATCGCGCGCTCCAGATGGCGCAGCGCCTCGCGGTAGGCGAAGACGCGCTCGGCGGCCTCTCCGGCCTGGACGGAGGCGGCGAGCGCGCGCGGGAGGTCGTGGGCGGCGTGGTAGTGCATCGCCAGCTCGGCGGCGACGCTGCCGGCCGGCAACTCGCCGAGCAGCCAGGGGTCGAGCTCGAGCGCCTCGGCGATCGCGGAGTGCAGCGTGGCGCGCTCCCCCGGCAGCAGGTCGTCGTAGACGGCCTCACCGACGAGCGCGTGGCGGAACGCGTAGGTGCCGTCCTCGCGCGTGATCAGCACGTGCCCGGCGACCGCCTCGCGGGCGGCGGCCATGAGCTCGTCCGGCGCGACGGCCTCCTCCATCGCCTCGAGCAGGCCGTGCTGGAACGGGCGCTCGGCGACTGCCGCGATCCGCACGATGGCCTGCGCCGGCCCGGACAGGCGCTCGACGCGGGTGAGCAGCGCGTCGCGCAGCGTCTCGGGCAGCGGGGCGCACTCGTCGCTCGCCGCGGCGAGCAGCTCCTCGGTGTAGAGCGCGTTGCCCTCGGCGCGCGCGTAGAGGCGCTCGGCCAGGCCGGCCTCGGGCGGCGTGTCGAGGATCCCGGCGAGCAGCGCCTCGACCTCGGCGAGGGCGAAGCGGTCGAGGCCGATGCGCTCGACGCCCTGCGCGCGCTCGAGCTCGGCGAGCACCGGGCGCAGCGGGTGCCGGCGGTGCATCTCGTCGGAGCGGTAGGTGGCGATCAGCGCCAGCGGCTCGGTGCGCGCGGAGCGCACCAGGAAGGTGAGGAAGTCGCGCGTGGAGGCGTCGGCCCAGTGCAGGTCCTCGAGCACGAGGACGATCGGCTTGTCGCGGCCGAGGCGGTCGAGCAGCGCGAGCAGCGCCTCGAACAGGCGCGCCTGGCGGCCCTGGCGCTCGTCGGGGCTCGCGACGCGCAGGCCGTCGAGGTGCTCGCCGAACTCCGGCATCAGCTCGGCGAGGGCGGCGCGGGTCTCGGGCGCGAGCGCGTCGCGCAGCTCGTCGCCGCAGATCGCGAGCTCGCGGGCGACCGGTCGCAGCGCGTCGAGCAGCGGGGCGTAGGGAATGACGGTGCCGCCGAGCTCCAGGCAGTGGCCGACGAACACCTGCGCGCGTGAGCGCGTGTCGGTGTCCTCACGCGCGCGGACCTCGAACTCCGCGATCAGGCGGCTCTTGCCCACGCCGGACTCGCCGGCGATGAAGGCGAACGCCGGCACGCCGCCGGCCGCCCGCTCGAGCACGCCGTCCAGGACGGCGAGCTCTTCGGTACGACCGACGAACGTGGGCGAGGAGAGGCGTCGCAGCACGCCCTCCATTCTGGCCTGCCTCGGCGCGTCGTGCACTTTGCCGGGAGGGGACGGCATCATGCGCGGCCCGCGCGGACTGTGCGGCGGGGGCCGTAGGACGGCGGCGAGGCAGGACCCCGCCGGGCCGCGATGCGGTTGCGGGCGCTGCGGAAGCGCGACGTACGGCGCGGCGCGGCCGCGTGCTCGCGGGCGGAGGACTCGATCTC
>DATBDM010000328.1:0-5008 GCA_036269915.1 Solirubrobacteraceae bacterium | reverse complement strand
GGCGAGCTGTTCCGGCGAGAGCACCCCGCGGGCGCGGCCGCCGCCGGGTCTGCGCGAAGGCGTACGCGACCGCGATCAGCGGCACGACCGCCAGCAGAGCCAGGAGGAGCGGCGCCTCAAAGCTCACGGGCTAAGCGCGCTCCTGCGCCAACTCGATGCGCGGCATCGGGACCTTCTCCAGCACGTCGTCGAGCACGCGGTCGGAGTCGACGCCGGCGGCCAGCGCCTCGTAGGTGAGCACGATGCGGTGACGGAGGACGTCGCGGGCGAGGTCGCGCACGTCGACCGGAAGGACGTAGTCGCGCCCGCGCAGCAGGGCGAGCGCGCGGCCGGCGTGGACGAGGTTGATCGACCCGCGGGGGCTCGAGCCGAACTCGACCCAGCCGTCCTCGCCGGGGTTGCGCGTCGCTGTGGTGAGCGCGACCGCGTACTCCATCACGCGCCGGTCGACGTAGACCGTCGCCGCGGTGCGCTGGTGCTCGGCGAGCGTGGAGGGGGAGAGCACCTCGCGGGCGTGGCCGCCGCCCTCGAGCGAGCGCTCCACCACGGCGACCTCGTCGCGCGTGTCGGGGTAGTCGACGACGAGCTTGAACATGAAGCGGTCGACCTGGGCCTCGGGCAGCGGGTAGGTGCCCTCGGACTCGATCGGGTTCTGCGTGGCCATGACGAGGAACGGCCGCGGCACCCGGTGGGTCTCGTGGCCGATCGTCACCTGGCGCTCCTGCATGACCTCGAGCAGCGCCGACTGCACCTTGGCGGGGGCGCGGTTGATCTCGTCGGCGAGCAGGAAGTTGCAGAAGACGGGGCCGAGCTCGACGTCGAAGCCGCCGTCGCTGCCCGTCCCGCCCCGGTAGATCCTCGTGCCGACCAGGTCGGCCGGCACGAGGTCCGGGGTGAACTGCAGCCGCTTGAAGGAGCCGCCGAGCACGTCGGCGACCGTCTTCACCGTGAGGGTCTTCGCGAGACCCGGCACGCCCTCGAGCAGGACGTGGCCGCCGGCCAGGAGCGCCACGAGCACGCGCTCGAGCATCGCCTCCTGGCCGACGATGACCCGCTTGACCTCGAACAGCGCCGATTCCAGCGAATCGTGGGCGGCTCGGGCGGGGCTCGGCTCTTCGTCGGCGTCGAGCGCCCGCAGGCGGCGGTCGTCGGGGGTCACAGGTTCGCGTCCTCTGTCGTTACGGGATCGTGGGCTGGCTGTTCTGGTTCGACTGGCCCTGGGCGTTCGACGGCTGCGTGCCGAGCGTCACCGTGAGGGTACGCCGTTGGCCGCCTCGCTCCACCACTACAGGCACCTTCTCGCCGGGCTGATGCGCGTTGACGGCGGCCGACAGGTCGTCGGAGCCCTCGACGGTCTGGCCCGCGATCGAGACGATCCGGTCGCCCTGATTGATGCCGGCCTTGCCGGCCGGGCCGCCCTGGACGACGGAGCCGACCTGCGCGCCGCCGGCCGGCGCATCGCCCGAGGCGACGCCGAGGTAGGCGTGCGGGACCTTCGCGCCGCGCTGGAGGATCGGCTCGATCTTCTTGACCGTGTCGATCGGGATCGCGAAGCCGACGCCGGAGCTCGAGCCGGACTCGGTGGCGATCTGCGAGTTGACGCCGATCACGCGGCCCTGCGCGTCGAGCAGCGGGCCGCCCGAGTTGCCGGGGTTGATCGCGGCGTCGGTCTGGACGGCGCCGGAGATCGAGAACCCGCTCGGAGCCTGGATCGTGCGGTTCAGGCCGGAGACGATGCCGCTCGTGACGGTGCCCTCGAGGCCGAACGGCGACCCGATGGCGACGGTCGGCTGACCCGGCTTGAGCGTGCTGGAGCTGCCGAGGGTGACGGGCTTGAGGCCGCCCGGGACCTTCGACGGGTCGACCCGGATCACGGCGAGGTCCGCGGAGCGGTCGGCGCCGAGGAGCTTGACGGGGATCGCATCGCCGTTCTCGCCGAAGCGGACCTTGAGCGCGGTGGCGCCGTCGACGACGTGCTCGTTGGTGACGATGTCGCCCTGGTTGTCGATCACGAAGCCGGACCCGGAGGCCTGGCCGTTCTGCTGGTCGGCCTCGACGAAGACGACCCCGGGGGAGACTCGCGAGTAGATGCTCTGGACGTCGACGGCACCGCCGGTCGACGTCGCCGCCGCGACGGTGGTCGTCGGAGTCGGCGTGGTGGTGGAACTGGCGCTCGTGGACTGGTTCGCGTGCGCGCCGCCGTCGTCGAAGACCCCGGAGAGGGCCAGGACGCCGACGACGGCTGCAACGGACACAGCCCCGGCGAGGAAGGACGTGTAGCGGCTCATGGTCGAACCATTGGAGCGCTCCTCACCGAAGGGTTCCTGAACTGCCGCTCATCTCGTCATAAAGGTTCTCTGTGAGGAGATTGAGAGAGCGCGCCGACTTTGCCTCCATTATCGAGGCGAACTCGGTTCGCCTGCCAGCAGGCGGCGGATCGCCGCGCCGGTGTCATGAGCGTCGGTGGTGACGCCGCGCCACGTGAGTCGGATGACGCGGAGACCGGCGAGCGTCAGCGCGACGTCGCGGGCGCGATCGCGCTCGAAGGCATCCGGCGAACCGTGGAACGCGTAGCCATCGAGCTCCGCGACAAGCTTCGCGCGCGGCCAGTACGCGTCGACCTCGAAGCCCGCGACGACCGCATTCATCCGGGGTCGGGGCAGCCCCTGCTCAGCGCACAGCTCGAGGAACCGCTCCTC
Source organism: Solirubrobacteraceae bacterium (assembly GCA_036269915.1). Lineage (GTDB taxonomy): Bacteria > Actinomycetota > Thermoleophilia > Solirubrobacterales > Solirubrobacteraceae > DATBDM01. Next base: position 2,309 of record DATBDM010000328.1, on the reverse strand, counting down.
GAGCTCGCTTCGCGTGACAGTCGGCGCGAAACGTTCGAGCACCCGCCGCAGACGAGGTGTCCCCGCGCGCCGGGGATGCTCGGTCAGTGACCGGCGCAGGTCACGGAGGTCGAGCAGCCGGAGCTGCTCGCCCCGGTCGAGCAGCCGCTCGAGCCGCCGGTCCGGGAGTCTCGAGGCGAGGTCGAGGACCGTCCGCTCTGGAGTCGTGATCGGCATTCCACGCAACTCGGTGCGGTCGTGCTCGCCGAGGGAGCGCGAGCTGTGCCGGCGCACCCCGTGCAGGTGCTGCCGGGAATGCGGCGCCGTCACCTCGACCGGGCCGTCGCCGGCAATCGCCAGTGCCCAGGCCACGGCGGCTGTCATGTGGCTCAGCACGGCATCCTCGCCACACGCGAGGAGCGCGGCCCACCATCGTCCCTCGACGCTCGACACTGCGTGCCCGACCGCGAAGACGCCGCGGTGCTCGACGTGCAGCCGGCCCCGCCGGAGCCGATGGTCGATGGCCTTCGCGCCGATGCCCTGCCCGAGCAGCTGTTCGCGCGAGACGCGTCCCGCCTGCTTTCCCGCGAGCGCCGCGACGTGATCTGCGCCGATCTTGCCTTCCATGTGGAGGCATAGTCGGCGCGCGTCGCGAATTCGCCCCCCTCAGAGCCGCAGCGCCGCCGGGAGCTCGGCCGGGGTCCGGACCAACCGCGTCGCCCCCGCGGCGCGGAGCTCCTCCTCGTCGCCGATACCCCAGAGCACGCCGACGCAGGCGATGGCGTTCGCGCGGGCGGCGGCGGCGTCGTGGGAGCGGTCGCCGACCAGGACGGCGTCCGCGCCCGGCGACAACCCGAGCGCCGCCAGCGCTCGAGCCACCGTCACCGACTTGTCCTCCGCCAGGGCCGGCTCCAGGGACGGGCCTTCGACCACTCCGAACAGACCCGCGTAGCCGAGCGCGTCGAGCAGCGGCAGCACCAGCGCGCGCGGCTTGCTCGTGGCGACCGCGAACGGCACGCCGGCCCCCGCGACGCGCGCGACCGCCGCGACCATCCCCGGTACCGCCACCGTCTCGGACAGGCTCGCCGAGCGGTAGCGCTCCCGGTAGGCGGCGACGCCCGCCTCCGCGCGCTCCGGCCCCGCCAGGGCGCGGAACGCGTGCAGCAGCGGCGGCCCGATCCAGTGCTCCAGCTCGGCCGCCGGGCGCTCATCGGCGCCCACCGCGGCCAGCCCGTGGTTCAGCGATCGCGTGATCGCCAGCCGCGAGTCGGCCAGCACGCCGTCGAAGTCGAAGAGCACCGCGGCCGGAGGGTTCACGATCACGACGACGACGACGCGCGCGCCCTACGACCCACGCGCGGCGGCGACCACGAGCGCAGCCGGCCGAGGAAGCGCTCCCACGCGCCGCGCGAGCCGAAGCGCCCCGGCGGGGGGACGGTGGCCCGCACCTGCGCGACCCACTCCTCGAGCGGCAGCTCGCCCGCGATCAGGCGGTCGAGGGCCAGCGTCACCGGCGCCTCGATGCCCGCGCGGGTCAGGGCCGCCGCGAGTAAAGGGACCATGTCGAGCGACTCGACGGCCTGTCCGATCCGCTCCGGGATCTCCGCCGCGGGGATCCCCGCGGCCAGCAGCTCCCCCGCGCGCCGGTTGCGGCTCTGCGGCGCGAGCGCGGTGGCGACGAGGTCGCCCGTCCCGGCCAGGCCGATCATCGACTCCGGTCGTGCGCCCTGACGCTCGGCGAAGCGCCAGATCTCGAGGAAGATGTGCCCCGCCGCCGCGCCCGCGGCGTTCAGGCCCTGCGCCTCGGTCGCGCCCGCGGCCAGCGCCGCGGCGTTCTTGGCGACACCGGCGAGCTCGACGCCGATCGGATCGCTCGACTGCTCGCAGACCACGCCCGCGCGCATGAAGACGCTGGCGATCGTGACCGCGAGCCGCTCGTCGGTCGAGGCGGCGACCAGCCCGGCGCCGGCGGTGACCATCTCGTGCGCATGGGCGGGACCGCCGACGCAGGCGACGCGCCCGACGCCCAGCGCGGTGGCGAGCAGCACGCTCGGCGCGCTGCCGTCGGGCGGGACGAGCCCCTTGGCAAGCGAGATCACCGGGGTCCGGCGATCGAGTCCCGCGCGCCCCAGACCGGCGATCACGTCGTCGAGCCCGCGCGAGGGGACGCCGAGGAACACGTAGTCGGTGCGGGAGAGGCCGGCGCCCATGTGCTCGATCCGCAGGTCGCGCGGCAGCTCGACCTCCGGGAGATAGACCTTGTTCTCGCGATCGGCCTCGAGCAGCTGCGCCTGCTCGGGCGTGCGGGTCTGCAGCGTCGTCCGGAACCC
>DATBDM010000327.1:0-3453 GCA_036269915.1 Solirubrobacteraceae bacterium | reverse complement strand
GGGCCGCATCCGCCGCCACCATGCCGGGCGGCGCTGGATCGCCTGCCGGCTGCGCTTCAGGGGATGGCATCGCGCGCCGCTGATGCAGCCCGGCCGCTTCACCGAGCTCTTCTTCCTCGACGAGGCGACCGCGTTCGCCGCGGGGCACCGCCCGTGCGCGCTCTGCCGCCCGGGGTGACTACGAGCGCTTCCGCGCGCTGCTCGCCGAGCCCGGCGCCGACGCCCTCGACGCGCGCCTGCACGCGGAGCGGGGACGAGCGCACGACGCCGAGCTCGCGTCGCTCCCGGACGGCGCGTTCGTCGCGCTCGACGGCGAGCCGTGGCTCGTCCGCGGCGACGCGCTTCGGCGCTGGACGCCGGCCGGCTACGCCGAGCGCCGCGCCCGGCGGACCGCCACCGCGCGCCTCATCACGCCGCCGTCCATCGTCGCGGTGCTCGGGGACGGCTGGACCGGCGCCGTCCCGTTCCTGCACCCGTCGGCGGAGGGCTAGGTCTTCGCGATCTCGGCAGCGCGCGCGGCGTGGCGCGACATCAGCTCGCGCTGCACGCTGCGCGGCGACCCGTCCGGCTCACGGCGCTGCCAGGTGCCCTCGGCGTCGAGCACCCAGGCGTTGACGTTGTCGGCGAGGCAGAGCCCGAGCGTCTCCAGGACCTCGGCGCTCAGGTCGGGGTCGAGCACCGGCGCGAGCAGCTCGACGCGGGTGTCGAGATTTCGCGGCATCAGGTCGGCCGAGCCGATGTAGACCTGGCTGTCGTCGCCGCGCTCGAACGCGTACACCCGCGAGTGCTCGAGGAAGCGGCCGACGACCGAGACGACCGTGATGTTCTCCGAGATCCCCGGCATGCCGGGCTTGAGACAGCAGATCCCGCGCACGTTGAGCTCGACGGGCACCCCGGCCTGGGAGGCGCGGTAGAGGGCGCGGATGCACTCGCCGTCGACGAGCGCGTTCATCTTCATCCGGATCCGCGCGGGCCGGCCGTCGCGGTGGGCGGCGATCGTGCGCTCCACCTCGTCGACGATCCCCTCGCGCAGGTGAGCCGGCGCGACGAGCACCTGGCGGTAGCGGCGCGGGCGCGCGAAGCCGGTCAGCGTGTTGAACATGTCCGCGACGTCGGCGGAGATCTGGTCGTCGCAGGTCAGCAGGCCGAAGTCGGTGTACAGCCGCGCGGTCTTCGGGTGGTAGTTGCCGGTGCCGATGTGCAGGTAGTTGCGCACGCCCTCGCCCTCGCGGCGCACGACCAGGATGCACTTGGCGTGGGTCTTGAGCGTCGGGAGGCCGTAGACGACGTGGACGCCCGCCTCCTCCATCGAGCGCGCCCAGCCGATGTTCGCCCGCTCGTCGAAGCGCGCCTTGAGCTCCACCAGGCAGACCGCCTGCTTGCCGCGCTCGGAGGCCCGGATCAGCGCCGGCACGAGCGGCGAGTCGTCGCTCGTCCGGTAGACGGTCTGCTTGATCGCGAGCACGTCCGGGTCCGCGACGGCCTGCTCGACGAAGCGCTCGACCGAGCTGGAGAACGAGTCGTAGGGGTGGTGGAGGAGCAGGTCGCCGCGGCGCATCGCGGCGAGCACGTCGGCCGGCTCGCCGTCGTCGCCCTGCAGCCGGGGCTGGGTGACGGGCGTCCACGGCTCGTCGCGCAGCTCGGCGAAGCCCGAGACCTTGGCGAGGTCCGAGAGGTCCGTGAGATCGAGCAGCCCGTTGACCTCGAAGACGTCGTCGGGGTCGGCGTCGAGGGCCTCGGTGATCTGCTCGCGCATCCCCGCGCTCATGTCCGCACTGACCTCGACGCGCACGACCTCGCCGAAGCGGCGTCGGCGCAGCTCGTCCTCGACCGCCTGCAGCAGGTCGTCGGCCTCGTCGGAGACGGTGAAGTCGGCGTCGCGCGTGACGCGGAAGGTGGAGATGTCGCGGATCTCCATGCCGGGGAACAGCCGCGGCAGATGGGCGGCGATCAGGTCCTCGAGCGGCACGAAGGTGCGGTCGCCGCCCGTCGGCACGAAGCGCGGCAGCATCTCCTTCGGCACCTTCACGCGCGCGAACGTCTCGACGCCCGAGACGGGGTCGCGCACGATCACCGCGAGCGAGAGCGACAGGTTCGAGATGTAGGGGAACGGGCGGCCGAGGCCGACCGCGAGCGGCGTCAGCACGGGGAAGATCTGGCGGCGGAAGCGCTCGTCGAGGCGGCGGCGGTCCTCGGAGTCGACCTCCTCGTAGCGGACGATGCGGATCCCGTGCTCGGCCAGCGCGGGCCGCAGGTCGCGCTCGAGCGACCGGCACTCGCGTGAGACGTGCTCGCGCACCACGGCGCGGATCGCGGCGAGCGTCCCGATCGGCGTGCGGCCGTCCTGCAGCGGCTTCTCGATGCCGGCGTCGATCTGCTCGTGCAGGCCCGCGACGCGGACCATGAAGAACTCGTCGAGGTTGTTGGAGACGATCGAGAGGAACTTCAGGCGCTCGAGCAGCGGCACCGAGGCGTCCTCGGCCAGCTCCAGCACGCGCGCGTTGAACTCCAGCCACGACAGCTCGCGGTTGAAGTAGAGGCCCGGATCGCGAAGGTCAGGGACGCTCTGGTCGGCGATGGCAGCTCCGGTCACGGCGTGGAAGGCATCATCGCATCGCCCGGCTCCTCCCCGTGAACGGGTTGTGAACGTTCGGTCAGGGCGAACTCCAGCCGGGCCTGGAAGCCCTTGCGCTCCAGGCCCTCCCAGAGCGCCAGGAAGTCCTCCAGCAGCGCGGAGCGGCGGCCGCGGATCTGGACCTGGAGCGCGACGAGCCCCGCGTACGCGCGATGACCGGGCGCGCGCCGCAGCGCCTCCGGATCGCCGTGGACCGCCGCGGCGCCCTGGGCGATCAGGTCGTCGAGCATCCCCGCGACCTCCGGCAGATGGACGTCCGCGTCGTGGATCTCGCCGAGCACGTCCTGCAGGCTCTTGAGGTGCTTGATCGCGGTCTTCGCGTAGGGGCCGAAGCACGGATGGAAGAGCTCGAGCACGTAGCGCAGGCGCTTGGCGGCAATGCGCATGTCGTGCAGCGCCTTCGTGTCGGTCGCGGCGGCCGGCATGAAGCCGACGAGCTCGTCGAGCCGCACGCGGACGATCTGCTCGGCGTTCCCGGCCAGCGGCGTCTTCGGATCGAGCCCCTTGACCGTGCGCGCCTTCACGAGGCCGCCAGCTCCAGCGCCGCGGTGGAGAGCGCCCGCAGGCGCACGTGGAGGTCCTCGTCGCGGGCGTGCTCGAGCGCCGCGGCGAGGACGGCGTTGGCCGCGAGCTGGCGCTCGCGCATGCGCGCGACGACGTACTCGACGCCTGGGCGATCCGCGGCCGGCATGCCCGCGGCGACCTTCTCGAGCTCCTCGACCTGGACGTCGGGGTCGCGGCGCTCGCCGAGCGCGTCGGCCAGCGCCTTGACCTCCTTGAGGACCGCCTTGTGCTCGGACTTCATCCCGCCCACCCAG
>DATBDM010000326.1:0-3341 GCA_036269915.1 Solirubrobacteraceae bacterium | reverse complement strand
CGCCGCGGCTCCGGGATCGCGTCGGTGAAGCGCCGCGGGACGGCGGCGTCGTCGCCCTCCTCCCACAGCGTCACGACGATCAGCTCGCCGCGTGGGCGGTCGTGGAGGCAGACGTAGACGAGGTCCGGGCGGCGCAGGTCGCGGACGTGGACGGTCCCGCGCTCTGCAGGGACATACGAGCCCCGTTCCCAGGCCGCCGCGACGCGGCCGGCGATCTCGGGCTTGGCGTCCATCACGCCGCGGACGCGCTGGCGATAGCGCTCGACCGCGTGATCGGTCACCGCGACCAGCGGCACCGCCACGGCGCTCAGCCCTCGGGCCAGAGCAGCCGGTCGAGCCCGATGGTCAGCGCGTCGGGGAGCGTGGCGACCTGGCGGACCGCCATCAGCACGCCCGGCATGAAGCTCGTGCGGTCCGTCGTGACGTGCCGAAGCGTCAGCGTCTGCGCCTGGTCGCCGAGGATGACCTCCTGGTCGGCGACGATGCCCGGCAGGCGGACCGAGTGGATGGGCACGTCGCCGTCCATCAGCTCGGCGGTGCGCTTCGCGGTGCCCGACGGCGCGTCGAGCTTCGCCGTGTGATGGAGCTCGATGATCTCTGCCCGCGCCATGTGCCGTGACGCCTCGGCGGCGAAGCGCATCATCAGCACGGCGCCGATCGCGAAGTTCGGCGCGACGAAAGCGCGCGCGTCGGTCGCGGCGCCCTTCGCGATCTCCAGCAGCTCCGCGGCGTCGAACCCGGTGGTGCCGACGACGACGTGGACGCCGCCCTCGATCGCCAGCCGCGCGTTCTCCAGGGCGGTGTCGGGGCGGGTGAAGTCGACGAGCACGTCGGCGTCGCCGAGCACCGACGGCACCGCGACGCCGAGCGCCGGATCCGCGCGCCCGGTGAGCGTCATGTCCTCGGCGCCCTCGACCGCGGAGCAGACCGCCTCTCCCATGCGGCCGGCCGCACCGGCCACGGCCACGCGGATGCTCATCCTGTCTCGCGCAGAGCGCTCACCACCGCTTCGCTCGCAGCGGCCTCCCCGGACGTGCAGCACTGCGCGACGGCGCCCCGGAAGGCGTCCTCGTCGGGCCCGATGCCGGCGGCGCTGAGGCGCTCGGGCGCCCACAGCTCGGCGGTCAGCTCGCGCAGGTCGTCGAGCGTGACGGCGTCGAAGCGCTCGACCAGCTCGTCGACCTCCAGCAGCGGCAGGCCGAACAGCAGCCCGGCGCCGAGCCGGTTCATGCGCGCGCCGGTGGACTCCTGGGCGAGCACGACGCGGGCCTTGACGTTCTCGATCGCCCGCGAGAGCTCCACCTGGGTCGCGGGCTCCTCGCGCAGGCGGGCGAGCTCGTCGCCGACGACGCGCATCGCCTCGCCGACCTTGTCGGGCCGGGTGCCGACGTAGAGACCGATCTGGCCCGTGTCGGCGTACTGGCCGGAGAACGAGTAGACCGAGTAGGCGAGCCCACGCTCCTCGCGCACCGACTGGAACAGCCGCGAGGAGGAGAGGCCACCGAAGATGGCGTCGAGCACGCGAGCGGCGAAGCGGCGCTCGTCCGCGCGCGGCAGGCCGATGCCGCCGAGGCAGACGTGGCACTGCTCGGTGTCCTTGCGCTGGAAGCGCACGGTCGGCCGCGGCAGCGCCGGCGCGGCCTCGAGCTCCGGGGCGTCGCCGGCCGCGGCGCGCTCGCCGAGCGTGCGGGCCGCGAGCTCCACGATCGCGTCGTGATCGACCGAGCCGGCCGCCGCGATGACGATCGAGCCCGGCACGTAGCGGCGCGCGTGGAAGGCCGCGATGCGGTCCACGGGCGTGTCGCGGATCACCGGCGCGCGGCCGATGATCGGGCGCCCGAGCGGGTGGTCGCCGAAGACGGCCTCGCCGAGCACGTCGAAGACCGTGTCCTGCGGGTCGTCCTCGTACATGGCGATCTCCTCGAGCACGACGTCGCGCTCGGGGTCCACGTCGCGGAAGGCCGGTCGCCAGACCATGTCGGCGATCACGTCGAACGCGCGCGGCAGGTGCTCGTCGAGCATGCGCGCGTAGACCGTGGTGCTCTCCTTGTCGGTGCCGGCGTTGAGCTCGGCGCCCATCGCGTCGAAGAGCTGGTCGATCTCGGCCGACGCGAAGCGGTCGGAGCCCTTGAAGAGCAGGTGCTCCAAGAAGTGCGAGAGCCCGGCCTCCGCGACGGTCTCGCCGCGGGAGCCGGTGCCCACGAAGAAGCCCAGGGCGGCGGACCGCACGGAGGGCATGGCCTCCGTGGCGATCCGCAGCCCGCTGTCGAGCTCCGTGATTCGATGCCCGCCCACCCGGGTCAGGACTACGCCCGGTCGGGGTCGCGGTCGCCGCGCGGCGGGCGCCGGTCGCGGTCGCGCCCGCGGCCGCCGCGGTCGCCGCCACGGCCGTTGCGGTCGCCCCGGCCGCCACGGTCGCCGCCACCGCCGCCGCCGGTGCCGACGCCGGCCAGCTCCTCGGCGGTCTTGCCGGCGATGTCCGGGTCCTCGGCGCGGCGCAGGCCGATGCGGCCACGCTCGCGGTCGACCTCGACCACGCGGACGGCGATCTCGTCGCCCTTGTTGAGGACCTCCTCGACCGTCCCGACGCGCTGGCCGGGCGAGACGTTGGAGATGTGCAGCAGGCCGTCAGTGCCCTTGGCCAGTTCGACGAAGGCGCCGAACGTGGTGGTCTTGACCACCTTGGCCGCCGGGAACTCGTCGCCGACCGCGACCTCCTTGGTCATCGAGCGGATGCGCTCGATGAGGGCGTCGCCCTGGGCGCCGGTCTGCGCGTACACGCGGACCTGGCCCTCGTCGTCGACGTCGATCTGCGCCTCGAACTCCTCGGAGAGGCCGCGGATCGTCTCGCCGCCCTTGCCGATCAGCAGGCCGATCTTGTCCGAATCGATCTTGATGGAGGAGATCCGCGGGGCGAACTCCGAGAGCTCCTCGCGCGGCGCGCCGATCGCGTCGGCCATCTTGCCGAGGATGAACGTGCGGCCCTCGTGCGCCTGGGCGAGCGCGTCGCGCAGGATGTCGAAGGTCACGCCGGTGATCTTGATGTCCATCTGCAGGGCGGTGATGCCCCGCTCGGTGCCGGCGACCTTGAAGTCCATGTCGCCGAGGTGGTCCTCGACGCCGGCGATGTCGGTGAGGACGGTGTAGTCGTCGCCCTCCTTGATCAGACCCATGGCCACGCCCGCGACGGGGCGCTTGATCGGCACGCCCGCGTCCATCAGCGACAGCGAGGAGCCGCACACCGAGGCCATCGATGACGAGCCGTTGGACTCGAGGATGTCCGACACGACGCGGATCGTGTACGGGAACGTCTCCTGGTCCGGGATCATCGGCACGAGGGC
>DATBDM010000325.1:0-17968 GCA_036269915.1 Solirubrobacteraceae bacterium | reverse complement strand
GACTCAAGTCCGCCTCCCGGCCGGCGCCACAGTCGAGGTGGTTACCGTCGACCGTGCTTTCGCGCCCTCGTCCGGTGGCGGCTTGAACTCGCGGTCGAAGTTCATGTCCATATCGCCCGCCATCGAGGCGGCCCGCCGCGTGCGTTAGCCGGTGCCAGTCGTGGCTCTCCCGCGCTTGTTGGAACTGCTCCGGCGCCATCCGCGACCTCCTACCAGCCGCGAGAGTCGTCGGCTCGAGAGTGGGGTAATCGAGCGGCCTGACGGCCGCCGGGATCCGATCCCACGCATCCCGGCGGCCATCGCCGAGATTTGGCTCTACAGCGCGGTCGCGAACGCGCCCGTTGACCCCAACTCGGCCCGCGAGGCGCGAAAACTGTCCCCGCCGTTGACCCCGCGCCGATCTACCGTCTCACGGAAGATCGCGATTTGCAGGGCCGAAGAGGGTGAGCGACGGGACTCGAACCCGCGGCCGCCGGGACCACAACCCGGAGCTCTACCAACTGAGCTACGCCCACCAGGCCCGGCGGAGTCTAGCGCCGGCGGTCAGACCCCGAGGGGCAGCGACGGAGCCGGTGGGAGCGGGCGCCGGCGGCGGAGGCCGGTGCTGCCCAGGGCGAGCAGGATCCCGGCGCCGGTGCCGATCACGCCGCCGGCGATCAGCAGGCCGACCGCGACGTCGTGGACGAGCGGGACCTTGGCCGACGCGGAGAGGCGGACGGACACGCCGGGGGACGCGTTGGCGTTCATCACGACGACCGACCAGGAGCCGCGGCGGATCTGCCAGTCGACGCTGCGGCGGCCGGTGCCCGTCGATGACGCGGCCCAGAAGCCCTGCGAGGCGGGGCGCGCGAGCTCGGAGTTGTCGCCCTCGCGGCGGGTGAAGTCGGCGCGGAAGGGATCGAAGTCGAGGTCGGTGAGCTCGACGCGCGCGGCCTGGCCGAGGTAGGCCTGGACCTTGCGGGTCGGGCCGACGCCGACGAAGACGGGGGTCGCGGTGCTGGTGGGTGTCGCGCGTACGCGGACGTCCCCGACGTGGTCGGAGCCGAACATCCAGCGGGGCGCGTCGGCGCCGATGTCGAGCTTCTGCGTGGTCAGGGCGCGGGTCGAGGTGGCGTAGCGGTGCTCGCCGGAGGTCCACCAGCCGTTGCCGTCCGTGTTGGCCGTGGAGGCCCAGAGCAGGCCGGCGCCGGCGAGGAGCAGTACGAGCGCGATCAGGGCGACGATCCCGCCCGTGACGATGCCGGCGACCGGCAAGGCGCGGTGTGTTGAAGGGGTCGTCGAATCCATGCCTGAATGGTGCCCTCGGGCCGGTGCCGCGGCGCGCCTGATAGCTCCCGAAGCGCGGTACGGCTGTCCCCGCCCGGCGTTGGAGCCACCACGTCGTCCGCCGCGCGCGTCGCTATCTTGCGGCCGGGTGGCGCCTCCCCTCCCCCGCTTGACGGTCGTCGTGCTCGCGCTGCTCGCGCTGCTGCCGGCGGCGGCACAGGCCAGGACGAACCCGAACAAGCCGACGAAGCCGGCCCAGGTCGTCCAGTCGCCGTTCACCTGGCGCGGCGTGATCGAGGGCTACTACGGGATCCCCTCCAAGCCCCAGCCGTGGACGCACGGCGAGCGCACGCGGCTGATCAAGTGGATGGCGCTGCACGGCTTCAACGCCTACGTGCACGCGCCGAAGGCCGATCCCTACCAGACGACCCTGTGGCGGGATCCCTACTCGGCGGTCCTCCAGCGCAACTTCACCAAGGAGATCGAGCTTGCCGCGTCGCTCGGCGTCCAGTGGATCCCCAGCTTCAGCCCCGCGCGCGGGCACGTCGACGACCCGAAGCGGATCTGCTTCTCCTGCGCCGCCGACATGGACGCGATGCTCGCCAAGCTCAAGCCGTTCATGGACGCCGGCTCGCGCACGGTGATGGTGTCCTTCGACGACATCGAGCGCCAGCTCGGACCGCCGGACGCAAGCGTCTACGGCGCCCGCTTCCCCGGCACCCCCGCCGACTACCAGTTCGCTCGCGCGACCGCCGACTTCCTCAACACGCTGCTCACGCGCCTGCCGCCCGGCACCGGCCTGCTGACCGTGCTGCCCGACTACGCGGGGACGACCGACAGCCCGTTCCTGCAGGGCATCCGCGAGGGCGGCCTCAACGCGGCGATCGGCGTCATGTGGACCGGTCCGACGATCCGCGCGTCGAACTTCACGGTCGCCGAGGCGAACTCGTATGCGCAGCTGATCGGCCGCACGCCGATCGTCTGGGAGAACTGGGTCACCCGCGACTTCGTGCCCACGCGGCTGTTTTTGGGACCGTTCAACGGCAACCCGGATCTGGTCGGCTCCGTCCAGGGCTTCTTCTTCAACCCGATGAACGAGCCGGACCTGAACATGCTGCCCCTGGCCACGGCCGGCACCTGGATGACCGATCCGGAGGGCTACGACCAGCGGACCGCCTGGCGCGACGCGATCAAGGAGCTCTCGAAGGGCCGCCAGCCGCTGCTCGGCCAGCTGCGCGCGTTCGCGGAGACGAGCTACTCGTCGGGCCTGCTCACCAAGGAGGCGCCGACCTCCACCAAGCTCCAGAACGCCTACCTCGCGGCGCTCGACATCGGCGCGCGCTGGACCGACGCGCGCGACGCGCTCGAGGCCGAGTTCAAGCTCGTGTTCGACGCGGCGAACGGCCTCAAGGCGCTGCCGGACAAGCGGATCTCGCGGGAGGCGACGCCGTTCCTCGCCACCGCGAGGCAATCGGCGCGCACCGCGCTGCAGGGCGTCGACCTGCTCGCCGCCGAGCGTCCGGCGCTCCGGCTGGGGCCGACCAAGGACGGCTTCGCCGGCGTCGCGCTGGCGCCCGATCTCCAGCAGGCGGACGCGCTGCGGGCGAAGTTCGGCGCCAACCTGGACGCCTTCCGCGCCCGGCTCACCGGCGTCTCGCCACTCTACGTCTACGGCTGCCCGATCAAGGTGCGCGGTTGTGGCGCGCGCCAGTACAACCGGCTCGACGACTTCTTCACCAAGGTGCAGACGCTCGACGCGACCTGGCTGCCGGCCGCCGACCAGGCGGCCTCGGGGCTGCGGCTGACGCTCGGCGGCAAGCGGGTCAAGCGCAAGGGCGACGGCTCCTTCACCCTCGATGCGAAGGCGTGCGGCATGCGGCTGCTGGCGGTCGACGGCGCGGGCGGCGAGACCTCCCTCCCGCTCCCGGCCTGCCCGAAGAAGCCGCCCAAGCCGGACAAGCCCGCGAAGGGCTAGCGCTCCCGCTACCGCCGCTCGAGGCGGACTGCGAGCGCGAACACGCCCATTCCCGCGAAGGTCAGCCCGACGGCGACCCACATCGGCGCCGTCAGTCCGAGGCCGGCGGCGAGCACGAGCCCGCCGAGCCATGCGCCGAGCGCGTTGGCGACGTTGAACGCGGAGTGGTTGAGCGCGGCGCCGAGCGTCTGGGCATCGCGCGAGACGTCCATCAGGCGCATCTGCAGGCCGGTCGGCAGCATCAGGCTCGTGCCGATCAGGAACACGGTCGCCAGCGCGGTGACCGGATGCTGCGAGCTGACGGTGAAGAGCGCGAAGATCGCCGCCATCGCCAGGAAGGCGCCGAACGTCGCGGGGATCGGGCGCCAGTCCATCAGCCGGCCGCCGAGCAGCCCGCCGACGACCATGCCGACGCCGAGCAGCGCGAGCGCGACGGGCACGACGGCGAGCGGCAGCCCGGCGCGATCGGTGAGGATCGGGGTGATGTAGGAGTAGACGGCGAACATGCCGCCGCCTCCGATCGCGCCGGTGGCGAAGGCGAGCCAGACCTGCGGGCGGCGCAGCGCGCGCAGCTCGCGCCGCGTCGTGGCCTCGCGGTCGGCGGGCGTCCATGGCACGAAGCGCACGACCGCGACGGCGGTCACCAGCGCCAGCACGCCGCCCGCGGCGAACGCGGATCGCCAGCCGAAGGCCTGGCCGAGCCAGGTCGCCAGCGGAACGCCGGCGATGTTCGCGATGCTCAGCCCGAGCAGCACCCGCGCGACCGCACGGGCGCGGCGCTCGGGTCCGGCGAGGTCCGCGGCGCACAGCGAGGCGACGCCGAAGTAGGCGCCATGCGGCAGCCCGGAGAGGAAGCGGCCGGCGACGAGCAGCTCGTAGGTCGGCGCGATCGCGCTGAGCAGGTTGGCCGCGGCGTAGGCGAGCATGAAGACGGCGAGCACCCGCCGCCGCGGGAAGCGGGCGGCGAGCGCGGCGAGCAGCGGGGCGCCGACGACCACGCCGAGCGCGTACGCGCTGATCAGATGGCTGCCCGCAGCGAGGCTGATGCCGACGCCGCCGGTGATCTGCGGCAGCAGGCCCATGGCCACGAACTCGGTCGTGCCGATCGCGAAGCCGCCGAGCGCGAGCGCGAACAGCGCCCGCGCCAGCGACGACGGGCGGGGCGGCGTGAAGGAGGGCGCGCGAACGCCGCGCGGCCGGGATTCGGTCGTGACCGTCACTTCATTGTTGATAGCGACTTCCCGGAAGGCGCTTGTGACGATGGACGCACGCGCATACTGCATGCATGCCTTCGAACAAGTGGACCGCCAAGGATCTGCCCGACCTCTCCGGCCGTACGTTCGTGGTCACCGGGGCCAACAGCGGCCTCGGTCTGATCGACGCGCGCGAGCTCGCCCGGGCCGGCGCGCGCGTCGTGCTGGCGGTGCGCGACACCGCCAAGGGCGAGGAGGCCCTGCGGACCATCGACGGCCCCGCCGAGGTGCGCAAGCTCGACCTCGCCGACCTCGCGTCGGTACGCGCGTTCGCCGAGGCGTGGGAGGGCGACCTCGACGTCGTGATCAACAACGCCGGGATCATGGCGATCCCGGAGCAGCGCACCCGCGACGGGTTCGAGATGCAGATCGGAACCAACCACCTCGGGCACTTCGCCCTGACCATCCTGCTCCTCCCCCACGTCACCGACCGCGTCGTGACCCTCTCCTCGGGCGCGCACCGGATCGGCAACCTGGACGTCGACGACCTCAACTGGGAGCGGCGCTCCTACAAGCGCTGGGGCGCGTACGGCCAGTCCAAGCTCTCGAACCTGCTGTTCACGCTGGAGCTCCAGCGGCGCCTCACCGAGGCCGGATCCAACCTCCGCGCGGTCGCCGCGCACCCCGGCTACGCCGCGACCAACCTGCAGTCGCGCACGCAGAACACGGTCCAGAACACGGTGATGGCGATCGCCAACAAGGTGATCGCGCAGAGCGACGAGATGGGCGCGCTGCCGACGCTCTACGCCGCGACCCAGGACATCCCCGGCGGCTCCTACGTCGGCCCGGACGGGCTCGGCGAGCAGCGCGGGCACCCGACGCTCGTCGGGCGCAGCGGCGCGGCGAGCGACCAGGAGAGCGCCCGCCGGCTGTGGGAGCGCTCCGAGGAGCTCACCGGCGTGCGCTTCCCGCTCGCCGGCGCGGGCGTCTGAGCCTCAGCGCACGAAGCGCACCTTCGCCACGCGCGTCGTGGCGCGCTCGGCGCCGCGCGCCGTGAAGGAGACGGTGACGACGTACCGGCCCGCGGCCAGCCGGCGGGCCGGGAGCCGCAGCGCGTAGCCGGTGGTGCCCGGGACGAGCGCCCGCGCGCCCTTGGCGATCACCCGGGCGCCCTTGAGCAGGGTCACCGTGGCGCGGCCCGGACTGTCGGCGGTGAGCGCCAGTGCGAGCTTGCGGCGGGTCAGCTTCAGCGTCTTCGGGGCGCGCAGCGTGATCGCCCCGGGCTTGGCGGGCGGCGTCACGACCGGCGGCGTCACGACGGGCGGGGTGACGACCGGCGGGCTGACGACCGGCGGGGCGACGCTGCGGTCGAGCGTGATCGTGGTGCACGCCACGTCGGAGACGTTCGCCTGCGTGGGGCCTGCCGCGGCCCAGTCGGCCGTGTCGGGGACGGCGCGGTCGGCGCCCTGCACGCAGGCCCGCCAGCGGCCGTCGGACGGCAGCGTGACCGCGCAGCTGAACGACGTCGTCCTGGTCGCGGCCGCCGGGGCCGAGCAGCCGCTCGCACCGGCCGCGCTCGGCGTGCACGCGTCGGCCGCGGTCACGCAGGCGAACAGGCCGCCCTCTCCCGCCCACGGCGGGCTGACCGTGTCGCTGTAGCCGACGGTCAGCGTCGCCTGCGGGTCGCGGGTCGTCGCGGCGCCGAAGCTCGGCGTGAGCACGGGCTTGGAGTCGTCGAGCGTCGTCGAGCGGCACTCCGTCCCGATCGAGTTCCAGAACGAGCCGCCGAGCGGGTTCGGCCAGTCGACGTAGCCCGACGCGCACAGCGCGTAGGTGTGCCCGGACGCTGTCGGGCCGCTGAGTGCGAACGAGAGGCTCGCGGTGCCGAGCGGCGAGTTGCCCGTGCAGTTCGTGGTCGACGGGCCGTTGGCGCCGTTGGACTGCTCGCCGGGGATCGTCACGCCGTCCGCGCTCGCGGAGGTGCACACGTAGAACCAGTTGTCCTCGGCGGCGTGATACCGGGTCACGCGCCACTGGTTGGTCGTGCCCTTCGTGTAGGCGGGTTCCGGGGCGACCGAGAAGCTGCTCGCCTCGGCGGTGGCGGGTACGAGCGCGGCGGCGCAGACGATGGCGATCAGGAGGCGCATGGTGGATCGCAGCGTGCCGCGCACCGCCGATCGCGGCATCAGGGACATCCCTAAGGTTGCGCCGATGGCGCGCCACATCGCCCTGCTGCGCGGGATCAACGTCGGCTCGAACAACCGGATCGGGATGGCGGAGCTGCGCGCGCTGCTCGCCGAGCGCGGCTTCGAGGACCCGCGGACGCTGCTGGCGAGCGGCAACGTCGTGCTCGGCAGCCGCAAGCGGCCGGCGACCGTCGCGCGCGAGCTCAACGCGCTGATCCGCGAGCGCTTCGGCTTTGACATCGGGATCGTGGTGCGCAGCCGCGACGAGCTCGCGGCGGTGATCGAGGGCAACCCGCTGGGCGACCCCGCCGGCGACCCGAAGAACCTTCACGTGACGTTCCTGTCGGGCACGCCGGACGCGGCGGAGGCCGAGCGGCTCGAGACGACCGTCGCCGAGCCGGAGCGCCTCGCGGTCCGCGGCCGCGAGATCTACGTCTGGTACGCGAACGGCATGCAGGGCTCACCCGCCGCCAAGCTGCTCAGCGACGCCAAGCTCGGCGTGATCCCGACCGCGCGCAACTGGAACACGGTCATGAAGCTGCTCGAGCTGGCCGACGAGCGCTAGCTCGTCCTCGTGCCCTCGTGGCGCTCGAGGCCGTCGTCCGGGATCTGCTCCCAGACGGCCGCGTTGGCGACGAAGGTGCGCCAGCTCGGGCGCACCCCGGGGTCGCCGTCGAAGGCGCCGAGGCGGATGCCCATCTGCATCGGGTCGTCGGGGTTGCGCGAGAACAGGTGCGAGCCGCACTCGCCGCAGAAGCACTTCTCGAAGCCGCCGTCGGGATGGCGCCAGGCTTTGACGAGCTCCTCGCCGGCGAGCAGCCGGAAGGTCGAGCCGTCGATCCGCGCCTGCGCCGAGGACGACGTGCCGGTGCGGCGCTGGCAGCGCGTGCAGTGGCAGTAGCTCGCCGCCTCGGCCGGGCGAGTGAGCTCGAACCGCACGCCCCCGCAGAGGCAGCGTCCAGTCGTTGAGGGGGTCATGTCAGCGATTGTCGCGCACGAGCTCCATCAGCAGCTGGTCGTGCCAGCCCTGCCCGTCGCGGTCGCGCTCGGCGCGGTGCAGCACGCCGACGGGCTCGAACCCGAGCTTGCCGTAGCAGGCGATGGCGGCGGTGTTGTCGACCGCCGGGTCGATCGTGATCCGGTGGTGGCCGCGACGCTCGAGCAGCTCCTCGAGCAGCAGCCGGATCGCCTCGGTGCCGATGCCCTCGCGCTGGTGCGCCGGCGCGACGAAGAGGTCGATCGCGGCGTAGCGGTACTTGGGCTCGGTCTCCTCGTAGACCTGGATCATCCCGGCGATCTCGCCGTCGTGGCGGATCGTGAACAGCTGGAGCTCGTCGTCGTCGAGGTCCGGGAAGTCCGGCGCCGGGTCGTCCCACCACCTCGCGACCGCCTCCACGGCGTGGATCGCGCGCAGCGCCGGGCCGTCGTCGACCGTCGTCGGCGCCAGCACGACCCGCTCCCCCCGCAGCTCCGTCATGCGTGCGAAGCTATCGCGATGGAGGCGCGGGAGCCGTTCGTGGGCACCTGGGACATCGAGGCGATGGGCGGACACGGCCGGACCGTGTGGGAGTGGATGCCCGGTGGGAGTTCCGCGCGACGCCGCGTGAGTCGAAGTCGTGCTGGGTGAAGGCGGTGCGCGTCGCGTCCGGGCCGATGATCGCGATGCTGTCCGGCGCCTCGGGAACGTCGACCTCGGTCCGCCGAACGAGGTGAGCGTTCACGCGCTGGTCGCCAGCAGTCCGCGCTCGCAGGGGCCGAGGCCGGACCGGGCGATGTCGTGGCGCATCGTGCGCAGGAAGCCCGTGATCGATCCGAGCCCGTTGGCCGCGAAGTAGCGGCCGCGGCTGGACGTGTCCCAGATCGCCCGGACGAGCTGGTCGGCGTCGGCGGCCATGAGCCGCAGCGTGTTCGCGCGCCCGACGACGAACGCGCGGCACTTGACCGACTCGAGCCGCTGCCCGATCTCGTAGAGGATCGTGCCGTTCATGCGCCCGTCGACGCTGACGTGCGCGAGCGGCCAGCGGGCGCAGCGGCGCCAGGCGACCATCCCCGCGACCGACGCGCGCACGCGCTCGGCGCCGGCGCAGCCGGCGAGCTGATGCGACGCGCGGCGCGTCTGGCGCAGCGCGATGCGATCGATCTGGCGCAGCGACGCGAGGTCGTCGCCGCCCGCGACCACCGGCGTGCGGCCAGGGGCCTGTGACGCTGCCTGGGGGGCGCCGAGCCGTACGGCGAGGCCGACCGCGAACGCCAGCACCAGCGCGGTGCCCAGGCCGGCCGGGACGGCGAGCCGCTGCACGGTCACACCGCTGATACTCCCAGGGATCGCCCCCGCTGTCAGGTCCTCGCGGCGACCGCGATCGCCGCGGCGGAGCGATCGACGTCCGCGTCGGTCGTCGACCAGTTCGAGATCGAGATCCGCATCACGGCCTGTCCATCCCACTGCGTCCCGCCGAGCCAGCAGGTCCCGTCGCGCTGCACCGCGGCGACGACCGCCCGGTTCGCGTCGTCGCCCCCCGGGAAGCGGATCAGCACCTGGTTGAGCACGACGTCGTTGAGGATCTCGGCGCCGGGGATCCGCGCCAGTGCCGCGGCCATCCGCCGCGCCTGCGCGCAGTTGCGCTCGACGAGCTCGGCGACGCCCTCGCGGCCGAGCGCGCGCAGCGCGGCATAGACCGGGACCGCACGGGCGCGCCGCGAGGACTCGGGCACGAAGTTGGTCGGCTCGCGCTGCGCGTCGTCGGCGACGAGGTAGGCGGCGACGAGGCTCATCGCGGCCTGGTGGGCTGTGGGATCGGACACGATCGCGAGCGCGCCGTCGTAGGGAACGTTCAGCCACTTGTGGGCGTCGACGCCCCACGAATCCGCGCGCTCGACGCCGCGTACGAGGTCGCGGGTCGACGGTGCCGCGGCCGCCCACAGCCCGAAGGCCCCGTCGACGTGCAGCCACGCGCCGTGCTCCTCGCAGGCGTCGGCGATCGGGTCGAACGGGTCGAACGAGCCGGTCGCGACGTTGCCCGCCTGCGCGCAGACGATCGTCGGGCCGTCGAGCGCGGCCAGCGCCGCCGCGAGCGCGTCCGGATCGATCCGGCCCTGCGCATCGACGGCGACGCGCGTCGCGGTCCCCGCGCCGAGCCCGAGCAGGCGCAGCGCGGCGAACACGGTGACGTGCGCCTGGTCGCCGCAGACCACGTGCACCGGCGGCGCGTCCGCGAGCCCGTCGCGCTCGACGTCCCAGCCGGCGCGCGCGAGCACCGCGTGCCGCGCGGCGGCGAGGCAGGTGATGTTCGCCGCCTGCGCGCCGGTGACGAAGCCGACGCTCGCCGTCGCGGGGAGGCCGAGCAGGTCGAGCGCCCAGCCGGCGGCGATCTCCTCGATGGCCGCCGCGGCGGGCGAGAGCGAGTGGAAGGCGGCGCACTGGTCCCAGGCCGAGACGAGCCAGTCGGCGGCGAGCGCGGCCGGCGAGGAGCCGCCGATCACGAAGCCGAAGTAGCGCGGCCCGGCCGTCGCGACGATGCCGGGATCGGCGCCCGCGACGAGCGCGTCGATCACCGCCTCGGGGTCCTCCCCGTTCGCGGGCAGGGGTCCGCCGAGCGCAGCGCGCACCGTCTCGGCGTCGCCGCGCGCGGCGACCGGCCTCTCGTCGAGCGACTCCAGGAAGCGGCGCGCGTGCGCCGCCGCCGCGTCAAGTCCCCGCGCGCGCTCGCTCATCTCATCCCGCCCGCCGGTTGGCGATCGCCTGGTAGGTCCGGCATGGCTCGCCGCGCAGGCTCGGGCAGGCAGGGAGCGGCGAGCCGACGCTCGCTCTGACCGTCGGGAGCAGCAGCCGCGACGGCATCGTCTTCGAGCGCGCGAAGGAGACGGTCGCGCGCCCGCTGGGCTGCATCCCGGCGAACGCCCAGATCGGCTGGTCGCCGCGGGGCGACTCGACGGTGAGGCGGATTCGCGACCCCTTGCGATACGCGTGGCCCTGGTAGTAGAGCGGGATCGTGACCTTCGTCCAGCGGCCCCTGCGCAGCGGCGCCGCGGTCGCGCGGCTCAGGCTCAGGCGCGGGGCGAGCGCGGTGCCGCGCCGGTGGTCGAGCGCCCGCAGGCTGGCCCGCAGCCAGCCGTTCTGCACGAAGGTCTCCTTGCCGTCGGGACGCACCTCGCTGACGGTCGCCTGCAGGTCGACGCTTGGCGCCGACACGCGGATCCAGGCCTGGACGGAGCCGGCACCGAGCACGGTCGTGTCGGCACCCAGCGGCGCGCTGACGTAGGACAGCGCGCGGCCGGCCGCGGGCGAGCGCCAGTGGTAGACCGGCGTGGCGGTCCAGAGCCCGCCGGCGCCGGCGCCGGTGTCGCCCGTGAAGCTCGTCGCGGGACGTGCCTCTGACTCCCAGGTGAACGCATCGACGCCGACGTGCGAGGCCGGGGAGCTCCTCAGCGCGCCGCCCGAGCCGAGGTACCACGAGTGCCCCTGCGTGCCGGGCACCGGCCAGCGCGCGAACGAGCGCTCGTAGCCGGGATATGGGGCGCCCGGAGCACCGCCCGCGCCGCTGTCGAACAGCACCCGTACCTGCGGGATCCGCTCGAACGCCCGCTTCGCCGCCGCGTAGCTCGGCCGCGCCTGGATCGGGTCGGCGGGCAGCGTCACGCCCGGAATGCCCATGGCCGCGTCGAAGATCGCCGGCGCGAGGTCGCGGATGCCGTCCGGGAGCTTCGGCGCGCGGCGCGCGACGTAGAGCTCGAGGAAGTCGTACCAGCGGTTGAACGTCGCCGGGTCGAGCGAGTCGGTGTGCGTGCCGTTGGTGAACGTGAACCACTTGCGCTTCGTGCCCGAGAACCGGCTCGCGAGCGCCGGGCAGTGGCCGCCCGTCTGCTCGTCGGTCCACTGGCAGGCGAGGTAGACCGGCGTGCGGATCCTGTGGACGAAGGTGACCGGCGCGAGCGGGTCGGCGACCTTCGGCACGTAGAAGCGATTGCCGTGCACCATCTTGACGGGATCGACGGCCTCGGGATGCAGCGCCTGGTTGGCCTTGCAGGTCGCGTCACCGCCGCGGATGCGCTCGAGCGCCCAGGGCTGGCCGCCCGTCGGCGACGCCGCCTCGGCGTCGTGCCTGCGGTCGTTCGCCCACGCCAGCGCGAAGCCGGTGTTGAGCAGGCCGCCCGGGTAGAGCGTCGTCGCCGAGTCGTCGATCACCGACAGCGGCGCGATCGCCGCGAGGCTCGGCGGCCGCGTGGCGGCGACGAACAGCTGGCTGATGCCGCCGTAGGAGATGCCCATCATCCCGACCTTGTGGTGCAGCACCCACGGCTGGCGGGCGACGGTCTCGACGACGTCGTAGCCGTCGAGGCTCTGGAGGCGCTCGAAGTAGTCGAACGCGCCGCCCGAGCAACCGGTGCCGCGCATGTTGACGTCGACGACGGCGAAGCCGAGCAGGTTGGCGATCGGGGCGATCGAGCTCTGCGGGCCGGCGGGGTTCGCGTAGCCGTAGCCGGAGTACTCGACGAGCGTCGGGTAGGGCCCGCTGCCGCTCGGCAGGTGGACGTCGATGGCGAGCTGCGTGCCGTCGCGCGTGGTCAGGTAGCCGTAGCCGCTCGCCGGGATCCTCTGGCCGTAGCGCTTCGTGCTCGACGGCGCCGAGCGGGTGCTGAGCACGGTCGACGGGCGCGTGCGCGCCGCGCCCTGCCGGACGCGATAGCCGCGGCCGGGTGCGACGCCCCGGAACACGGCGCCACCGAGCCTGCCGGCGCGCTGGGTCGCGCGGGTGTGGCCGTGCCGGTCGAGCAGCGCGAGCCTTGCGCCGTGCGTCGCTCCGGTGACCTGCACCTGCTCGACGCTGCCGCGCGCGGTCGGCGCCGCCGCATGCGCGCTGCTCGCCGTCGCGACGAGCGCGACGATCGTGACGGCCACTCCGACCCGGATCCGCATCGGCGGATCCTGTCAGGACTTGGTGAGCTTCCGGGGCGAGACCTCGCTCGGCGCGCCGCCGATGGCGTCGCGGAAGTGGTTCTTGAGCCGCTCCGTGCGCCGGTCGGAGCGGAAGCGACGCTGCGCGCGCGCGAGCTTGTGCGCGCCGTAGAACCGCTTCCCCCACGGCGAGCGCGGCTTGCCGAGGCGCATCGCGCCGTAGACGGCGAGCGGCCAGAAGAACGCCCCGATGGCGCCGTGCAGCACCCGTTGCTTGGCCAGGCAGATCGCCACGAGGAGGACCAGGGCCGCGAGACCGAGGACGCTGCTGATCACGATCTCGACGCTTCCCGTGGTGAAGTCGACGGGCTGGACGCCGAGCAGCACGAGCAGCATCGCCGCCGCGGCGATGACCGCGGCGTCGATCGAGGTCCTGCCCTCCTGGGCCCAGTAGACGTCCTGGAGGTAGACCCACAGCGCGAACTCGTCGATGGTCAGTCCCGCGCCGATGCCGAACAGGCAGGCGCACACCTCGAACCACGGGCTCTGGCCGACGAGCGCGAAGCCGAGCGTCCCGCTGCCGACCATCAGGCAGATCCCCCACACGAGATGGTGCAGGTGCACGCCGCTCTCGCTCACGACGCTGCCGGGCCACCACGACGCTCGCGGGCTGCGGCCGATGCGGGCGCTCGTGCGGATGAACGCGAAGGCGCCGAGGAACGCGACCAGGACGAGGAAGATCCCCTGGCGATCGTCCGCCACGAGGTCGTTCCAGAACTGCGACAGGGCCGAGCCCACGGTCCCGAGCGAGCCTACCGGCGGCGCGCGGTTGACGGCAAGGCGGCCGGTTGCGTAGCGTCGCCGAGGGTGCAGACCCACATCAGCCAGGCGTATCCCGACCGCGTCGAGGTCCGCGGGCGCGACCTCACCGACGACGTCATGGGCCGGCTCGGCTTCACGGCGTACTTCCACCTCCTGCTGACCGGGCGCGAGCCGACCGAGGACCAGCGCTACTTCCTCGACCTGCTCCTCGTGGCGATCGCCGAGCACGGGATGATGCCGACGAACGTCGCGGCGCGGATGACGCTGGCCGCCGACCCGCGGTCGCTGCAGGGCGCGGTCGCGGCGGGCATCCTCGGCTGCGGCCCGGTCCTGCTCGGCACGGCCGAGGAGTGCGCGCGGCTGCTGGCCGCCGCACGGGCTCGGGTCGAGGGCGGCGCGACCCCCGCGCAGGCCGCGGGCGACGCCGCGCGGGCGGTGCGCGAGAGCGGCGGCCGGCTGCCCGGCTTCGGCCATCCGGTCCACAAGCCGCTCGACCCGCGCGCGGAGCGGATCCTCGCGCTGGCCGACGAGCGCGAGGCCAGCGGCCCGCACGTCGCGCTCGCGCGCTGCTTCCGCGACGCCGCGGCCGAGGCATGGGGCCGGCCGCTGGTCATGAACGTCTCGATGCCGATCGCGGCGGTCATGCTCGACCTCGGCTTCGACGCCGCGACGGTCAAGTCGGTGCCCATCCTCGCCCGCACGGCCAGCCTGCTCGCCCACCTCGCCGAGGAGCGCGAGATCCCGATCGGCTTCCCGATGGCTCGCGCCGCCGAGGACGCGGTGGTCTACGAGCGATGATCCTCGCGCCGGACGTCGAGACTCGACCGTGGGAGGAGCAACTCGCGCTCGACGAGGCGCCGTACCGCGAGCAGATCGCCTACCTGCGTGAGCGCTCGCCGTTCTACCGCGAGCGGCTCGGCGGCGACGTCGGCGGGCTCGCCGACATCGCGCGACTCTCGCTGACCGACAAGGGGCAGCTGCGCGCCACGGTCACGCCCGAGCGACCGTTCGGCGCGCACCTGTGCGTGGCGCCGTCCGAGCTCGCGCGCATCTACTCGACGAGCGGTACGACCGGCGCGCCGAGCTACATCCCGCTGACCGGCTCCGACGTCGAGCGCTGGGTCGAGGGCTCCGCGCGCAGCTACGCCGCGTCTGGCATCGAGGCGGGCATGCGCATCGTCTCGACCTACAACGCGGGACCGTTCGCGGCCGGCGCGGCCCTGGCGGCGTTCGAGCAGATCGGCCTCTGTCACGTCCCGGTCGGCACCGGCCACAGCGAGCGCCTCGTCCGGGCGATCGAGCAGCTGCGCCCCGAGGCCGCGGTGCTGACCCCGTCGTACGCCGCGCACCTGGTCGAGTGGGCGCCCGAGCACGGCTTCGACCTGCGCGCGTCGAGCGTCGAGCACGTGCTGGTAGCGGGCGAGCCGGGCGGCGGCGAGGCGGCGTTCCGCGCCGCGCTCGAGGAGGGCTGGGGCGCGCGCGTCACCGAGGCGATGGGGATCGGCGACGTCGGCGTCTCGCTGTGGGGCGAATGCCCGGAGCAGGACGGCATGCACCTGGGCGCGCGCGGCATCGTCCACGCCGAGCTCGTCGACCCGGTGACCGGCGCGGCGCTCGAGCTCGCCGACGGCGCGTCGGGCGAGCTCGTACTCACCCACCTGCGCCAGCGCGCCGCCCCGCTGCTGCGCTTCCGCACGCGCGACCACGTCACCGTCCGGCTCGGGCCGTGCCCCTGCGGGCGGACCGGGCCGCGGGTGCGCTGCATCGGGCGCACGGACGACATGCTGATCGTCCGCGGCGTCAACGTCTTCCCCACCGCGGTCCGCGAGGTGGTCAGCGGCTTCGGCGCGGTCAGCGGTCACATCCTCGTCCGCCCCCCGGCACCCGGGGTCAAGCAGGACCCGCCACTGCCGGTCCGGGTCGAGCTCGCGCGCGGCGCGACGGCCGACGCCGCGCTCGCCGCCGCGATCCGCGAGCGGCTGCGCGAGGTGCTCGTCGTCCAGACGACGGTCGAGCTCGTCCCGTGGGGTGCCTTGCAACGCAGCGAGTACAAGTCGAGACTGATCGAGCGCTAGAGGGAGCGACATGCGGAAACTGCAGAGCCAGGGTGTCCACCACATCACGATCGTCGGCGCCGACCGGCAGACCTCGATCGACTTCTGGGAGGGCGTGCTCGCCATGCCCTTCGTGTTCGAGCAGCCCAACCTCGACAACGCGTCCGAGAGCCATCTCTACTTCGACCCGGGCGACGGGCGCCTGATCACGATCTTCACCAACGAGGACCGGGTCGCCGACCCGGAGCGCACGCCGACGGATCCCGGCTGCGTGCACCACCTCGCCTTCGCCGTCTCCGCCGCCTCGTTCGCGCAGGCGGTCGAGCGGCTCGACGAGCGCGGCATCCGCCACTCAGGCGTCAAGGACCGCGGGTTCATGGACTCGATCTACTTCGAGGATCCGCTCGGGCTGCTGATCGAGCTGGCGTCGTACCGGTTCGTCCCGCCGGCGGGCTTCACGCACGCCGACGTCCTGCTCGAGGCGCACCGCATCCGCGTCGAGCGCGACGACTACAACATCGCGCCGGTCCACCTGGCCGACGCGATCGAGGCGCTCGTGCTGCGGTCGCGGGCGTCGCTCTCCGAGGCCCGCGAGCCCGCGGACCCGTACCACGCGAGGACCGCGTCAGGAGGATCGTGATGGCCGAGAACACGCTCAGCATCCTCACGCCGAGCGTCAACAACCTCACCGCGCGGATCTTCGTGCGCGCCGCCGGGCTGGACTTCGAGGAGCTTGACGTCTGGGGCAAGTCGAGGGAGCCGGAGTTCCTCGCCAAGGACCCCGCGCACCTGACGCCGATGCTCGAGCAGGGTGGTCTGCCTCGCGGCTCGCTGTGGGAGAGCTGCGCGATCATGCAGTACCTCTGCAACACGCACGGGCTCGAGCGCTTCTACCCCACCGATCCCGGCGAGCGGGCGATGGTCGACAGCGCGATGTTCTACCTGATCGGCACGCTCTATCCGCTGCTGGCGCGGGCGACCTACCCGAAGCTGCAGTTCCCACAGTACCCGGGTGAGGTCGCGACCTCGGAGGCCGGCGACGAGCTCAAGGCGAAGGCCCAGCAGGACGCCGAGGCGGCTCTCGCGGAGCCGCTCGACGTCTACCGGGCCTTCTTTTTGGAGGGGCGGCGCTTCATCGGCGGCGACCACCCGTCGATCGCGGACATCCGGCTCGCGGCCACGCTCGAGTTCCTGCGGGCGATCGACTACGACTTCCCGGACTGGGCGGAGCGCTACATGGCCGCGATGGAGGGCGCGCTCGGCGATGCCTACTCCGAGCCGGCCGCTGACGTGCGCGGCTACATCGCCTCGCTGGGGGCGCCGTCCGCCGCCGCCTGAAGCGCGGCGATATCGAGCTTCTTCATCGAGAACATCGCCTGCATCGCGCGTTCGGCCTTGCTCGCGTCCGGGTCGGCGTGCGTGTAGCGGGTCGTGTTGAGGATCCGTCCCGACTCGAACACGGAGACGTAGTAGCTCGCGGCGTCCTCCGCCTGGCCGTCGAACCAGAGGTTCGGGATGATCTTCCGTGACATGAGGGCCTCCTGATGGAACCGGTCGAGGGCGATGACCGCGGCGCGGCCGGAAGCTCATCGCCGGAGATGGAGCTGACGGCGATCGGGACGGTGGAGTCGTCCCTGCGCTCGCGCGCGGAGGCGCCGAAGCAGGGCGACGAGGGCGCGCCCGAGGCGTGGCTGGCGTTCGACGCCGCGGTCGCGGCGGGGCTCGAGGGGCTCGCCGCCGGCGACGAGGTGCTCGTGCTGACCTGGCTCGACAGGGCGGCGCGCGACGTGCTGCGCGTGCGGCCGCGCGGCGACGCCGAACGACCGGAGACGGGCGTGTTCGCGACACGCTCGCCCGACCGGCCGAACCCGATCGGGCTGCACCGCGTGACGGTCCTCGAGGTCGAGGGTACGCGCCTGCGCGTCCGCGACCTCGAGGCGATCGACGGCACGCCGATCCTCGACGTCAAGCCCGTGCTCCGGTCGGTCGGCGAGCGCTAGCGTCGGGCGAGCAGCTCCTCGAGGCGGGCGTAGGTCTCACCGGCGCCGCCCTCCATGCCGCTGGCGAGCATGCCGTCGCGCTCCTCGATGGTGTGGAACAGCGAGGTGGTCACGAGCCGCGCGCGGTCGCCCAGGTCCTCCAGCACGGCCGTGTCGACCGAGACGTGGCCCGGCATGCCCTCCCACTCGAAGGTCTGCACGATGCGCTCCGGCGCGACGATCTCGCGATACGTCCCGCGGAACGCGGTTTCGCTGCCGTCCGCGTTGCGGACCACATAGCGCCACGCGCCGCCGGGGCGCACGTCCATCTGGTCGACCGCGGTCGTCGTGCCGCGCGGCCCCCACCACTCGGAGATCAGCGCGGGGTCGATCATCACCGCGAACACGCGCTCGCGCGGAGCGTCGAACTCGCGCTCGAGACGGATCTCGCGCTCGGAGGGGGTGCTCACGGCCAGGGCCGTCTGCTGACTGGTCATGCGGGGTCTCCTTTCGTGCGTTCGAGCAGCTCGCCGAGTCGGTCGAGGCGCTCGTCCAGCATCCGCCGGTAGGCGTCGATCCACTCCTGCACCTCGTCGAGCC
>DATBDM010000324.1:0-4930 GCA_036269915.1 Solirubrobacteraceae bacterium | reverse complement strand
CCAGGCCCACTCGAGCGAGGCCTGGCCCGGGCGCTCGTGCACGTCGCCCGGATCGCGCCGCCGGGCCTGGTTGACGCCGTCGGCGAAGACCCCCGAGTAGATCCAGCAGCCGCACGCCGTCGAGCCGTCATTGGCCGTCTCGGTGAAGCCGCTGAGCGGGCGCCCCGTGGCCACGTGGTAGCCGTTGATCTCCTTCATCACGGCTTCGACGTCGGGCTCGGCGTGCTCGCCGTGCTCGGGGTAGTCCCACTTCAGATGGCGCAGCGGCCAGTCGCGCTCGCGCTCGGAGTTCGCGTAGTGGGCCATGACGCGCTTGGCCAGGTGGTGCATGAACCACAGCTCCGAGCGCGCGTCGCCCGGCGGGTCGAGCGCCTTGTCGTGCCACTGCACGAGGCGCTGCGTGTTCGTGAACGCCCCGGCCTTCTCCACGTGCGCGGCCGCGGGCATCAGGAAGACCTCGGTGGCGATGTCCTCCGTGCGCAGCTCGCCGCCCCGTACCTCGGGCGAGTCGCGCCAGAAGGTCGCGCTCTCGATCTCGTTGAGGTCGCGGACCACGAGCCACTTGAGCTTGGCGAGCGCGCGCCGCTGCAGGCCGGCGTGCGCGGAGCCGACGGCCGGGTTCTGGCCCATCACGAAGAGGCCATCGAGGCCGCCGTCGAACGCGCGCAGCGTCGTCGCGAAGTGGGAGTGGTTGCCGGTGATCTTCGGCAGGTGCTCGAAGCCGAAGCCGTTCTCGGGCGTGGCCGCCTCGCCGAACCAGGCCTTCAGCAGCGAGACGATGTACTTGTCGAAGTTCGACCACCACCCCCGGTGCGCGGCGTTGGCCTCGATGTAGGACTTCAGGTCGGACTCGTCGCGGCGGCCCTTGGGCATCGGGATGTAGCCCGGCAGGAGGTCGTACAGCGTCGGGATGTCGGTCGAGCCCTGGATCGACGCGTGGCCGCGCAGTGCGACGATGCCGCCGCCGGGCCGGCCGATGTTGCCCAGCAGCAGCTGGAGCACCGCGGCACTGCGGATGATCTGCACGCCCGCCGTGTGCTGGGTCCAGCCGACGGCGTAGCAGAGCGCGGTCGTCCGCTCGCGGCCCGAGTTGCGGATCAGCGTCTCCGCGACCCGGTGGAACTGCGCCTGGCTGATGCCGCAGACGCGCTCGACCATCTCCGGCGTGTAGCGCGAGTAGTGGCGCTTGAGCAGCTGGAAGACGCAGCGTGGATGCTGCAGCGTGTCGTCGCGCTCGGCGTTGCCGACCAGCATCCCTGCGCCGGTCTTCTCCGAGAACGCCTGCGTCGAGTGCTCGCGCTGGCCGGCGGGGCTCGAGACCTCGCCGCCCTCGTAGATCCATGTCGCCGGGTCATAGGTGCCCGTCTCGGGGTCGAAGCCGGAGAAGTAGCCCTCGAGGTCCTCGGTGTCCCTGAACTTCTCGTTGACGATCGTCGCGGCGTTCGTGTAGTTCAGGACGTACTCGTCGAAGTAGGACTCCGTCTCGAGGACGTGCCGGATCAGTCCGCCGATGAAGGCGATGTCGGTGCCGGCGCGGATCGGCACGTGCATGTCGGCCATCGCGCTCGTGCGCGAGAAGCGTGGGTCGACGTGCATGACGGTCGCCCCGCGCTCACGCGCCTTCATCACCCAGCGGAAGCCCACGGGATGGGCCTCGGCCATCGAGGAGCCCTGGATCCAGACGCAGTCCGCGTGCTGGAGGGCCTGCAGGAAGTCGGTGGCGCCGCCGCGCCCGAACGAGGTCCCCAGACCGGGGACCGTGGAGGAGTGTCATATGCGGGCCTGGTTCTCGATCTGCACCGCGCCCATCGCCGAGAACGCCTTCTTGATGAGGTAGTTCTCCTCGTTGTCGAGCGTGGCGCCGCCGAGATGCGCGAAGCCGAGCGTGCGGTCGACGCGGTTGCCCTCGTCGTCCGAGTCCTGCCAGCCGTCCTCGCGCGCAGCGATCACCCGCTCGGCGATCATGTCCATCGCGCGCTCGAGCGGGATCTCCTCCCACGCGGTGCCGTACGGGCGCCGGTAGGAGACCGTCGTCAGGCGGCCGGGCTGCTGCACGAGCTGACGCGACGCCGAGCCCTTGGGGCACAGCGTCCCCTGGTTGATCGGCGAGCGCGGGTTGCCCTCGATGTCCACGAGCTCGCCGTCGCGGGTGTAGACCACCTGGCCGCAGCCGACGGCGCAGTAGGGGCAGACCGACTCGGTGGCCTTGAGGCCGGCGATCCGGGCCCCGGCCTTCTTCGTCTTGCGCGAGACCGCGTACGGACCCATTCCGAGGTCGGCGAGCCTGCCCACCCCGCGGACGCTGCGCAGCCGCTGCCACGAGTTCGCCACGCGCCGACCTTACCCACTCGGGGAGCGCTTTAGGGGTTTCCCTGATGTGCGTCTGACCGGAGGACGGCAAGCTCGCTCCATGCCCACCCGCCGCTCCCACCTCTCCGCCGCGCTCGTCGCCGGCGCCGCTGTCCTCGCCCTGCCCGCCGTGGCCGCGGCCGCCGGCCCGATGGTCGTCTCGAGCCCGATCAAGGTCAAGGCCTACAAGATGAGCGTCGTGGCGAGCGACAGCTCGCTCTCGACCTCGATGATCCGCTCGGCCGGCTCGTCGTCGCAGACGCACTACTACTCCGCGAGCAAGAACGTGAAGGTGAAGGTCGCCAAGAGCCTCGCCTCGGGCACCGTCACCGCTCCGCTCGGCTCCTACGGCACCGTCAAGCTCAAGCTCAAGGGCACCGGGCCGCTGAAGACGATCGCCCCGCCGAAGGGCTGCACCGGCTCCAAGAGCAAGTCGCGCGCCGGCGTCCTCACCGGCACCTTCAAGCTCAAGGCCGACGCGGGCTCCTACTTCGGCACGATCCGCAAGACCTCGCTGCCCGTCACCGTGATCAAGGGCGCGACGATCAAGTGCACGACGAACCCGGGCACGCCCGGCACGCCGGGCGGCAACCCGTCGGCGACGACGCTCAGCCGCATGCAGATGAGTGGCGCGCAGATGACCTCCTACACGGCGACGAAGTCGGCGGGCAAGGTCACGCAGTCGGTCCTGCGCATGGAGGACTCCGCGGCCACCGCGCCGCTGCAGGTCATGCACATGATCTCCGCGACCGGCGGCGTCTTCGACAACGCCTCGGACTTCAGCTCCGCGTCGGTCACGGGCGCCGGCCAGTTCATCACCGGCAAGCTCGCCTTCACCTCGGACTCGGGCTACGGCTCGGGGGCGGTCGGCACCGCCGCGGGCGACCTCACCGCGAAGTTCGACTCGGTCGGCGCCATCTCGCTGACCGCGGGCGACGAGCCGACGACGATCCAGGGATGAGAGTTCGCGTCGAGTGGGCCGCGCCGCGAGGCGCGGCCGCTCGGCGCGTTCGCCACCATGAGGGGTGCTCATGGCCGCACAGTGGCCCCGCATCCCGCTCCGCATCAAGCTCACGCTCGCCTTCACGGGCGTGATGGCGATCCTGCTCGCCGCGGCGGGCATCGCCCTCTCCGTGCTCGTCGCGCGCAACCTCGACAGCGCGATCGACGGCGGGCTCAAGGCCCGCGCCGGTGACGCCGCGGCGCTCGTCGCAGGGCGTGGCGGCCCCGGCCGCCTCGACGACTCCGGCGAGGCGATCGCCCAGCTGCTCGGCCCGAACGGCCACGTGCTGCGCACGACGACCCGCGCCGGCGGCGCCCCGCTGCTGACGCCCGAGGAGCGCCTCGCCGCGTCGAGCACGACCGACGGGATCATCATCGACCGGCGGCTCGGGACGAGCCACGAGGAGGTGCGGCTGCTCGCCCGCGCCGTGCACACGATGACCGGGCCGAAGGTGCTCGTGATCGGCGAGTCGCTCGCCCAGCGCGAGCAGTCGCTCGAGAGCCTCCACGCGCTGCTCGTCGTCGGCGGGCCGCTCGCGCTGCTGCTGGCGTCGCTGGTCGGCTCCGCGCTCGCGGCCTTCGCGCTGCGGCCCGTCGAGCAGATGCGCCGGCGCGCGGCGGCGATCAAGGCCGCGCCCGCCGGCCGGCGGCTGCCGGTGCCGGAGGCCAACGACGAGATCGGCCGCCTGGGGCGCACGCTCAACGAGATGCTCGACCGGCTCGACGGCGCCTTCGCGCGCGAGCGCGCCTTCGTGTCGGACGCCAGCCACGAGCTGCGCACGCCGCTCGCGATCCTGCGCACGGAGCTCGAGCTCGCGCTGCGCGGCGGCCGCGACCGCGAGGAGCTCGAGGCCGCCGTGCGCTCGGCGGCCGAGGAGACCGACCGGCTCTCGGCGCTCGCCGAGGATCTGCTGGTGATCGCCCGCGCCGACCAGGGACAGCTGCCGATCCGCCCGCGACACCTGCACGCCGACGACCTGCTCGAGCGGCTCGCGCGGCGCTTCGCGACGCGCACCGACGCCGAGCGCCGACGCCTGCTCGCCGAGCCGGCGCCGGGCGTCGAGCTCGAGGGCGACCCGATGCGGCTCGAGCAGGCGCTGGCGAACATGGTCGAGAACGCGCTGCGCTACGGCCGCGGGACGATCCGCCTGAGCGCCGAGTCGCGTGGCGGCCAGGTGCTGCTCCACGTGCGCGACGACGGGCCGGGGTTCCCGGAGGAGTTCCTGCCCACCGCCTTCGAGCGCTTCACGCGCGCGGACGAGGCGCGCTCGCGCGGCGGCACCGGACTTGGGCTGGCGATCACCGCCGCGATCGCGACCGCCCACGGCGGATCGGCGCACGCCGCGAACGTCAACGGCGGCGGCGCCGACGTCTGGCTCGAGCTTCCCGACGGGCTCTCATCTTTGCCTCACTGACGGCGGCAATCCTCCTGGGACGATGAATGAACGAGCCATCCCATGACCGCGCCGACCTCGTCCGCACGCGCGACCCGCGGCCGTCAGCCGGAGGCGTACGATCGAGAGGAACCGATGCGTGTTCTGGTGGTCGAGGACGAGATCAAGATGGCCAGCCTCATGCG
>DATBDM010000323.1:0-5110 GCA_036269915.1 Solirubrobacteraceae bacterium | reverse complement strand
CCGATCGGCGCGTCGTACCCCGCCGAGTTGGTCGCCGAGATCGGGTCCACCGCCCGAGTGTGACTCAAGATTGACTCGATGTTTGCCGAATTGCTTAGATGGGAAGCCGTGGACGCTCTGGACGACCATCTCGACCGGATCAACGCTGCCACGCAGCGTGACTGGATCGACCTGCTCGAGCATTTCACCGAGCAGTGCGAGCCGCTGAGGCTCTCCGAGCTGCGCCCGATCCGCCCCGGCCGCGTGCCCGACGAAGAGTGGGAGGGCTCCGAGGAGTTCTACGCGCTCGCGGACATGCTCAGCCGCTGCTGGCCGACGGAACGCTCACAGCTTCAGTAGGACGCTGATCCGGCGCCGGGAGCCGGATCTCGACGGCCAGTCCGCCGAGCGATGCCTCGCCGAGCTGCAGCTCGCCGCCATGCAGTGCGACCTGCTGGGCGACGATCGCCAGCCCCAGACCCGTGCCGGGAGCGCTTGCGCCGACGCCCCGCGCGAACGGCTCGAGCAGCCGCTCGCGCTCGGACGGGACGATCCCCGGTCCGTCGTCCTCCACGCGCAGGACGAGCGAGCCCGGTCCGCGGCCAAGTGTCACCCGCACGTGCGGACCACCGTGCAGCGCCGCGTTGTCGAGCAGGTTGTCGGCGAGCAGCCGCAGGCCTCCTCCCCACCCTTCGAGCGCCGCGCCCTCCGCGCGCACGTCGAGCTCGTAGTCGACGCCGGGATGGCGCCGGCGCGCGCCGTAGACCGCGGCGTCGAGCACCTCGTCGAGCTCGACCTCCTCGCGCGGGAACTGGTCGGCGGCGTCGCCGCGCGTCAGGGCCTGCAGCCCCTCGAGCAGGTGCAGGATCCGCTCCTGCTCGGCGATCGTGTCGCGTACGAGCGCCTGGCGCTGGTCGGTGGGCAGATCCGGGTTGCGCTCGAGCGCGTCGAGGTTCGCGCGCAGGCCGGTCAGCGGGGTTCGCAGCTCGTGGCCGGCGTCGGCCGCGAAGCGGCGGGTCGACTGCAGCGCGCGATCCATCGCGGCGGTCGACGACTGCAGGCGCCCGAGCATCGCGTTGAGCGCCGAGGCGAGCGCGTGCACCTCCTCGGGACCCTCGTCGGGCAGCGGCGTCGCGAGGTCCTGCGCGCCGGTCACCCGCGCGGCGCCGGCCTGCAGCCGCCCGAGCGGCCGCAGCGCGAGCGTCGTGAACAGCCACGCGGCGAGACCGGTCAGCGCGAGTGCCGCGAGGTCGAGCCAGAAGACGGTCGAGCGCGTCGACGCCACGCGCTCCTGCACCGACGCGAGGCTCTGCAGCAGTTGCACGCGCAGCAGGCCGGCCTGGCCCGTCAGCGTGAGCGACCGCCACTGCGTCCCGGCGATGTCGATCGTCTTCAGCCCGCCGTCCTGCGGCACCAGCGGCGGCGCGCTGGGGACGTCGCCGCGACGCTCGACGGTCCTGTCGCCATAGGCGACCTGGACGAAGGTGCCCGAGCCGGCCAGCAGCGGCTCCGGGCCGCCACGGAAGCGGCCGCCCGGCCCGCCCGGGACGCCGTCGCCGTCGGGGTCCGCGGAGAGCTGCTGGGCACGCTGCTGGAGGTCGCGGTCGACGGACGCCCGCCCCTGCCGCTGGATCTCGGCGATCAGCACCACAGCCGCGAGCAGCCCGATCAGCGCCACGGCCGCCAGCGCGGCGAGCGTCACGCGGGCCCGCAGGCTGCGCGGCGCCCTCACGGTCGCAGCACCCACCCCACGCCGCGGACGGTGTGCACGACGCGCGGCTCGCTCTCGGCCTCGAGCTTGCGGCGGACGTAGCCCACGAACACGTCGACGACGTTCGTGTCGACCTCGGGCGTGTAGCCCCAGACGTGGCCGAGCAGCTGGTCGCGCGAGAGCACCTGGCCGGGATGGCGCGCGAACGCCTCGAGCACCTCGAACTCGCGCCGGGTCAGCTCGAGATCGCGCCCGTTGCGGGTGGCGACGTGGCGGCGGGCGTCGACGACGACGTCGCCGACCACGCGCGGGGCGGCGCCGTCGGAGCCGCGGCGGCGCAGCAGGGCGTGCAGCCGCGCGGTCAGCTCGGGCAGGGCGAACGGCTTGACGAGGTAGTCGTCGGCGCCGGCCTGCAGCCCGGCGACGCGGTCCTCGACCTCGTCGCGCGCGGAGAGGATGCACACGGGGACGTCGATGCCGTCCGCGCGCAGCCGCCGCACGACCGCGACGCCGTCGAGGTCGGGCATCGCCACGTCGAGCACGATCACCGCCGGCGGCCGCTGCGCGATCGCGGCCAGCGCCTCGCGCCCGCCCGCCGCCGTCCCGACCGCGAAGCCCTCCAGCGAGAGCGCCCGCTCGAGCGAGTGGCGCACGGACGCCTCGTCGTCGACGACGAGCACGAGGGGTTCAGGGGGAGCGCTCACGGGACTCCTTCAAAGTGTGACTGGTGGGTGCAACCCGCTCTTAGCGTGGCCACAAACGCGCCGGGCATCCTCGGTCGCCATGAGCACGCAACCATGGTGGGAGCCGAGCTGGAAGCGGCTGCTGGCCGTGACCGCGGTGCTCTTCGTGGTGATCCTCCTGTTCCTCGCCGGGCGGGTGCACGCCGGCGCCGATCCGGCGCTCGCCCGCGGCGCCGCGCCCAAGGCCGTGG
Organism: Solirubrobacteraceae bacterium; assembly: GCA_036269915.1. Taxonomy (GTDB): domain Bacteria; phylum Actinomycetota; class Thermoleophilia; order Solirubrobacterales; family Solirubrobacteraceae; genus DATBDM01. The sequence continues at coordinate 2,486 of DATBDM010000323.1, read as the reverse complement.
CGACTCCGGCGCCCGAGCCGTCCTACGGCTTCGACCCCTACCAGCAGCAGCCGGCGGACCCGCAGCAGCAGATCGCCCCGCCCACGACCCACGCCTCCTGACGTGCGCCGGGCGCTGCTGGCCTTCCGCTCGATGGGCTGCGAGTGCTCCGTGCGGCTCGAGTCCTGCGCGTACACACAGGACGAGCTCGACGCCCTGGCCTCCGCGGTCCGCGGGCAGCTCGAGCTCGCCGACCGCACGCTGACGCGCTTCGACGCGGCGAGCGAGCTGTCGGCGCTCAACCGCGATCCGCGCGCCGTGGTGCCCGCCTCTCCCCTGCTCGCCGCGCTCGCCCGGGCCGCCGGCTGGGCCGGCGACGTCTCCGGCGGGCTGGTGGACGCCACCAGGCTCGGCGCGCTCGAGGCGCTCGGCTACGACCACTCGCGTGACGGCTGGGACGGCGCGGATCTCGACGCGGCGCTGGCCGCCGCGCCCGCGCGGCGACCCGCGCGCCCGGATCCGTCGCGCGACTGGGCCTCCGTGCACGTCGACGCGTCGCGCCGCGTCGTCCGCCCGCCCGGCGTGCGGCTCGACTCGGGCGGGCTCGCCAAGGGTCTCGCGGCCGACCTGGCCGGCGCCGCCCTGCCGGCCGGCGTCCGCTTCGCGATCGGCTGCGGCGGCGACCTCGTCGTCGGCCCGGGCGAGGGCCTCGGGCCGTGGGACATCGACGTCGCCGGCGTACGCGGCGGCGCCGTGCACCGGCTGCGCGTGCGCGCGGGCGGGATCGCGACCTCGGGCGTCCACACGCGGCTGTGGCGGCGCGACGACGGCAGCTGGGCGCACCACCTGCTCGACCCCGCGACCGGCGAGCCGGCCTGGACCGGGCTGCTCGCCGTCACCGCGGTCGGCGTCGGCGCGCTCGAGGCCGAGGTCCTGGCCAAGACCGCGCTGCTCTCGGGTCCAGCCGCGGCGCGACGGCGACTGCGGCGCCTCGGCGGAGTGCTGCAGCACGACGACGGCCGCGTCGAGGTGATCGCCCCCGCTCCCGTCGTGCGGCTGCCGCGTCCGGTGGCGGCGTGAGCGACCAGCGCGACGTCCTCGGCCACGCCTGGTGGCTGGCCAGCCGCTCGGCCGGAGTCGTCGCATGGCTGCTGCTGAGCCTCGTCGTCGTCATGGGGCTCGTGATGGCGACGGGATTGGCGCCCGTGCGCGTGCGCGGGGCGCTGCGGCGCTCGCACGAGCGGGTCGCGCTGCTGGCGCTCGGCACCACGGCTGCGCACGGCGCGCTGCTGCTCGGCGACTCCTACCTGCGCCCGGGGTTGAGCGGTGTGCTCGTGCCGTTCGCGTCGGGCTACCGGCCGGTGTGGACCGGCGTCGGCGTCCTCGCCGCCTACCTCGCGGCGGCGCTGTCGCTGACCTACTACGCCCGCCGCCGGCTCGGCGCGCGCCGCTGGCGGACGGCGCATCGGCTGATCCCGGTCGCGTGGGCGATGGCCGCCGTGCACGTGATCGGCGCCGGGAGCGACGCGGGCAGCCTCTGGCTGCAGGTCCCGCTGGCGCTCTCGCTCGCGCTGGTGATCGCGCTGCTCGGCCAGCGCATCGCGATGAGCGCCGGCGGCCGACGGGTGGAGCGGCCGCAGCTGCCGGCGCCCGCGCCGGCGGTCAGCCCGGCGCCCGCTCCCCTCTGGCTGCACGGTGACCCGGAGCGGCGACATGCGTAGAGTCGCGCCATGTCCGCCTTCGACGTCAGCGCCACGGCGTACGACCGCTTCATGGGTCGCTACTCGCGGCAGCTTTCACCCCAGCTCGCCGACCTCGCGGGCGTCGAGGCCGGGCAGACCGCGCTGGACGTCGGCTGCGGGCCCGGCGCGCTGACCGCGGAGCTCGTCGAGCGGCTCGGGCCGGCGGCGGTCTGCGCCGTCGATCCGTCGGCCTCGTTCGTCGACGCCATGCAGGAGCGCTTCCCGGGTGTGGGCGTCGAGCGCGCGCCGGCCGAGCGGCTGCCGTTCGAGGACGGTAGCTTCGACGCCGCGCTCGCGCAGCTCGTCGTGCCGTTCATGTCCGATCCGGTCGCGGGGCTGCGGGAGATGGCGCGCGTGACGCTCGAGGGCGGCGTCGTCGCCGCGTGCGGCTGGGACCTCGCGGGCGACTGCTCGCCGCTGACCGCGTTCTGGTCGGGCGTCCACACGATCATGCCGGGGGCGCGCGACGAGGCGGGCTCGAAGGGCTCGGGCGAGGGCCAGCTCCCGAGGCTCTTCGACGACGCGGGGATCTCCGACGTGCGCGAGGTCGCGCTGCCCGTCGAGGTCGAGCACGCGAGCTTCGAGGACTGGTGGGAGCCGTACACCTACGGCGTCGGCCCGGCGGGCGCGTTCGCCGGCCGCCTGGACCCGTCGACGCGCGACCGCGTGCGCGAGGCCTGCCACGAGCAGCTCGGCGACGGTCCGTTCACGATCATCGCCCGCGCCTGGACCGCGACGGGCATCGCCTGACTCCACGGTTCGTAC
>DATBDM010000322.1:0-4876 GCA_036269915.1 Solirubrobacteraceae bacterium | reverse complement strand
CTTACGGGGGCGCGGGAAGCTCGGGGCGTCCCCTCACCCCACCAAGGAGTCCGTATGGGAAGTCTCCGGTCCAAGCTCGTCACCTTCGCCGCGGTCGCGGCCGCCGCAGTCAGCGGCGCCGCGATCGCGAGCGCAGCCACCTCGGGGACGTCGTCGTCCTCATCGCCCACGTCCGCGAGCCAGACCCGTCCGCCCCACGACCCCTCCAAGGGGGGCCATGAGTTCAACGGCAGGACGGAGACGCTCCTGACCGGTGACGTAGCGTCGAAGGTACGCGCGGCCGCGCTGGCGAAGGTGTCCGGCACCGTCGACCGCGTGGAGACCAACGTCGACGACAGCGCGCCCTACGAGGCGCACATCACCAAGTCCGACGGCACCCAGGTGATCGTCGAGATCAACAAGGACTACAGCGTCGCATCGGTCAGCTCGATGGGCGGCCACCCCTAGGCAGTCGGCACCCCCGCCTCCGGGTATGGAGGTGGGGGTGACCAGCTTCAACATCCATCGGGCCGAACTCGAAGACGACCCCGACAGCCCCGAGCAGTTCGCGTCGCGCGGCGCCGACATCGGCTTTGCGATCGGCGGCGAGCACCTCGGCGGCAGCCTGATCGAGATCCCACCCGGGTTCCGGGCGTGGCCCTACCACTGGGAGGCCGCCCACGAGGAATGGCTCGTCGTCCTGTCCGGGGCGCCGACGCTGCGCACCCCGGACGGCGAGGAGGAACTCGTCCCCGGCGACGTGGTCTGCTTCCCGACGGGGCCGGAGGGCGCGCACGCGCTGCGCAACGCGTCGGACGAGCCGTGCCGCGTGGTCATGCTCTCCAACCGGGCGAAGGTCAACGTCATCGTCTATCCCGACGCGGGCAAGGTCGGCGTCCGCACGCCCTGGGTCCGCTCGAACTTCCTCGAAGACAGCGCGGTCGGGTACTGGGAGGGCGAATGAAGCGCTTCAACCTGTTCGACGACAGCCTGCTGGGCGTCGACGAGGACGAGCCGGACGGCTACCGCGCGCCCTACGCCAAGCTGCAGCAGCGGATCGGCGCGTCGCTGCTCGGCGGGACGGTCGTGCTGCTGCGCCAGGACGAGGCGGTCTGCCCCTACCACTACGAGCAGATCGAGGAGGAGTGGCTGTTCGTCCTCTCCGGCACGCCGACCGTGCGCACCCCCGAGGGCGAGCACGTTCACGAGGCCGGCGACGTCGTCTGCTTCCCCCGCGGCCCCGCGGGCGCGCACAAGATCTCCAACGCCGCCGGGGCGCCGGCACGGATCCTGATCGTCTCCGAGCACGCGGAGGTTGCCGCCGCGGTCTACGAGGACAGCGACAAGATCGGCATCTTCGGCCCGGACCTCCGCCTGCTGTTCCGGCGCGATGACAACCGTGACTACTGGGACGGTGAGCGGACGTCGCCGGCGGCATGACCTGACCTAGACCACGCGCGTGGCGCGGGCCTTCCTAGAGGTATGGGTTCGGGACATCAAGGCGCTCCTCCCGACGAGCGTCCCATAGCGCGGGCGGATGGGTGCCGCTCCGACCTTGGTAGGAGGCGGGGTCGTCGCTGCGGAGGAGCCCGGAAGCGACCTCGAGACGACGCGCCCGCGCCGACGCGCTCGTAGCGTCGGGACATGTACACGACCCGCGACGAACGACAGAAGCGCGCTCGCGGCCACGACGTCGCAGCGGCGCCCGTGGTCTCCCTTCGCAACGTCTGCAAGGTCCACGGCCAGGGCGACGGGTCGGTCGTCGCGCTCGACGGGGTCAGCATCGACCTCCCGCCGGGCTCCTTCACGGCGATCATGGGGCCGTCGGGATCGGGCAAGAGCACCTTCCTGCACGTGGCGGCCGGGCTCGACCGGCCCACGTCCGGCACCGTCGCGCTCGGCGGCGTGGACCTCGCGGGGCTCAGCGAGCGGCGGCTGACGATCCTGCGGCGCGAGCGGGTCGGATTCGTCTTCCAGGCCTTCAACCTCATGCCGTCGCTCACGGTCACCCAGAACATCGCCCTGCCGCTGCGGCTCGACGGTCGTCGCCCGCGGCGCGCGGAGGTGCGCGAGGTCGCGGCGCGCGTCGGGCTCGACCAGCGCCTGCGCCACCGCCCCTCGCAGCTCTCGGGCGGCCAGCAGCAGCGGGTCGCGATCGCCAGGGCGCTCGTCACCCGGCCCGAGGTCGTGTTCGCCGACGAGCCGACCGGAGCGCTCGACACCAGAGCCGGGCGCGCCGTGCTCGCGCTCCTGCGCGAGGTCGTCGATGCGGACGGCCATACGGTCGTGATGGTCACCCACGACCCGATCGCGGCGGCGTACGCCGACCGCGTCGTCCTGCTCGCCGACGGGCAGATCGCCGGAGCGCTCGAGGCGCCCGACGCCGACGAGGTCGCCGAGCGCCTCGCCCACCTGGGGGCCTGACGATGCTCCGCCTCGCCATCCTGAGCGCTCGCGGCCGCCTCGGAACCTTCACCGGCGCCCTCGTCGCGCTGATTGCCTCCTCCGCGCTGGTCATGGCCGGCGCCATGCCCTTCGAGGCCGCGCTGCGCACCCAGCCGCCCGTCGAACGCTACGCCGCGACGTCCGCCGTCGTGACCGGGCAGCAGATCGTCGGCGCCGACCACGACGTTCCGCTCGGCGAGCGCGCCCGCGTGAGCTCGGCGCTCGCCGCTCGCCTGGCCGCCGTCCCCGGCGTCCGTTCCGCGATCGGCGACGTGTCCGCGCCGGCCCGGCTCGGCGCCCGCGACGCCGTCGTCCACGGGTGGGGCAGCGCCGCGCTCACGCCCTACGTGCTGACGGCCGGACGGCGGCCGGCGAGGCCCGGCGAAGTGGTCACCGGCTACCCGGCGGCGGTCGGCGCTCGGCTGCGCCTCGCGTCCACCGAAGCCGCTCGCGGCGTCACCGTCGTCGGCGTCGCCCGGCCCCGCCGGCCCGTCCGCCGGCAGACCGCGATCTTCCTGACCGACGCCGAGGCATCGCGGCTGGCCGGTCACCCGGGGCGCGTCGACGCGATCGGGGTGCTCGCCGCCCCCGGCCTCGACGTCGCGCGCTTGCACGCCGCCGCCGGCGGCGACGAGGTGCTGACCGGAACGGCCCGCGGCCGGGCCGAGTATCCCGAGCTCCAGGCGGCGCGCACGACGCTGATCGCCGTCACGGCCGCCTTCGGCGGGCTGGCCTTGTTCATCGCGATGTTCGTCGTCTCCAGCACGATGGGGCTGTCGATCCAGCAGCGCATCCGCGAGATCGCGCTGCTGCGGGCGGTGGCCGCCACGCCGCGCCAGATCCGGCGGATGATCGCCTGGGAGGCGGCGATCGTCGGCCTCGTGGGCTCCGCGATCGGCCTCTGGCCGGGAGCGAAGCTCGGCCATGCGCTCGCCGACGGCCTCGTGCGACACGGCATCGCGCCGCCGAACCTCACCGTCACCGCCGGCTGGCTGCCGATCGCAGCGGCCGTCGGCGGCGGCGTGCTGGCCGCGACCTTCGCCGTGCTCGGCGCCGGCCGCCGCGCCGCGCGCGTGCCGCCGACGCTCGCGCTGTCCGACGCGGCCGTCGAGCCACGACTCCTGGGTCCGGGCCGCGTGATCGGGGGACTGGTCGCACTCGCCGGCGCAGCCCCGCTGTTCGCCGTCTCGACCACCACGAGCGCGCCCGACACGGCCGCGGCCACCTCGGAGATGACGGCGCTGTTCCTCGTCGTCGCGGTCGGCTGCCTGGGGCCGCTCGTCGCCCGCGGCGCCGCCACGGTCCTTGGCCCGCCGCTCGCGGCGCTCTCGCCGGTCGGCGGCTTCCTCGCCTCCGCGAACCTGGGCACCGCGTCGCGGCGCTTCTCGTCGGCCAGCACGCCGCTGGTGCTCACGGTCGCGCTCAGCTGCACCCTGCTGTTCAGCTCGACGACCCAGGACCACGCCGTCACTCAGGAGCGGCGCGCGGGGCTGACGGGCGAGCTCGCCGTCACGAGCGCCGGTCCCGGAGTGCCGCCTGCGGCGCTCGCCGACGTGCGCGCCACCCGTGGCGTGCGCTCCGCGGTCGGGCTCGCGCCCACGACGCTGGGCCCGAGCCTGGGTGTGTCCGACGACGTCATCGCCGCGGCGGTTCTCGACGGCGGACGGGGCGGCGGGCTCGACGCGGGCGTGACGGCCGGGTCGCTCGCGCACCTGCACGGCGACGCGATCGCACTCGGATCCCGGCGCGCGGACGCCGTGCACGCCCGGATCGGCGATCGCGTGCCCGTCACGCTGGGCGACGGCACCCGCAGCCGCGCCACCGTCGTGGCGATCTACAGCCGCGCGCTGGCCTTCGGCGACGCGCTGCTCGCCCCCGAGCTCGTGGCCGGCCACCGGACCAGCCCGATGCTCGCGACGGTCCTCGTCGACACCGCCGAGCCGGCCGCCGTCGCCCGGCGTCTCCAGGCCCTGGCACCCCGCTATCCGGGCCTGCGGGTGAGCGATCGCGCCTCACTGGCGACCGTCACCGACGCCGACCGCGAGACCAACCGCTGGCTCGGGCCGCTGTTCGTCGGGATCATCTTCGGGTTCACGTCGATCGCCGTGGTGAACACGCTGATGATGATCGCGCTGCAGCGCGGCCGCGAGCTTGGGCTCCTGCGCCTCGTCGGCGGAACCCCTGGCCAGGTGCGCTCGATGGCACGCTGGGAGGCCGGGTTGATCATCGCGATCGGACTCGGCCTGGGCCTGGCGATCGCAGCCACGGCGCTGCTGCCGCTCAGCCATGCGCTGACGGGCGGCCTGCGTCCGTACGTCCCGCCCGGTCAGCTCGCCCTGATCCTCGGCGTCTCCGCACTGCTCGCGCTGGTGGCGCTCGCGCTGCCGACGCGACGGGTGCTGCGTGCGCGGCCGGTCGAGGCGATCGGGGTCGGGGAGTAACCCTCTGGCTA
>DATBDM010000321.1:0-3932 GCA_036269915.1 Solirubrobacteraceae bacterium | reverse complement strand
ATCGACGGCGACGTCACCGTCGGCGTGCTCGTCGCCTTCGTCGCGGCGCTGAACAACTTCTTCGACCCGATCCAGCAGCTCTCGCAGCTCTACACGACCTACCAGGCGGGCATGGCCGCGCTCGACAAGATCTTCGAGCTGCTCGACGTCGAGCCCGACCTCTCCGACCGGCCCGACGCGATCGAGCTCGACCGCGTGCGTGGCGAGATCGTCTTCGAGGACGTCTGCTTCGGCTACGGGACCGAGGGCGCCGCCGACGCGATGTCGCACATCTCGCTGACCATCCCGCCCGGGCAGACGGTCGCCCTGGTCGGCGCGACCGGCGCCGGCAAGTCGACGTTCGCCAAGCTCGTCGCGCGCTTCTACGACCCGACCTCGGGGCGCATCCTGATCGACGGCCACGACCTGCGCGACGTGTCCTCGCACTCGCTGCGACGCCAGATGGGCATCGTGCCCCAGGAGGCCTTCCTGTTCAGCGGCACGATCCGCGAGAACCTCGCCTTCGGGCGTCCGGACGCAGCCGACGAGACCGTCGAGGGCGCCGCGCACACGGTCGGGGCGGACGAGTTCATCGCCGAGCTCCCCGACGGCTACGACACGCAGGTCGGCGAGCGCGGCATCCAGCTCTCGGCCGGCCAGCGCCAGCTCGTCGCCTTCGCCCGCGCGCTCGTCGCCGACCCCAGCATCCTCGTGCTCGACGAGGCGACGGCCAACGTCGACATCCACACCGAGGGCAAGATCGAGGCCGGCCTGCGCCGGCTGCTCGCCGGTCGCACCGCGATCGTCATCGCCCACCGCCTCTCGACGATCCGGACCGCCGGGCGGATCGTCGTGCTCGACCACGGCCGCATCGTCGAGCAGGGCACGCACGACGAGCTGCTCGACGCGCACGGCGCCTACTGGGCGCTGTACCGCGACTGGGCCGAGCAGTCCGCGGTCGCGTAGCTACGCGCCGGCGAGGCGCTCGACCAGCGCGCGCTCGTCGGCGCCGAACCACGGCGGCTCGCCCGCGGCGGCGTTCTCGGCGAGGCGCTCCGGTCGCGACGTGGCCGGGATCGCGACCGTGCAGCGCGGATCCGACAGCACCCACTTCAGCAGCGCCTGGCCCCAGGTCTCGACGCCGAACTCCCGCAGCGGCGCGAGCTCGCGCGGGTCGGGTGCTCGCCGCCCCAGCCCGCCGCCGCCGAGCGGGCGCATGACCAGGACGCCGAGGCCGAGCTCCTGCGCCAGCGGCAGGATCGTGCGCTCGACGTCGCGCTCGTGCGGGTTGTAGGGGATCTGGATCGCGCCGATCCGGCCGGTGCGCATGACCTCGGCGAGCTCGCCGAACGCCCGCGGGCTGTAGTGCGTCGCGCCGAGCAGCTCGATCTCACCGGCATCGCGGCGGCGCTCGAGCATCGCCAGCTGCTGGCGCCAGGCCACGAGGTTGTGCACCTGGTAGAGCTCGACGCGGCCGCGGTAGAAGCGCAGCGCGCGCTCGACCTGCGCCTCTCCCTCGCGCGGGTCCGGCGTCCACACCTTGGTGGCCACGAAGGCCTCGTCGCGGCGGTCGCCCAGTCCGTCGCCGAGCACGCGCTCCGACTCGCCGTACATCGGCGAGGAGTCCATGACCTCGATGCCGGCGTCGAGCGCCGCCCGCACGACGGCAGCGGCGCGCGCCTCGGCACCGGCGCCGCGGACGTCGAGCGTCTGCCAGGTGCCCATGCCCACCACCGGCACCTGCGGACCGGCCGCGCCGAGCGCGCGGCGCTCCATCAGGCGCCCGAGCTCGCGTCGGCGGTCCGCGGCGGCGCGCTCCGGCGGCCGCGGCGCGCGAGCGCCGTCGGGTCGCGGCTCATCACGAACGGCATCGCGGTGACCGTGGCGACGAGGATCAGCAGCCCGAGCACCTGGACGGCCCCGAGGTGCACGCCGAAGGCGATCGCGTTGAGGATCAGCGCGGTGGCCGGGAAGGACAGCTCGGCGAGCGTCGCGGTCGACGCCGTCGTGCGCTCGAGGCCGCGGTAGTAGAGCAGCAGCGCGATCAGTCCGGGGACCAGGGCGAGGGCGATCAGCCACGGCGCGTCGTCCCAGCCCGCGGCGATGAAGGGCCCGTTCCCTCCGCGCGTGAGCAGGAGTACGGCGGCGATCGGCAGGCCGGTCGCGAAGCGCACCGCGGTCAGCTCGTTCGGGGTGAGCTTGTCGCCGAGGAACTTGCCGAGCACGGTCCCGAGCGCCCACAGCACGGCGGCGCCGATCGCCAGCAGCGGCGCCGTGGCGTTCGACGGCAGCACGGATCCGGGGTCGTCGAGCACGAGCAGGTAGGAGCCGAGCAACGCGGCGGCCAGGAACCAGAAGTAGCGCGGGCGCACCCGCTCACCCAGCACGAAGAAGGCGAAGATGACGGCGAAGACCGGCTGGAGCTTCTGCAGCAGCAGCGGCGTCGTCAGATCGCCGCCGGCGGTGATCGCGGACGTCAGCGCCTTCGTGAAGAGGATCGTCGCGGTCACGGACGCGCCGCCGCCGACGACCACCACGGCGAGCCAGTCGACGGGCCTCAGCCCGCGCAGCGCCGCTCCGGCGCGCAGCAGGATCGGCAGCACGGCCAGGGTCAGCACGACGTGCTCCCAGAAGACGATCTCGGTCGCCGAGATGCTCGTGGCGAGGTGGCGCCGGAAGAAGACGTCGGTCGCCCACAGGGAGGCCGCGACGGCGACGATCGCCGTGCCGATGGCAGTGGTGGAGCCAGGCCGCGCGCGGTCGCTCGATGCGGGCGGCGAAGGGGGAGCGCTCACCCCGCGTAGTTTCGCACGCAACTGCCGGGCAGGGACTCGAACCCCAACTACCAGAGCCAGAATCTGGCGTGCTGCCAATTACACCACCCGGCAAGGGCGGTCGCCCAGTATAGGAGGCCGGGCCGGGACGACGGGCGCACGTCGAGGTGCGCGGCTCGATCCCCAAAAACAATGGGTGATGTTCCTGCCCCGCGTCCTTGGAGCATGAATTGGGGCCTCGTTGTACGCAGAGGCTGACAGGAGCACGCTGAGGCGCTAGATTGCACCAATGGTGTCAAGCGGCCCGTAGGGAGCGGGAACCCGGCGCCACGAGGCGAAAGGAACGGGTATGGCTGAGGGCGGGAACGGATCGGTTCATCTCCTGGAAGCAGACCCCGATCTGGCGCGCGGCCTGGATCCGCGGCGCGTCAGGGAGATGTCACAGCGCCTGGTGACGCGTGCGATGGACATCCCACGCGGCCCATGGACGCCGCAGCGGCTGCTCTCCGGAGGCTCGCAGCCGATCGGCCTGCTCGTGCTCGACGGACTGCTCGTCCGCGAGGCGACGGTCGGCGACCACCCGTCCGCCGAGCTGCTCGGGCCGGGCGACGTGCTGCGCGCCTGGGAGGACTCCGACGACGACATCCTGCTCCCGCGGCGGGTGGAGTGGAACGCGCTGACCCACACGCGCGTCGCGGTGATCGACCACGCGCTCGCCGTCCGCGCGGCCCAGTGGCCGGAGATCTTCGCCACCTTCGTCGAGCGCGCCGCCCGGCGTGCCGAGCGGCTGGTGGTCATGCAGGCGATCGGCCACCTCACCCGCGTCGACGACCGCCTGCTCGCGATGCTGTGGTGCCTGGCCGAGCGCTGGGGCCGCGTCGTCCCCGGCGGCGTCCTGGTCAACCTGCGCCTCCCCCACCGCACGCTCGCCGGCATGGTCGGCGCCCGCCGCCCCTCGGTCACCACGGCTCTCGGCCAGCTGATCTCGCGCGGCGAGATCGAGCGCCGCGCCGACGGCGGCTGGGTCCTGCGCGGCGCCCCGCCCGAGCCGCGGCACGAGGGCGCCCCGGCCCCGAGTGACCTCGCGCTCGACCGGATCAGCGTCTAGGCGGCGGCGCGTCGTCCCGCGGCGAGGCGGGGCGCGCCCGGCTGCCTCGGCGAACGTCAACTGCGGCTGGG
>DATBDM010000320.1:0-8051 GCA_036269915.1 Solirubrobacteraceae bacterium | reverse complement strand
CTCGGTCCCCAGGTCCTGGCCCTGGGCGATCGTGCGCTCGAACAGCGCGCGGATCTCGGCCCGGTTGCGGTGGATCGCCGGCACGAGGATGTGCGTCTGCGTGTCGTCGCCGAGCTGGACGATCAGCTCGGCGAGGTCGGTCTCGATCGCCTGCACGCCGCGCGCGGCCAGGCCCTCGTTGAGGCCGATCTCGTCGGTCGCCAGCGACTTGACCTTGATGACCTCCTCGGCGCCGTGGGCGAGCGCGAGGTCGGCGACGATGCGGGTCGCCTCCGCGCCGTCGCGGGCCCAGTGGACCGTCCCGCCCGCCGCCGTCACCGCCGCCTCGAGGCGCACGAGCTGCTCGGGCAGGGTCGCCATCGCGCGGCGCTTGATCGCCTCGCCCGCCGCCCGCAGGTCCTGCCAGTCCGGGAGCTCGGCGACCGCCCCGGCGCGCTTGGCGCGGATCGTCGTGGTCGCCTTGCCGAGGTTGCGGCGCAGCTGCGCGTCGCGCAGCGTGACCTTCGCCGCGGCGGGAAAGCCGGCGGTCATTCCTGCGCCGCCAGGATCTCGGCGAGGTGGACGGTGCGCACGCCCGCGCGCTGGCGGCGCAGCGCGCCGCCGATGTGCATCAGGCACGAGGTGTCGGCCGCCGTGCAGACCTCGGCGCGCGTGTCGAGGATCCGCCGCAGCTTGTCGGACAACATCGCCATCGACGTGTCGGCGTTCTTGACCGCGAACGTACCGCCGAAGCCGCAGCACTCCTCCGCCCCCTCCAGCGCGACGAGCTCGATGCCGCGCACCGCCTCGAGCAGCCGCCGCGGCCGGTCGCCGACGCGCAGCACGCGCAGCGAATGGCAGGTCGGGTGCAGCGTGACCCGGTGCGGGAACGACGCGCCGACGTCGACCACGCCGAGTCGATCGACGAGGAACTCGGTCAGCTCGTAGGTCCGGTCCGCAACCGCGGGGCAGTGCTCGCGCACCATCCCGACGCACGACGCCGACGGCGACACGATCGCCTCGGCGCCGTCGAAGATCCGCTCGAAGCGGCGGGCGAGCGCCAGCCCGTCCTGGGCGTACCCCGAGTTGTGGTGCATCTGCCCGCAGCAGGTCTGGTCGAGCGGGACGTCGACCTCGTGGCCGAGCCGCTCGAGCAGCTCGACGACCGCCCGGCCCGTCGCCGGGAAGAACGTGTCGTTGAAGCACGTGATGAACAACGCGACCCGCACGCCGGCCCGAGTCTAATCCCGGCGCGGGTGAGTGAAACCCCTCACGTCGGGTAACGCCCCGGCAGGGAGAAGAATCGAGAGGAGGGCTCGATGTACAAGCAGGTGCTGGATCCCGTAGGGGACTCGCTGTTCGCGAGCACGATCTTCGCGGTGTTGCCGATCGCGACGCTGTTCGTCCTGCTCGGCATCGTCCGCCTGAAGGCGCACGTCGCCTCGCTGATCGCGCTCGCGGTCGCCATCCTGGTCGCGATCATCGTCTACTCGATGCCCGCGGGGCAGGCGTTCGACTCGGCGCTCGAGGGCGCGGCCTTCGGCCTGTTCCCGATCATGTGGATCGTCTGGAACGCGATCTGGATCTACAACATGACCGAGGCGTCGGGGCACTTCGCCGTGCTGCGGCGCTCCTTCTCGCAGATCTCCGACGACCAGCGCATCCAGGCGGTGATCATCGCCTTCTCGTTCGGCGCGCTGCTCGAGGCGCTCGCCGGCTTCGGCACGCCGGTGGCGATCACCTCGGTGATGCTCGTCGCGCTCGGCTTCAAGCCGATGAAGGCGGCCTCCGTCGCGCTCGTCGCGAACACCGCGCCGGTCGCCTTCGGCGCGATCGCGATCCCGATCGTCACGCTGGCCGGCCTCACCGACCTGCCCAAGGAGGACCTGGGCGCGATGGTCGGGCGCCAGACGCCGCTGCTGGCGATCTTCGTGCCGCTGATCCTCGTCGGCATGGTCGACGGCATGCGCGGCATCAAGGCCACGTGGCCGGCCGCGATCGTCGGCGGCCTCACCTTCGCCATCGCCCAGTTCGCCTGCTCGAACTACGTCTCCGTCGAGCTCACCGACATCGTCGCCTCACTGGTCTCGGTCGGCGCGATTGTCGCCTTCCTGCGCGTCTGGCGCCCGAGCGAGCCGGTCCGCGGCGAGTTCGGCGGAGCCAGGCCCGCGATCGCGGGCGCCGCGGCCGCCGACCCGGTGCACGAGCACGAGGTCCGGCGGCGCGACGGGACGGCGGAAGGCGACAGCGGCCGCGACGTCCTCAAGGCCTACCTGCCGTATCTGATCATCATCGTCGTCTTCTCGCTGGCGCAGATCGGACCGGTCAAGGACCTCCTCGACAAGCCGACCCAGGAGTTCACCTGGCCCGGCCTGAACGTCCTCACGGCGGCCGGGGACCCGGTCACCGCGACGACCTACAAGTTCAACTGGCTCGGGGCGGCCGGCACGCTGCTGCTGATCTCGGGCCTGCTGACGATGCCGTTCCTGCGCATCGCCCCCGGCCGCGCGCTGCGGGTCTACGCGCACTCGCTCAACCAGCTCAAGTGGGCGACGCTGACCGTCGCGACCGTGCTGGCTCTGGCCTACGTGATGAACCTGTCGGGGCAGACGATCACGATCGGCACGTGGATCGCCGGCGCCGGCGGCGTGCTCGGCCTGCTGTCGCCGATCATCGGGTGGCTCGGCGTCGCCGTCACCGGCTCCGATACCTCGTCGAACTCCTTGTTCGGCGTACTCCAGGTGAAAGCGGCCCATGCCGCGGGCCTCGACCCGACGCTGCTCGCGGCGGCGAACTCGTCGGGCGGCGTGCTCGGCAAGATGGTCTCGCCGCAGAACCTGGCGATCGGCGCAGCCGCGGTTGGCCTCGGCGGCAAGGAGGGCGACCTCTTCCGTAGCGTTCTCAAGTGGAGCCTGCTTCTCTTGGCGATCATGTGCGTGCTCGTGTACCTGCAGACGACGGCGGTCCTCTCGTGGATGGTGGTCTAGCCCCGGAGCTCATCGAACGGCTGCGCTCGATCGTGGCGCCCGACTGGGTCTACACGGCCGAGCACCAGCTGCGGACCTACGAGTCCGACGGGTTGCTGCAGTACCACGCGATCCCGGCGGCCGCCGTGCTGCCGGGATCCGCCGAGGAGGTGGCCGCGGTCGTGCGGGCGTGCGCGCAGGCCGGCGTCCCGTTCGTCGCCCGCGGCGCCGGCTCTGGGCTGTCGGGCGGCGCGCTGCCGCTCGACGACGGCGTGCTGATCGTCGTCTCGCGGATGAAGCGGATCCTCGAGGTCGACCTCGACAACCACCGCGTCTGCGTCGAGCCCGGGGTCACCAACCTCGCGGTGTCCGCAGCCGTCGGGACGGGGTTCTTCTACCCGCCGGACCCGTCGAGCCAGATCGTCTGCTCGATCGGCGGCAACGTCGCCGAGAACTCCGGCGGCGCGCACTGCTTCAAGTACGGCTTCACGACGAACTACGTGACCGGCCTGGAGCTCGTGCTCCCCGACGGCGAGCTCGTCACGGTCGGCGGCAAGGCGCTCGACCCGTCCGGCTACGACCTGCTCGGCGCGTTCGTCGGCTCCGAGGGCACGCTCGGCATCGCCACGAAGATCTGGCTGCGCATCGTGCCGGCGCCCGAGACGACGAAGACGCTCGTCGCCTTCTTCGACTCCACCCGCGACGCTGGCGAGGCGGTGTCGCAGATCGTCCAGGGCGGGATCGTCCCCGGCGCCATCGAGATGATGGACGAGAAGGCGATCGAGGCGGCCGAGCCGATGGCCAAGGCGGGCTTCACGATCGGCCGCAAGGCCGCGCTGCTCGTCGAGCTCGACGGCGCCGAGCGCGAGTGCGAGGCGCGCTTCGACGAGGTCGTCGCGGTGTGCGAGCGCTGCGGCTCCGACGATGTGCGCGTCGCTCGCGACGCGGCCGAGCGCGAGCGCTTCTGGAAGGCGCGCAAGGCGGCCTTCCCCGCGATGGGGCGCCTGAGCCCGAACTACTTCGTCCAGGATGGCGTGATCCCGCGCACCAAGCTGCCCGAGGTCCTCGAGCGGATCGCGTCGCTCGGCGAGGAGTACGGGCTGATCGTCGCCAACGTCTTCCACGCCGGCGACGGCAACCTGCACCCGCTGGTCTGCTACGACGGCGCGATCGAGGGCGAGGCCGAGAAGGCCGAGGAGCTGTCGGGGAAGATCCTCGACGCCTGCCTGCAGGCCGGGGGGTCGATCACCGGCGAGCACGGCGTCGGGGTCGACAAGAAGAAGCACATGCCGAAGATGTTCTCCGAGGCCGACCTCGACTGCTTCCAGCGGCTGCGCTGCGCGTTCGATCCCGAGGGGATCTCGAACCCGGGCAAGGTCATGCCGACGCCGCGCCTGTGCGGCGAGGTGCCCGGGCCCTACCGGCAGCACCCGCTCGAGGCGGCCGGTCTGGCGGAGCGGTTCTGAACCGGATGGCGACGACCGCCCGGACCGAGCGTCCCGGCACCGTGCCCGAGGCCTCCGAGCTGCTGCGCGCGCTCGGCGAGGCCGGCGACCCGCTGCGCGTCCGCGGCGGCGCAACGAAGCTCGACTGGGGCGCGCCGGGAGCGACGCCGGCCGTGGAGGTCTCGAGCGCCGGCATGGCGCGCATCCTCGAGCACAACGAGGGCGACTTCACCGCGATCCTCGAGCCGGGCGTGCCGGTCGCGGAGGCGCAGTCGGCCTTCGCCTCGGCCGGGCAGATGCTCGCGCTCGACCCGCCGCTCGGCGCCGGCGACGCGGCCACGATCGGGGGTCTCGTCGCGACCGCGGACTCCGGCCCGCTGCGCCACCGCTACGGCGGGGTGCGCGACCTGATCGTCGGGATCACCGTCGTGCTCTCCGACGGCACCGTGGCGCGCGCCGGCGGCAAGGTGATCAAGAACGTCGCCGGCTACGACCTCGCCAAGCTCTTCACCGGCTCCTACGGGACGCTCGGCTACATCGCCTCGGTCTCCGTACGGCTGCACCCGGCGCCGACTTCGACCGCGACCGCCCGCGCGCTGGCGGGGGACCCGCAGCGGATCGCCACGGCCGCCGCGCAGCTGGCCGCGTTGCCGCTCGAGGCCGACTGCCTCGACGTCGCCTGGTCCTCCGGCCGCGGCGCCGTGCTCGCCCGCTTCGGCGGCGCCGCCGCCGCGCACCAGGCGCGAGCCGCCGCCGACCGGCTCGGCGGCGCCGGGCTCGACGACCCGGGCGTGGTCGAGGACGACGACGAGCTGTGGGCCGCACAGCGCGCCCGCCAGCGCGCGCCGGAGGGCGCGGTGCTGAAGGTCGCGGGCACGCTCTCGGACCTCCCCGCGGTGCTGCGCGCCGCCGAGGCCGGCGGCGCGACCGCCGTGTCGCGCGCGGCGCTGGGGCTGACCTGGATCGCGCTCGGCGCCGGCGAGGACCTCGCCGCGCGCGCCGACGCCGTCCGCGCCGCGCTCCCCGCCGGGACGAGCGCCACCGTGCTCGACGGCGGCGGCGCGCTGCGCGATCCCTGGCCGGGGCCCCCGCCGGCCGCGCTCGTGGTGATGGAACGCATCAAGTCACGCTTCGACCCTGCGCGGGTGTTCCGGCCCGGCGCCTTCGCTGGAGGACTCTGAGACATGGCCACCCGCGCCTGGGACGACACCCGCCCGCCCGAGCTCGACCTGATCCGCGACTGCGTGCACTGCGGCTTCTGCCTGACCACCTGCCCGAGCTACGCCGTCGAGCAGGACGAGATGGACTCGCCGCGCGGGCGCATCCTGCTCATGCGCATCGGCCACGACGAGGGCGAGTCGGTCTCGCCCGAGATGACCGAGCACTTCGACAACTGCCTCGGCTGCATGGCCTGCGTGACCGCGTGCCCGTCCGGCGTGCAGTACGACCGCCTGATCGAGCGCGTGCGCCCGCAGATCGAGCGCCACGGCGCCCGCACCCGTCGCGAGCGGCTCTTCCGCAACGCGATCTTCGCGCTCTTCACCCACCCCGCCCGCCTTCGCGCGCTGGTGCCCGGCATGGCGGTCCAGCGCCGGCTGAAGCTCGCGGAGCGCTTCGGCGACCGGCTGCCGTTCCTGCGGATGGCGCCGCAGGTGCCGCTGCGGGCTGCCGTGTCGCAGCTGCCCGAGGTCACGCCCGCGGTCGGGGCCAAGCGCGGCACCGTCGCCCTGATGCAGGGCTGCATCCAGCGCGTCTTCTTCGGCGACGTCAACGCGGCGACCGTGCGCGTGCTCGCCGCCGAGGGCTTCGAGGTCCACGCCCCGCGCGAGCCGCGCTGCTGCGGCGCGCTGCAGTTCCACTCGGGGATCGAGGACCCCGCGCGCGAGCTGGCGCGCGCGACCGTCGCCGCCTACGAGGGCTACGACCACGTGCTCGTCAACGTCGCGGGCTGCGGCTCGGCGATGAAGGACTACGGGCACCTCTTCGAGGGCGAGGAGCGGATGGAGGCGTTCTCGGCGAAGGTCCGCGACGTCCACGAGTTCCTCGCCGAGCAGGAGCCCCGCGCGCAGCGCCACCCGGTGCCGATGACCGTCGCCTACCACGACGCCTGCCACCTCGCTCACGCCCAGGCGGTCCGCTCGCAGCCGCGCGAGCTGCTGCGCGGGATCCCCGGCCTGGAGCTCGCCGAGCCCGCCGAGTGGGAGCTGTGCTGCGGCTCGGCCGGCATCTACAACCTGACCCACCCCGGCCCCGCCGCCGAGCTCGGCGCGCGCAAGGCCGCGAACCTCGAGGCCACGGGCGCGGAGGCGATCGCCGCCGCCAACCCCGGCTGCGCGATCCAGATCGCCGCCCATCTGAACCGGCCGATCTATCACCCGATGACCCTGCTCGACCACTCGATCCGAGGGAGCCGCCCATGAGCGTGCAGATCGCCCCGCCGCCCGCGGAGCGCACCGACGAGATCCTCTCCGACGAGGCGCTCGCGTTCCTGGGCGAGCTCCACGCCCGCTTCGGCGCGCGGCGGCTCGAGCTGCTGCGCGCGCGTGAGCAGCGGCAGCCGCCGTCGGGCTTCCTCGAGGAGACCCGCGAGATCCGCGAGGGCGCCTGGCTCGTCGCGAAGCCGCGCAGCGACTACGCCGACCGCCGCGTCGAGATCACCGGGCCGACCGACCGCAAGCTCGTCATCAACGCGCTCAACTCGGGCGCCAAGGGCTTCATGGCCGACTTCGAGGACGCGAACTCCCCCACCTGGCGCAACCAGGTCGAGGGCCACGTGAACCTGATCGACGCGATCGAGCGCTCGATCACCTACGACGGCGCCGATGGCCGCCACTACGAGCTCGTCGACGACCCGGCGACGCTGCTGGTGCGCCCGCGCGGCTGGCACCTGCCCGAGAAGCACGTGACGATCGACGGCGAGGCGATGGGCGGCGGGCTGGTCGACTTCGGCCTCTACGCCTTCCACAACGCGCGCCGGCTGCACGACAAGGGCCTCGGCCTCTACCTCTACCTGCCCAAGCTCGAGCACCACGTCGAGGCGCGGCTGTGGAACGACGTGCTGACCTTCGCCGAGGCGACGCTCGGCGTCCCCTCGGGCATGATGCGCGCGACCGTGCTGATCGAGACGCTGCCGGCCGCGTTCCAGATGGCGGAGATCATCCACGCGCTGGGCGAGCACTCCTACGGGCTCAACGCCGGCCGCTGGGACTACATCTTCTCGATGATCAAGGTCTTCCGCGACGACCCGTCGTTCGTGCTGCCGGACCGCGACGACGTCAAGATGACGGTCCCGTTCATGAAGGCCTACACCGACCTGCTGGTGGCGACCTGCCATGCGCACGGCGCGTTCGCGATGGGCGGGATGGCGGCGCTGATCCCCTCGCGCAGCGACGCCGAGGCCAACCAGCGCGCGATCGACGCCGTCAAGGCCGACAAGGAGCGCGAGGCGAAGGCCGGCTTCGACGGCACGTGGGTCGCGCACCCGGACGTCGTCGACACGGCGCTGGCCGCGTTCGACGAGGTGCTCGGCGACCGCCCGAACCAGATCGACAAGCAGCGCTACGACGTCGAGGTCACCGCCGAGCAGCTCTTGGATGCCGCGTCCACCCCGGGCGAGATCACCGAAGAGGGCCTGCGCAGCGACGTCAACGTCGGCTTCCAG
>DATBDM010000319.1:0-28899 GCA_036269915.1 Solirubrobacteraceae bacterium | reverse complement strand
GGCCGCGAACAGCGCCACCGCGCACAGCGCGACGGAGGCGCCCGCGGCCAGCTGCGCGTGGTAGGAGACGAGCAGGCCGCCGATGCCGGCGAGCGCCGCGAGGGCGATCGCCGCCGCGAGCGCGGACCCGAGCCGCCGCGTCAGGTTCAGCGCCGTCGCCCCCGGCGCGAGCACGAGCGCCACCGCCAGCAGGTTGCCGAGGCCGCGAACCGCGGCCACCGTGGCGAGCGCGAGCAGGGCCAGCAGCACGAGGTCCCAACGGCCGGGTCGCGCGCCGAGCGACGGCGCCGTGGCCCGGTCGAAGGTGCTCAGCGTGAAGCGCCGGTGACCGAGGGCCAGCGCGCCGGCGGTGATCGCCGCCAGCGCCGCGGCCTGCCAGAGGTCGGAGGCGCTGACGCCCAGCAGGTCGCCGAAGAGCAGCTCGCCCAGCCGCGGCGGGACCGCCGGCGAGAGCGCGAGCATGCCGCCGAGACCGAACAGCGCGGAGACGGCCACCGCCACGCCCACGTCGCCGCCGAGCCGCTCGTCGCGGCCCGCCAGCGCGATCGCGGCCGCGCCGACCAGGACCCCGCCGACGGCGCCGAGCAGCAGCGGCACGCCGGCCAGGGCGGCGATCACGAGCCCCGGGAGCATCGAGTGGGCCATCGACTCCGCGGCGTAGCTCTGCCGGTGCAGGACGACCCAGACGCCGAGCGGCCCGCAGGCGAGCGAGAGGACCAGCACCTCGGCGAGCGCGCGGCGCATCAGCGCGTCGTCGAAGGGATGGACCAGCCAGGCGAGCATCAGGGCGCGTGCTCGTGGCCGTGGTGGTCGATCGCCACCGCGTGCTCGCCGTCGGCCAGCACGATCAGCTCGGCCCCGTAGGTCTCCTGCAGCACGGCCGTGGTCAGCACCTCGGCCGGCGCGCCGAACGCGATCTGGCGGCCGTGCAGGCACAGCACGGCGTCCCAGCGGCGGGCCTGCTGCACGTCGTGGGTGGCGACGAGCAGGGTGCGGCCCTCGCCGCGCAGCTCGCCGAACAGCGCATCGATGCGCGCGGCGCTGACTGCGTCGACGCCCGAGAGCGGCTCGTCGAGCAGCAGCACCGGCGCGTCCTGCAGCAGGGCGCGGGCGATCAGCACCCGTTGGCGCTGGCCGCCCGAGAGCGCGCCGAACGACGTCGCGGTGCGGTCGCCGAGGCCGACGCGCTCGAGCGTCGCCCGCGCCCGCTCGCGGTCGGCGCGGGCGATCCGCCGCCACGGCGGCGTGCGGCGATACGCGCCCATCAGCGCTACGTCGAGCGCGCTGACGGGAAAGTCCAGCCGCGCGCGGTCGGCCTGCGCGACGTAGGCGGGGAGCCCGGCCAGCTCGACGCGGCCGCGGCGCACCGGCAGCTCTCCGAGCAGTGCGCGGAACAGCGTCGTCTTGCCGCCGCCGTTGGGGCCGAGGACGGCGGCGACCGCACCGGGCTCGAGCGCGAAGTCGACGTCGCGCAGGCGGTCGGCGCCGGCGACGTAGCCGCCCGCGAGCGCCTCGACGGCGACGGCGGGCGTCATGCGCGCACCAGCCGCCCCGGGGCGAGCCGGGTCGCGAGCGCCACGACCGCGAAGACGCCGCCCGCCAGGACAGCCAGCACCGGTCCCGGGCCGACGTCGAGCTCCCAGGCCAGGATCAGGCCGACCACGCCCTCGGCGGCGCCGAGCGCGACGGCGCCGAGCCGCAGCGCACGCAGGCTCGGGGCGAGCAGCCGCACGGTCGCGGCGGGCACGACGAGCACGACGGTGACCAGCAGCGCGCCGACTGCGTCGAGCGACACCACGACGGCGACGGCCACGGCCACGAGCAGCGCGAGGTCGGCCGCGCGCACCGGCACGCCGAGCGCGCGCGCCCCGTCGGGGTCCATCCCGCCCGCGAGCCACCACCGTCGCGCGAGGGCGTCGAGCACGAGCACGGCCGCGAGCGCCGCGGCGGTCAGCCAGAGATCGAGGGCGTTGAGCCCGATCAGGCTCCCGAACAGCAGCCGGTCCACCCCGGCCCCGCTCTCGAACACGTTCGAGGCCAGCACGGAGCCCAGGGCGAGCGCGCCGACGAGCAGCAGCCCGGTCGCGACGTCGATGGCGACACGGCGCGAGCGCGCGAGCGCCTCGAGCGCCCCGGCGTAGATCAGCGCCGCGCCGAGCGCGGCGAGTTGGGGCGCGATCCCGAGCGGGCCGGCGACGACGAGTCCCGGGAAGGCGGCGGTGCCGACCCCGTGCGTGAAGAACGCGAGGCGGCGCAGGACGATCCACGCGCCGAGCACCCCGCCGAGCCCGGCAAGCAGCAGTACCTCGACGAGGGCGCGCTGCATGTAGGGCGTGTCGAACGGCGCGGGCACGCCCACGCATGCTACTGAGGATCATTCTCAGTCGCATGTCCGGCCCAAGCGGGCTACCATCGGGCCGATGGCGACGACCGAGCAGCGCGACTGGGCCGAGCACGCGCGCGGCGAGCTGCGCCGCACCGGGCACCGCACGGGCGGCGCCCGCGAGGAGGTCGTGGACCTGCTCGCCTCGCAGGACTGCTGCCTCAGCGCCCAGGCGATCCACGACCGTCTGCGCGGCGACGGGCGCGGCGTCGGGCTGGCCAGCGTCTACCGCGCGCTCGACGTGCTGGCGCAGCTGCACCTCGTCCACCGCGTCGACGTCGGCGGCACCTCCTGCTTCGAGCCCGCCGACCCCAGCGGCGAGCACCACCATCACGCGATCTGCGAGCGCTGCGGGAAGATGGACGCCTTCGAGGACCCCGAGCTCGAGCGGCTGATCGACGGCGTCGCCGAGCGGCTCGGCTACGACGTCGGCGCGCACGACGTCGTGCTGCGCGGGGCCTGCCCCGACTGCGCGAGCCGCTGATCGCTCCTTCGCGCCGCACGGCGTGTTCCGAATCCCGTGGCCGTATCCCTCACCCGTAGACAGGCGCTCCGGACCGGCGCGCTGACGGCGCTGCTCGGCGCCACCCGCCTCTCCCCCGCTCTCGCCTCCCGCCCGGCGCTGTTCGAGTCCGACCTCTCGGGCGAGCTCCGCGGCGCGCACGCCGCCGCCTGGCGCACCACGCGCGTGCTGCGCGCGCCACGTCGCTTCGACCTGATCGGGCTCCGCTGGGCGTCGGGCTCGAACGCGCAGGCGCAGGTCCGCGCGCGCCGCCGCGGCGGGCAGTGGACGCCGTGGATGGCGCTGCACGCCACGGGCGACCACGGGCCGGACGAGGGCGCCGCGCCCGCGGGCACCGACCCGGCCTTCACCGGAACGGCGGACGAGTACCAGCTGCGCCTGCGGGGCAGCGTCCGCGGGCTGCGCGCCCGCTTCGTGCGCGCGCTGCCGACGGCCCGCTTCGCCCGCCGTGCGGCGGCGCGCCTGCACCGCCGTGCACGCGCCGCCGGGCGCGGGCGCGCGGCGCAGGTCACGACGCCGTTCCCGCTGATCACGCGCAGCGAGTGGGGCGCCGGCTCCGTGCCGCCCCGCACCGGCCCGGAGTACGGCGAGGTGCAGGCGGCGTTCGTCCACCACACGGTCAACGCGAACACGTACGGACCCGAGGACTCCGCCGGCATCGTGCTCGGGATCGCGCGCTACCACCGCGACTCCAACGGCTGGAACGACATCGGCTACAACTTCCTCGTCGACCGCTTCGGCCAGATCTTCGAGGGCCGCGCCGGCGGCATCGACCAGGCCGTCGTCGGCGCCCAGGCGCAGGGCTACAACTCGGTCTCGACCGGCATCGCCTGCCTCGGGACCTTCGAGTCCGAGGCGTTCCCGAGCGCCGGCCTGAAGTCGCTCGCGCGGGTCATCGGCTGGAAGCTCTCGCTGCATGGCGTGCCCGTGCGGGGCGAGGTCACGGTGGTCTCGGCGGGCGGCGCGAGCAATCGCTACTCCGCGGGCACCGAGGTGACGCTGCATCGCGTCTGCGGCCACCGCGACGGCGACAGCACGAGCTGCCCGGGCGCGGCGCTCTACGGCCAGCTGCCGAGCCTGCGCCGCAAGGCGGTCCCGTACGCCGTCGCGACGACGGGGCTCACCGTCCGCGCGAGCGCCGCCACGGTCAAGTACCAGCGGCCCGTCGCGTTCTCGGGCGCGCTGCGCTTCGCCGACGGCTCGGACGCGACCGGCGCGACCGTCGCCCTCGAGTACCAGGCGGCGGGCTCGGCGCCGACGGCGATCGCCTCGACGATCGCCGGTCCCGGCGGCGCGTGGACGATCGAGTCCGTACCGCCGTCGAGCGGGCTGTTCCGCGCGACGTTCGCGGGCGACGCGACACGCGCGCCGGTCGCCTCGCCGAATGTGCGCGTGGACGTCCTGGCGCTGCTCTCGCTCAAGCTCGGGCGGCGCACGTTGCGCCGCGGCACGCGCGCGGAGATCACCGGCACGGTCGATCCGCAGCAGCGCGTCCAGCTCGTGATCGAGCGGCGCGTCGGCTCGCGCTGGCGGACGGACACGTCGCGCTTCGTGCGCGTCCGGCGCGGGCGCTTCGGCGTGCGCCGCAAGCTGAAGGCGACCGGCCGCTACCGCGTGACCGCGATCGCCGGCAAGACCCGCCGCCAGCGAACCCTGCGCGTCCGGTAGCTGTAGTTCCTAGGAGGGTTGTTCATCCGGGTCTCCTTGGAGGCTGAGAGCTGCCAAGCGACTCAGTCCTTCCAAGGAGGGGCCCGGATGCAGCTTCACGCTAACGCGGCGCTCAGTCTGATCGGGCGTCGGCAGATGGTGTCTCGTCGCATGCCTCGCCGGCGAGCGACTTGGCGGGATAGCGCCAGGGCGCCGCGGCCCGCATTCAGGCCGCGGCCGGCCGGTCGGCGAGGCGGATGACGAGCCGCAGCCCGGACCAGGTCGCGTCGATCGCGCAGACCTTGTTGTCGACGAGGCTCGCGCCGAGCGCGATCTCGCGCACGACGTCCTCGGTGACGTCGGTCGGCACCTTGGACGCGCGCTTGGGCCAGGCGATCCACAGGCCGGCGGCCGGATCCATCCGCGCGCGCAGCTCCGGCACCCGGCGCTCGACCTCGGCCCGCGCCGTGCAGAAGGCGACGATCACGTCGGCGACCACGTGCGCGCCGATCGTCGCGCCGTCGGGCAGCTCGCCGAGGGTGTCGCGCACGAAGCCGTCCGGCGCCCCCACGACCACGACCCGGTGCCCGGGCTTGATGCCGAGCTTGCGCGGGAGCGGCGTTCCCGAGTAGCCCGCGGCGCTCATGCCGCCGACCCTATACAGCCGATTGGCCCACGCAAGTGGGGCGCGCGTGAGAGGGTGGGCCGATGCTCCGGGTGGAAGAGACGTTCACCGTCGCGCGGTCGCCCGAGGCTGTGTTCGACTACCTCACGGATCCGGCGCATCTGGCGGAGTGGCAGACGTCGAAGACGTCGGTCGAGCCGCTGACCGAGGGGCCGATGCGCCAAGGCAGCCGGGTCCGCGAGCGGACCAAGCCCCCGATGGGTCCGGAGTTCGAGCAGGTGGTCGAGTTCACCGAGTTCGAACGCCCGCGGCGGGTCCACACCCACATCGTCGAGGGCCCGCAGCCGATCGACGGCACCTGGACCTTCGAGGCCGCCAACGACGGCACCCGCGTGCACTTCGTGGCCCAAGGCGAGCTTCGCGGCCCGATGCGCTTCATCTCCCGCCTCGTCGCGCCGATGCTCCGCCGCCAGTTCGCCGCCTACCACGCGAACCTGCGCCGCTACCTCGAGGACTAGCCGCGCGCGCCCGCGCGCGCCGCCGTCTCGGCGATCACGTGCGAGAGCTGCCCGCCCTGCCAGGCGAGCGGCGACTTGCCCTCCTCCTCGGTCCGCAGCTCGGCGCCGGGGATCGACTCCGCGTAGAACTCGCCGATCGCGTACGGGTGCTCGGGGTCGAGCTCGTCGCGCGAGACGACGACGGTGGTGGGCACCGCGATCTCCGCGAGCTGCTCCCAGGCCTCGAAGGGGCGCGAGCGGGGCACGGCGCGCAGCGCATCGGCGACCGCGTCCGGATGCTCGTGCGCGGAGAGGCGCTGGCGCAGGACGGTGATGACCGTGTCGCGGTAGCGCTCAGGCACCTGCGGCTCGCCGTAGGCGGCGACGAAGCCGTCGACGCCCCCGTCGCGCAGCCCGTCCGACAGCCGGTCCCAGCGCTCCAACCGCTCCGGATCGTCGTCCTCGGGATCGAAGGCCGGGGTGATCAGCACGAGGCCGGCGAGCCGCTCGGGATGGGCGAGCGCGAACGCCGCGATCGTGTGCGCGCCCATCGAGGCACCCGCGAGGACGGCGCGCTCGATGCCCGCCGCGTCGAGCACCGCGAGCAGATCGCCGGCCATCGCGCCGTAGGAGTAGTCGCCGTCCGCGGCCGGCGAGGAGCGGCCGTGGGCGCGCGCGTCGTAGGCAACGACCCGGTGCCCCTCGCGCTCGAGCGTCCGGGAGCCCAGCACGACGTAGCGGCGCGTCGCGGTCAGCCCGTGGAGCAGCACCACCGGGCGCTCCCCGCTCGACTCCTCGCCGCTGATCGACGCCCCGTGGGCGTCCACGTGGAATTCGCTCACGCCGTCAGGATGGCGCACGGCCGGGGATATCCTGAAATCGCATGATCTTCGACGCCACCGAGGAGACCTTCGAGCGCGACGTGATCGAGCGCTCCAAGGAGCTTCCCGTCGTGGTCGACTTCTGGGCGTCGTGGTGCGGCCCGTGCCGCCAGCTGACGCCCGTGCTCGAGCAGGAGGCCAACGCCCGCCAGGGCCAGGTCGCGCTCGCCAAGGTCGACACCGACGCGAACCCGCGGCTCGCCGCCGCCTTCCAGATCCAGGGCATCCCCGCCGTGAAGGCCTTCAAGGACGGCCAGCTGGCCGACGAGTTCACCGGCGCCCATCCGCCCGCCACGGTCAAGCGCTTCTTCGACGGCCTCGTCCCCTCCGAGGCGGACGCGCTCGTCCTGGAGGGCGGCGAGCCGAGCCTGCGCCGCGCGCTCGAGCTCGAGCCCGGCCGCGCCGACGCCGCCGTGCCGCTCGCGCGCCTGCTGCGCGACCGCGGCGACCGTGAGGCGGCGCTCGAGGTGCTGGGCAACGTCACCGGCTCCTTCGCCGCCGACGGGCTCGTCGCGCGGATGCGACTCGAGGACGATCCCGACGTCGCCGCCGCCTTCGACGCGCTCGACGCCGGCGATACCGAGCGCGGGCTGCAGGGCCTGATCGACGCGATCGCCGCGACCAGCGACCAGGACCGCCGCGACGCGCTGCGCCAGGCGGTCGTCGGCGTCCTCGACGATCTCGGCGTCGAGCACCCGCTCGCGCGCGAGTCGCGCCGGAAGCTGGCCGCGGCGCTCTACTAGACGGGCAGGGCGAGCTGGGCGCCGGGCGACGGCGGCGCGCGGCGGATCTCGGGCTCGACGTCCTCGAAGCCCGCGACGCGCACGCCGAGCAGCCGCACCGGCCGCGGCGGCGCGTACGCGCGCAGCAGCTCGAGCGCGACGTCGATCACCGTCTGCGGATCGTGCGTCGCCTCCTTGAGCGTGCGGGCGCGGGTGACCGTCGTCCAGTCGTCGAGACGCACCTTGATCGCGATCGTGCGCCCCTTGCGCCCGCGCGAGCCCAGACCCTCGGCAAGCTCGCGGCCGAGCCGCCGGATCACCTCCTCGAGCTCCTGGAGGGAGTCGATGTCGGCGTCGAACGTGCGCTCGTTGGAGCGCGACTTGGCGGCGCCGCGCTCGGTCTGGACGGGCGAGTCGTCCTCGAAGTGCGCCCGGCGCTTGAGGAAGTGGCCGGAGTTGCCGCCGAAGCGCTCGGCGAGCAGCGCCACGTCCGCCTGCTGGAGCTGGCCGAGCGTGTGCAGGCCGAGCTCGGCGAGCCGCTCCGCGGTCTTGGGCCCGATGCCGGGGACGCGGCTCGTCGGCGCGGTCGCGAAGCGCACGCAGGCCTCCTCGCGGCCCATGGCGACGAACCCCGCCGGCTTGCCGAGGTCGCTGCAGCACTTGGCCACGAGCCGCGACGGGCCGACGCCGACCGAGAGCTGGACGCCGGTCTGCTCCTTGACCGCGGCGATGACCTCGCGCAGCACGCGCAGCGGCTTCGGCACCCCCGTCAGCTCGGCGTAGGCCTCGTCGAGCCCGAGCTGCTGGACGCGGTCGAGCCGGGCCAGCACGATCGCCCAGACCTGCTGGGAGGTCTCGCGATAGGCGGTGAAGTCCGGCGGGATCACGATCGCGTCGGGACACAGCCGCCGCGCGCGCGTGGCGGGCATCGCCGAGCCGACGCCGAACTTGCGCGCCTCGTAGGACGCGGTGGTGACGACGGCCCGCGGCCCGCTGCCGGCGACGATCACCGGCTTGCCGGCCAGCTCGGGCCGCCGCAGCAGCTCGACCGTCGCGTAGAACGCGTCGCAGTCGAGGTGCGCGATGACCCGCTTCGGCTCCGTCACGCGAACAAGCGTACGCCCCGGATCAGTCGCGATCCGGGGCGCCGCCGGTCCGCTCAGCGCGTGGTGAGGATGGCGCCGTGGCCGTGGAAGCGGAGCTTCCGGGCCGTGGCGGCGGTGAGGTCGAACTCGCGGGCGGCCACGTAGGGGCCGCGGTCGATGACGCGCACGCGCAGCGTGTGGCCGGCGTGGCGCAGCGTCAGCCGCGTGCCGCAGGGCAGCGACTTGTTGGCCACGCCGATCGTGGAGTAGCCGAGCGTGCCGCCGCAGCCGAGGTGGTTGCCGTAGAGGCCGGGGCCGTACCACGACACCTGGGCGTAGCGGTAGACGTTCAAGCGGCCGAGGCCGCGGTGGCGCTTTCGGCCCCCGCCGGCGACGACCACGCGGGCATGACCGCTCGTCGGCGCGCCGAGGCGTCGATGCAGGTGATAGCGCCCGCGCGAGCCGGTGCGGTCGCGGTCGAGCGTCTTCCAGCCCGACGCGCGGCGGACCTGCAGCAGCGCGCGCACGCCGCGCGAGCGCGGGGCGACGGCGCCGCGGACGACGGCCTTCCCGCCGGCGGTCACGTTGATGTGGCGCTTGACGACGCCGACGCTCGCGATCGAGGCCGACGGGTTGCCCTGGGTATCGGCAGACGCCATGGCGGGCAGGACCGCGGCGCCGGTGCTGGCGATGCTCAGCACGCCCGCGACGAGCGCGGTACGGGCAGAACTCGGTCTCAAGGGAGACCTCCTATTGATCACCGGCCTGGCTGCCTACGGGGTTAGCTGTCGGGCTCGCGGCGGCCGGCGCCTCCTGGCGCCGTTCCCGTCGCTACCGCGGCATCAGCCGCGGATTCGCCCCTGCCGGCGCCTGAGGGCGCCGGCGATGGATCCCCCGCCCCCGGGCGCATCGTGCGCTCGCGGCTCGGCGTGGCCGGACAAACGGCCGGTGAGGCTAGATGATGCGCCGATCCCGGTGTGTGCGGGACCGCACACACGTGGATCCGGGCCTATGCGGCGACGAGCGCGTCGCCGCACTCGTCGCGCAGCTTGCTCAGGCCGAGCCGGAGCCGGCTCTTGGCGGTGCCCAGAGGGATGTCGGAGCGGCGCGCGATCTCGTCCGCGGTGAGGCCGCCCCAGTACGCGAGGACCAGCGCCTCGCGCTGGGCATCGGGCAGTTGCCGGAGGGCATCGCCGAGCACGCCACGCGTCTGCGCGAGCTCGGCCGCGGGCCCGGGTTGGGCGTCGAGCCGGAGGTCCTCGTCGGCGACCACGACCTTGAGGCGGTCCGACGCGCGGCCGGCGGCCTGCGCCTCGCGCCACAGGTCGAGCGCCCGCGAACGGGCCATCAGCCGCAGGTAGGACCCGAGCGCGCCGCGGCGCTCGTCGAAGGACCGCGGGCGGCGCCAGAGGCGCAGGAACACGTCCTGCACGACGTCCTGTGCCTGCGCGCCGTTGCCGAGGATGCGGAACGCGGCCGCGTAGACGCCGCGCTCGTGCTCGGCGAAGACGCGCTGGAAGGTGGCCGGGTCGTTGAGCTCGATCGCCATGGCTAGGTTATACGCGATGTGGAAGGTTTATAAACTCTGTCGTGGAATCTTTGCGCAGCGCGGGCCGACCGGCGAGAATCCGGGCGTGCCCAATCCCGACCGGCTCACCGGACTCGACGCTTCGTTCCTCGCCATCGAGAAGGGCGGCGCGCACATGCACGTGGGCTCCGTCCTCGTCCTCGACGGCCCCGCGCCCGACTACGAGGACTTCGTCGCCGCGATCGAGCAGCGGCTGCACCTCGTTCCCCGCTACCGCCAGAAGCTCGCCTTCCCGCCGTTCGGGCAGGGCCGGCCCGTGTGGGTCGACGACCCGCACTTCAACGCCCGCTACCACATCCGCCACACGGCGCTGCCGGAGCCCGCCGGCGAGGAGGAGCTGCGCAAGCTCGCCGGCCGGCTGTTCTCGCAGGCGCTCGACCGGACGAAGCCGCTCTGGGAGATCGCGCTCGTCGAGCGCGTCGGCCGCGACGAGTTCGCGCTGATCTGCAAGACCCACCACGCGCTCGTGGACGGCGTGTCGGGCGTCGACATCATGGCCGTGCTCTTCGATCTGGAGGCCGACCCACCCGAGCGCGAGCCCGCGCCCGCGTGGTTCCCGCGGCCCGAGCCGAGCGGGGCGTCGCTGCTCGCCGACACCCTCAGCGAGCGCGCGGAGATCCCGCTGAGCGCCGCGAAGGCGCTGGGCGGCGTGCTCGAGGACCCGCGCGCGACCGTGCGCGCCGCGAGTGCGGTCGCCGGCCTCGGCCTGGCCAGCCTGCGCAGCGCGCCGCCGAGCCCGCTCAACGTGCGCGTCGGCCCGCACCGCCGCTTCGCGTGGGCGACGGGCGACCTCGACCGCTTCAAGGCGATCAAGGGCGCGCTCGGCGGCACGGTCAACGACGTCGTGCTCACGGTCGTCGCGGGTGCCCTGCGCTCGCTGCTGCGCCGCCGCGGCCGCGAACCGCAGGAGGGGCTCCTGGCGATGGTGCCGGTCTCCGTGCGCACGGACGAGCAGCGCGGCGCGCTCGGCAACCGCGTCAGCGCCATGTACGCGCCGCTGCCCGTGCAGCTCGACGACCCCGGAGCGCGCTTCGCCGCCGTTCACGCCGCGATGGGCGACCTCAAGGCCTCGGGGCAGGCGGTCGGCGCGGAGGTGCTGACCTCGCTGGCCGGCTTCGCCGCGCCGACGATCCTCGACCAGGCCGCGCGACTGGCCGGCTCACAACGGCTCTACAACCTGACGGTCACGAACGTGCCGGGCCCGCAGCTGCCCCTGTACATGCTCGGCCGCAAGCTGCGCGCGTTCTACCCCGAGGTCCCGCTGACACCGAACACCGCGCTGGGCATCGCGATCATGTCCTACGACGGGAGCCTGTACTTCGGGCTGCTCGGCGACTACGACGCGATGGAGGACCTCGACGAGTTCGCCGGTGACGTCGAGCGGGCGATCGCCGAGCTCGCGGCCGCGGCCGGCGTCACCCCGTCGTCGGAGCGCGGTGGGCGGGCACGGTCGGCGACGCGGCGCTCGACGCGCGCGAAGCGCTCGACGGCCTCGGGCGGGCGGGCGGGCTGAGGCGGCTCGCGACGATCGCCCTGGCCGTCGTGCTCGTGCTCGCGATCGTCGCGGGCGCGGTCACGCTGCTCGCGGGGCGCGACGAAGGAGGCGTCGACGCGGCTGCGAGCGGGCCGGGCGCGCTCGAGCCCGACCGCGGGGCACGGCACCTGCAGCCGAGCGACCACATCGACCGGGCCGGCGGGGCGCTGCCCGCCAGCGGGCCGCACCACGTCGTCCCGGTCCGGGCGGATCGCCGCGCGCTCTCCGTCGACCAGGTGCTGGAGGCCCTCGAGCTCGGCGACGTCGTGCTCACCTACCCGGGGCGGCGCCCCGACCCGGCGCTCGTCCGCGTCCAGCGCCGCGTCGCGGGGCGCTTCGACCCCGCGCTCGCCGCGGCGGGCCAGGCCGTGATCCTCACTCGCAGCCCGGACTCGGGCCCGGCGACGGCGCTGGCCTGGCGGCGGCGCCTGCGCGCGAGCGGGCCGTCGGATCCGGCGCTCGAGCGCTTCGCCGACGCGTGGCTCGGCCGCGGCGCGGGTCGCTGACTACGGCGCGTCGCGCACGGCGACGGTCATGCGCACGATCGCGCAGAGGCGATCGTCGTCGTCGGTGATGTCGACCTCCCACACCCAGGTCGTCCGACCACGGTGGCGGCGCCGGGCGAGGGCGTGGATCGTGCCGCCCGTGATCGGGCGCAGGAAGTTCGTCTGGTTGCTCAGCCCCTGGGCGGTCTGCCCCTCGCGGCTGACGGCGACCCAGGTCGCGATCGAGCAGATCGACTCCGCGATCGAGGCGAAGACGCCGCCGTGGACCAGGCCAGCGGGCTGTAGCAACTCGGGCCGCACGGCGACCTGCGCGCGAACCTGCTCGTCGTCGGCGTCGAGGACCTCGAGGCCGTAGTGGGCGTCGAAGCCGGTGAAGGGGCCGAGGGCAGCGTCCATCGCGGCGGGAGCATATGAAACCGCTCTCAAGGAGCGTCACTACCCTTCCGAGACAGCAGCCATGACGCCGCTCGACCTCCTCGCACCCGATCAGCGCGCCGTGCTCGAGCTCGTCCTCCGCCAGGACCGCTCCTACGGCGAGCTCTCCGAGCTGCTCGGCATCCCCGAGCGGCAGGTCCGCGAGCGCGCGGACGCCGCGCTGCACGCGCTCGCGGGCGCGCCCGACGGGGACGTCGACACCGGCCGCATCACCGACTGGCTGCTCGGCCAGCAGACCGATCGCGCGGCCGCCGCGACGCGAACGCAGGTCGAGCGCTCCGAGCCGGCGCGCGCGTGGGCAGCCCGCGCCGCCGAGCGCCTGCGCGAGGTCGGCGGCGAGCGCGTCCCCGCGGTGCCCGAGGCCGCAGCCTCTCCGAACGCCGAGCCGGTCGCCCCGCGCCCGCGGCCGCTGCGCGACGAGGCCGCCCCACGCCCCCGCCCCGCCCGGGACGCGGCGCCGCCGGCCGGCGGCGGCTCCGGGCCGCTCGCGGTCGCCGGCTCCTCGCGCCTCGGCGGCGCGCTGCTGATCGGCGTCGTGGCGCTCGCCATCGCCGCCTTCCTGGTCTGGTTCATCACCCGCGGCGGCGACGACCCGGGCGCGAAGACGGCGAGCAACAACGCGCCGGCCGCGACGGCCACCCCCGGCTCCACCCCGCAGGCGACGGGCAACGACATCCTCCTGCAGGGCGCGAACGGCTCCCAGGCCGCGGGCCTGATGCGCCTGTTCAAGTCCCAGAACGGCAGCGTCCAGTTCGCTATCGGCGCCCAGGACATCCCCAACAACCGCAAGGGCGAGTTCTACGCCGTGTGGTTCACGAAGAAGGACGGCACCGCGAAGCTGCTCGGCTTCCCGCAGACCTCCGTGACCAACAACGTCCTCACGGTCGGCGGCCCCGGCAAGAACGACGCCAAGGACTTCCCGCAGCTGTTCGCGACCTACGACAAGGTCCTCGTCACCCGTGAGACGAAGGCCAGGCCGGCCAAGCCCGGCCCGACCGTCCTCTCGGGGACGCTGCCGCACGGCCAGTAGCCGCCGGCGCTACCCCAGCCGCGCGACGGCCTCCCGGGCGGAGACGCCCTCGTGCACCAGCGCGCCGAGGGCGCGGGTCATCGCCGGCGGATCGTCGTGCTGGATCACGTTGCGCCCGTACACGAGGCCGAGCGCGCCCGCGGCGAGCACCGATGCCGTCAGCTCCATCAGCTCCTCGACCGCGACGCGGCCGCCACCGCGCACGAGCAGCGGGACGCGCGCGGTGCGCACCACGCGGGCGAAGTCGTCGGCGCCGGGCAGCGGATCGGCCTTGATCACGTCGGCGCCGAGCTCGACCGCCTGGCGGACGAGGCCGCGCAGCCGCTCGGGGTCGCGATGGACGTCGTAGCCCGCCGTGGCCGGCGCCATCGGAACCGGCTCGACCATCATCGGCATGCCCGCGCGGTCGCACGCGGTCCGCAGCCGCATCACGTTCTCCACGCAGCTCTGACGCAGCGACGGCTGGCCGGGCGAGTCGAGCAGGTTGGTCACGACGCAGGCGGCGTCGAGCCGCACGGCCATCCCGACCGGGTCGTCGTACTGCGTCGAGACCGGCACGTCGGGGATCTCGCGCCCGTAGACGTTCGGCGCGTCGACGCGCAGCACGAGCGCCGGCTTCTCGCGCCCGACGCGGCGCTGGAGCAGGTCGGCCTGGCCCGGGGCGAGCAGCAGCGCGTCCGGGTTGGCCTCGACGACCGAGTCGATCACGCGCTCCATGTCCTCGATCCCCTCGAGCAGGTCGGCCTCGCCGGGCACGCCGTGGTCGACGGCGATGGCGAGCGAACGGCCGGAAGCCGCGCTGAAGAGGCGATTGAGGCGGTACGGCAGCACGTGCGGGGTCCTTTCGTGGCGCCGCCTTGACGGCGTCGGGGTCGCCGTGGAGACTACGGTGCGTCTGACAACGTTGTCAAGACATCATCCCCCCATGCTCATCGCCGGACCGAACCTCACCATCGACCGCACGTCGACCATCCCGGAGCTGCGCGCCGGCGACGTCCTGCGCCTCGCGGACGTCGTCGTGACCCCCGGGGGCAAGGGGCTCAACGTCGCGCGCGCCGCGCTTGCGCTGGGCGTCCCGGCGACGCTCGTCGCCTTCGTCCCCGGACACACCGGCCGCGCCTCGGCGGCGCTGATCGGCGAGGAGGGCGTCGCGCTGGAGTCGGTCCCGGTGGCCGGCGAGATCCGCTCCACCTCCGTGATCCTCGAGCCGAGCGGGCGGGCGACCGTGCTCAACGAGCCCGGGCCGGAGCTCGCTCCCGGCGACTGGGAGCGCCTCGAGGACGCGATCGCCCGCGCCCTCCCCTCGCACGGCGTGCTCGTCTGCTCGGGCAGCCTGCCGCCGGGCGCGCCGCCCGCCGGCTACGGCCGCCTGGTCGCGATCGCCCAGGCCGCGGGGGTCCCCGTCGTCGTCGACGCCAACGGCGCGACGCTGGGCGGCGCGCTCGAGGCCGGCCCGGACGTGATCACGCCCAACCTGGCCGAGGCCGAGGGTCTGCTGCACGGCCACGGCGACGAAGCCGTCGAGGCCTCGCCCGACGCGCGGCCGCGCGCGCTGCAGGCCGCGGAGGAGCTGCGCGAGCGCGGCGCCCGTTCGGCCGTGGTCACCGCCGCCGCCGCGGGTGCGGCGGTCGCGACGTCCGACGGCAGCGCCTGGGTCGGCGCACCCAGCGTGACCGTCGCGAACCCGATCGGGGCGGGCGACGTGCTCGCGAGCGCGCTCGCCGCCGCGCTCGAGCGCGGGGAGCCGGTGGTCGCCGCGCTGCGCGCCGGCGTGACTGCCGCGGCCGCCGCCGTGGAGTCGCCCACGGCCGGTGTGCTCGAGCCCGCGCGGATGCGCGAGCTGTTCGCCGCCACGGCGATCGAGCCCGGCTGACCGATTGCCCCTTGACACGCCGGACAGAGCCGCATACGGTCCGATCTGACAACGTTGTCGTCCAACGTTGTCCAGAGGAGGAGGACTGTGTCGGAAGTCATGCCCGCGGCGCGATCGCGGCCAACAATGCGCGACGTCGCCGAGCGCGCGGGCGTCAGCCTGAAGACCGTCTCGCGCGTCATCAACGAGGAGCCCGGCGTCGCCGGCCCCACCGCCGAGCGCGTGGCCGCCGCGATCGCCGACCTCGGCTTCCAGCGCAACGACCTCGCGCGCTCGTTGCGCCAGGGTCGCTCCTCCTCGACGATCGGCCTCGTAATCGAGGACATGGGCAACCCCTTCTACTCGGCGATCGCCCAGGCCGTCGAGGCCGCCGCGGCCGATCGCGGCTGCATGCTGATCACCTCCTCCTGCGAGGAGGACCCCGACCGCGAGCGCGCGCTCGTGCAGGCGCTGCTGCGCCGTCGGGTCGACGCGCTGCTGCTGGTCCCCGCCTCCGACGACCACGCCTATGTCTCGCGCGAGGCGGGCGAGAACACGCCCGTCGTCTTCCTCGATCGCCCGCCGGGCGGGATCGACGCCGACACCGTCCTGCTCGACAACCGCGGCGGCGCGCGCGGCGCGATCGAGCACCTGCTCGCGCAGGGGCACCGCCGGATCGCCTGCGTCGCCGACCCGGACCGCCTCTACACCGCCAGCGAGCGCCTGCACGGCTTTCGCGAGGCGATGGACGCAGCCGGCGTCGAGATCGACGCGGAGCTCGTCCGGCTCGACACGCACTCCGCCGAGCCCGCCGAGCGCGTGGTGCGCGAGCTGCTCGCCCTGGCGCCCGACCGGCGCCCGACGGCGATCTTCACCGGCAACAACCGGCACACCGTCGGCGCGCTGCGCGCCCTCCGCGGCCTCGAGCACGAGGTCGCGCTCGTCGGCTTCGACGACTTCGAGCTCGCCGACCTGCTGGTGATGCCGACCACCGTGGTCCGCCACGACAGCCAGGAGCTCGGACGGCACGCCGCCGAGCTGGCCTTCATGCGGCTCGACGGCCGCGACGGGCCGCCCCGCCGCGTCGTGGTCCCCACCGAGCTCGTGATCCGAGGATCCGGGGAGGTCCCTCCGCAGTGAAGCCGCTCGTCCTGCCGCCCAACGTGCAGCACCACTTCTACGCCGGCGGCCGCCGCATCGCCGAGCTGCGCGGCCTCGACCTGCCGGACGACCACACGCCCGAGGAGTGGATCGGCGCGGTCAACGCGATGTTCGGGCAGCGCGAGCGCGGGCTCAGCCGGCTCGAGGACGGCACCCTGGTGCGCGACGCGATCGCCGGCGACCCCGAGAGCTACCTCGGCCCCGAGCACGTCGCCCGCTGGGGCGCGGACGCGGGGCTGCTCGTCAAGCTGCTCGATGCCGGCCAGCGCCTCCCGGTCCACTTCCATCCCGGCCGCGTGTTCGCCAAGGACGCGCTCGGGCTCGACCACGGCAAGACCGAGTCCTGGATCATCCTCGAGGCCGAGCCGGGCGCCGTCGTGCACGCCGGCTTCGCCGAGGACGTCTCGCTCGAGACGGTGCGCGGCTGGATGGCCGATCAGGACTCCGCGGCGATGCTCGCCGCGCTGCGCGAGCTCGCCGTCGCGCCCGGCGACGCGATCTTCGTCCCCGGCGGCACGCCGCACGCGATCGGCGAGGGCATCCTGCTCGTCGAGCTGCAGGAGCCGACGGACCTCTCGATCAACCTCGAGTGGGCCGGCTTCCCGCTGACGTCCGAGGCCAGCAACCTCGGCCTCGGCTGGGACCGCGCGCTGGAGGCGCTCGACCGCAGCGCCTGGGACGACGAGCGGCTCGCGGGCATCACGCGGCCCGGCGCCGCCCCGTCGCTGCTCGGCAGCGACGCGGACCCCTACTTCCGCGCCGAGCGCCTCGAGGGCGGCGCGCCGCTGGACGCCGGCTTCTCGATCCTCGTGGTCACCGAGGGCAAGGGCACGCTGCGTACCGTGGGCGGCTCGCTCGAGCTGCGCCGCGGCACCGCCGTCCTCGTGCCCTACGCGGCGGGCGAGGGCGAGCTCGACGGCGATCTGACCGTCCTGCGCTCGCGCCCGGCGGACCCCTCGGCTCCGGAGGCGGAGTGAGCGACGCACTCCTCCTCGGGCTCGACGTCGGCACCAGCGCCGTCAAGGCGGCGGTGATCGACGCGGACGGACGCGAGGTCGCCCATGGCCGCGCGCCGACGCCGTGGACGAGCGTGCCGACCGGCGCCGAGGTCGACCCGGACGCGCTGCTCGACGCCGCCGCGGCCGCCGCGCACGAGGCGCTCGACGCAGCGCCCGACGGCGCGGTCGAGGGCATCGGCGTCGCCGGCATGGCCGAGACCGGCGTGCTGCTCGACGACCGCGGCCGCCCGGCCGTCCCGTCGATCGCCTGGCACGACACGCGCGGGCACGACGAGGCGCTGCGGATGGCCGCCGAGCTCGGCGAGGAGCGCTTCGCGGCGCGCACCGGGCTGCCCTGCTCGGAGCTCTGCACGCTGGCCAAGTACGCCTGGATGCGCTCGCACCTCCCCGACGCGGCGCGCGGCATGCGCTGGCTCAACGTCGGCGAGTGGATCGTGCGCGGCCTCGGCGGTGAGGAGGCCACGGAGCGCTCGCTCGCCTCGCGCACCGGCTTCTACGACCTGCACGAGCGCCGGCCCTGGGCCGACGCGCTGGCCTGGGCGCAGGCGCCGGACGGGCTCATGCCCGACGCCGTCGACGCGGGCACCCCCATGGGGCGCGCGAGCGCCGGGCGGCTCGGCCGCGCCGAGGGCGCCGTGCTGACCGTCGGCGGCCACGACCACCTCGCCGCGGCGGTCGGCGCCGATGCCGCCGGCGACGGCGACGTGCTCGACTCGAGCGGTACCGCCGAGGCGTTCGTTCGCGCCGTGGCGCCGCTGGCGCCCGACGCGGTGGCGCACTCGGTCCGCCGGGGCGTCACGGTCGGCTGGCACGCCGTCCCCGGCCGCCAGGCGCTGCTCGGCGCCGTGTGGGCCGGATCGGCGCTCTCGCGGGTGCTCGCACTGCTCGGCGTGCCGGTCGAGGAGCGCCACGAGCTGGAGGCCCTCGCCCTCGATGCCGACCCCGGCACGCTCTCGCTGCACGGCGTCAACGACGACGAGCTGCTCCTGCGCGGCATCACCCGCGACGCCTCGCCCGCGCGCCTGTACCGCGCGGCGCTCGAGGCCGTCGGCGCCGACGGCGCCGAGGTCCTGCGCGTGATGGAGATCGTGGCGGGCGGGCCGGCCCGGCGACTGGTCGTCACGGGCGGCTGGGCGGCCGGCGTGGGCGCCCGCGCGGCCAAGCGCGAGCACCTCGGACCCTTCGAGCATTCCCCCGCTCTCTCGACCGGTGCACGCGGCGCCGCCCTCGCGGCGGGCCGGGCGGCCGGGTTGTGGACCATCGACGATGCGCCGAGCCCGATCGGCGCGCCCCAGGAGGTGAACTGATGGCGGAGCCCCTGCTGGAGGCTCGCGGCATCGTCAAGAGCTTCGGTCGCGTGCAGGCGTTGCGCGGCGCCGACTTCACCGTCTACCCCGGTGAGGTGGTCGCCCTGATCGGCGACAACGGCGCGGGCAAGAGCACGCTGGTCAAGACGCTCTCCGGCGTCCACATGCCCGACAGCGGCGAGATCCGCTTCGAGGGCCAGGAGGTGTCGCTGACGAGCCCGACCGCCGCGCGCGAGCTCGGCATCGAGACCGTCTACCAGGACCTCGCGCTCGCCCCGGACCTCGAGTCCGCGGCGAACCTGTTCCTGGGTCGCGAGCAGATGCGCGGCGGCGTGCTCGGCAAGCTCGGCTTCCTCGACAACGGCTCGATGCGCAAGCGCACCGAGGAGGCGTTCGCGACGCTCGGCGTCGGCGTACAGGACGTCGAGGCGCCGGTCGCCTACTTCTCCGGCGGCCAGCGTCAGGGCGTCGCCGTCGCGCGCGCCGTGACGTGGGCGAGCAAGGTCGTCTTCATGGACGAGCCCACCGCCGCGCTCGGCGTCGTCCAGACGCGCAAGGTGCTCGAGCTGATCAAGCGCGTGCGTGACACCGGCCTCTCGGTCGTCCTGATCTCGCACAACATGCCCGACGTCCTCGCCGTGTCCGACCGCGTCGAGGTGCTCCGCCTCGGCCAGCGGGTGGCCCGGTTCAAGACCTCAGACACCACGATGGAGAAGCTCGT
This sequence comes from Solirubrobacteraceae bacterium, assembly GCA_036269915.1. Lineage (GTDB taxonomy): Bacteria > Actinomycetota > Thermoleophilia > Solirubrobacterales > Solirubrobacteraceae > DATBDM01. The sequence continues at coordinate 9,383 of DATBDM010000319.1, read as the reverse complement.
CGGCGCGATGACGGGCGCCGTCGACCAGCGGGAGCCGGCCCAATGACCGACGCCACCACGACCGGCGCGCCGCAGAGCGATCCGCAGGACGCGCACGACGGCGACGAGGACGCCCGGGGGCTGACCCCGCTCCAGAAGCTCGCCGCGAACTCGACGCTGCGCACGCTGCTGATCCTCGTCGCGATCCTCGTCGTCTTCTCGATCCTGCAGTTCGACTCGTTCGCAACGGTCAACAACCTGCGCAACGTCGCCACCGACGCGTCGATCCTGCTGGTGATCGCGGTCGGCATGACATTCGTGATCATCACCGCCGGCATCGACCTGTCGGTCGGCTCCGTGCTCGTCTTCGCCGGCGTGATCGGCGGCAAGCTGATGCAGGAGATCGGCGGCGACAACCTCGGCGTGATCCTGATCGGGCTCGTCGCGTGCCTGATCTCCGGCGCGGCGTGGGGCGTGCTCAACGGCGTCCTGATCACCAAGGCGCGGGTCCCGCCGCTGATCGTCACGCTCGGCACGCTGGGCGCGGCGCTGGGCATCGCGCAGGTCATCACCGACGGCGTCGACCTGCGCGACGTCCCGTTCTCGCTCGTCGAGCACATCGGGACGGGGGATCTCTTCGGACAGGTCCCGTGGCTCGTGGTGATCGCGGTCGTCGTGGCCGTGATCTTCGGGGTCATCCTGGCGGGCACCCGCTTCGGCCGCCATACCTACGCCATCGGCTCGAACGTCGAGGCGGCGCAGCGCGCGGGCATCAACGTGGATCGGCACCTGATCAAGATCTACGCGCTGTCCGGGTTCCTCGCGGGTCTCGCGGGGTTCCTGTCGCTGGCCCGCTTCTCGACCACCACGATCGGCGGTCACTCGACCGACAACCTCCAGGCCATTGCGGCCGTGGTGCTGGGCGGGACCTCCCTGTTCGGCGGCATCGGCGTGATCGCCGGGACGGTCATCGGCGTGTTCATCCCGGTCGTCCTGCAGAACGGGTTCGTCATCACCGGCGTCAAGCCGTTCTGGCAGCAGGTCGCCGTCGGCGCGGTCCTGATCCTCGCCGTCTATCTCGATCAGCTGCGCAGAAGGACGCAGTACCGCGCGTGAGTCGCGTGGAGGAGGAGCTCATGACCCCAAGGAGGAGCAACACGATGCAGGTTCGCAAGTGGGCCGCGACGGCCTCCGTCGTCGGCCTCGCCGCCCTGGTGGCGGCGTGTGGCAGCGACAACAACTCGAGCAGCGGTTCGTCCGGCTCGAGCGGCTCGTCGAACAAGAACTACAAGCTGACGCTGATCGCCGGCGTCAAGGGCGACGAGTTCTACATCACGATGAACTGCGGGGCGAAGGCCGAGGCGCAGGCGAAGGGCGCGACGCTGGACTTCCAGGGTCCCGACCAGTTCGACGCCTCGCTGCAGACGCCGATCGTCAACGCCGTGCAGGCGAAGAAGCCCGACGGCGTGCTGATCGCCCCGACCGACACCAAGGCGCTGTACGCGCCGATCAAGGCGCTGGCCGACAACGGGTCGAAGGTCGTGCTCGTCGACACCACGCTCGACCAGCCCGACATCGCGGTCTCGCAGATCGCCTCCGACAACACCGCGGGCGGCGAGCAGGCGGCGAAGACGCTGCTCCAGCTGACCGGTGGCCAGGGCAAGTACCTCGTCATCAACGTCAAGCCGGGCATCTCGACGACCGACCAGCGCGGCGCCGGCTTCGAGAAGATCATCAAGTCCACCTCGGGCGCGACCTACCTCGGGCAGCAGTACAACAACGACGATCCGGCCAAGGCCGCCTCGATCGTGACCTCGACGCTCGCGAAGAACCCGGACCTGACCGGCATCTTCGCGACCAACCTGTTCGGCGCCGAGGGCGCCGCGACGGGCCTGCGCCAGGCCGGCAAGCTCGGCAAGGTCAAGATCGTCGGCTTCGACGCCGGCCCGAAGCAGGTCCAGGACCTCAAGGACGGCGTCGTCCAGGCCCTGATCGCCCAGCAGCCGGCCGACATCGGCAAGCAGGGCGTCGACCAGGTCATCAACGCCCTCAACGGGCAGCCGGTGCAGAAGAAGATCGCCACCGGGTTCTCCGTCATCACGAAGAAGAACCTGTCGTCCTCGCAGGACAAGCTCTACAAGGCCTCCTGCTGAGTCGCTGACGCTCGACGGGGCGCCGCCTTCGGGTGGCGCCCCGCTCGGCGTGTTGGTTCACCGCACCCGGTCAGGGCAGCAGCGCGCCCGGGTTCATGATCCCCGTCGGGTCAGCGGTGCGCTTGGCCGCGCGCAGCAGCTCGACCCCGAGCGCGCCGTCCTCGGCCTCGAGCCACGGGGCGTGGTCACGGCCCACGGCGTGGTGGTGGGTGATCGTGCCGCCGGCGGCCACGATCGCCGCCATGGCGGCGGCCTTCGCGCGGCGCCACTGCGCGGCGCCGTCGTCCTCGCGGCGCGCGAGCACGGTGAAGTACAGCGACGCGCCGGCCGGGTACAGGTGCGAGACGTGGCAGCCGACGAGCGGCGCGTCGAGCGCGCCGCGCAGCGCGGTCGCGACGGCGTCGCGCAGCGCCTCCAGCGACGACCACGTCGCCGCCGTCTCGAGCGTCTCGGTGAGCACGCCGCGGTCGAGCAGGTCGTCGCGCAGGTGCGGGCCGGCGAAGCGCGCGGCCGCCCACCCCTCCCCCGGCCGCGTCCCCGCGGGCGCCAGGGCCGCCCGCCTCAGGACGGCCGTGGCCGCGCCGCGCCGACGCGCGATCGACGCGCGCGAGCCATCCCAGCCGAGCACGATCAGGCAGCCGGGCGCGGCTGCCCCCACGCGCGCCCGCAGGTAGGCGCGGGCGGGAAGCCCGAGGCCGCCGGCCAGGTCGAGCGAGGTGCGCGTCTCGTCCTCGTCGGAGAGCCGCGCGATGTCCGGCGCCGCGCCGGCGCGCACGAGCGCGCGCAGCGCCTCGACGCCCTCGGCGAAGCTCGCCGCGAACCAGCCCTCGTGCCGCGCCCCCTCCGGGCGCGGGTGCACCCGCAGGGTGACCTCGGTGAGCACTCCGAGCGCGCCCTCCGAGCCGGCGAGCAGCTCGCGCAGGTCCGGCCCGGCGGCACTGGCCGGCACCGTGCGCGGCGCGATCGTCCCGGCGGGGGTCGCGCAGCGCGCGCCGACGAGGTTCGCGTCGATCCGCCCGTGGCCGGTCGAGGACTGGCCGGCCGAGCGCGTCGCCACGCAGCCGCCGACCGTCGCCCACTCGTAGCTCTGCGGCACGTGGCCGAGGGTCAGACCGTGGGCGGCGAGCGCGTGATCGGCCTCGGGCAGCCGCAGCCCCGGCTCGAGCACGGCGAGCCCGGAGACGCGGTCGACGGCGACGACGCGGTCCATGCGCGCGAGGTCGAGCGAGACGTGCGCCTCGACGCTCCCCCGCGCGGGCTCCAGGCCGCCGACGACGCTCGTGCCGCCGCCGAAGGCAACGACGGCGACGCCCGCTTCCGCGCACGCCTCCAGCACGGCGAGCACCTCGGCGTGCGTGCGCGGCGCGACGACCGCGTCCGGCGCCGTCTCGCAGTCGCCGGCGCGCTGCGCGAGCAGGTCGAGGTAGGACTTGCCGCGGCAGCGCAGCACGCGCGCCTCGCGGTCGGTCCTCACGCCGTCCTCTCCCACGATCGCGCCCAGGCGCTCGAGCAGCGCGCCGGCGAGCGCCGGGTCGCGCAGCCGCACGTCGGGCAGCCCGACGGGCCGGTCGACGATCTCGCCCGAGACCCCGAGCGCGTCCCGCAGCAGCCCCACGGCGTGCCCGGGCAGCTCGGGTCCGGCGCCGGGCTCGCCCCAGCCCCAGAAGACCTGCTCGCGCCTCACGCCGCGAGCGCCTCGGCGAGCTGCGCGAGGGCGGCGTCGAGCTCGCGCGCGGCGGGGCCGCGCAGGACGAGGTCGCCGAAGCGGCCGAGCTTGCGCGAGCGCTGGCGCAGCTCGAGCGTCACGGTGCTCCCCGCCTCGGCGGGCTCGACGCGCACCTCGACCCGTCGCTCGGAGATCACCTTCTCGAACGGGGTGCCCGCGAGCGCCTGCGACCACGCGCGCCGCCGCGGCGGCTCGGTCTCCTCGAGTCGCCAGTCGGCGCGTACGACGCGCCCGCGGTCGGAGCGCATCACGGTCGTCCAGGCGTCCTCCCGGACGTTCTCGACGCGCTCGGTGCGCGGCCACCAGCGCGGCAGCGAGCGCGGATCGCCGACCAGCGCCCACACGGCCTCGGGGGCCGCCGGCACGGTGCGCTCGCGGGTGGCGATCACTCGCCGTAGGTGACGAGCGCGTGCACGTCGAAGCCCTGCATCCGCTCGCGGCCGCCCAGGAAGGCGAGCTCGACGAGGAACCCGCAGCCGACGATCTCCGCCCCCGTGCCCTCGACGAGCTCGGCCAGTGCGCGCGCGGTGCCACCGGTCGCCAGCAGGTCGTCGTGGAGGAGGACGCGCGCCCCGTGGGCGAGCGCGTCGGCGTGCATCTCGAGCGCGTCGACCCCGTACTCGAGGATGTACTCGGCCGCGATCGTGTCGCTGGGCAGCTTGCCGGGCTTGCGCGCGGGGACGAAGCCGGCGCCGAGCTCGATCGCCAGCGCCGCGCCGAGGATGAACCCGCGCGCCTCGGCGGCGACGACGAAGTCGACCTCGCGCGGGCGCGCCCAGTCGGCGAGCTCGCGCACCGCGAGGCGCAGCGACTCGGGGTCGAGCAGCAGCGGCGTGATGTCCTTGAAGAGGATCCCGGGCTTGGGGAAGTCCGGGATGTCGCGGATGCGCGCCGCGAGCTCCGTGCTCACTTCGCGATCCTCCGCAGGTCGCGCACGAGCAGCAGGTGCTTGAGGTGCGACGCCACGGCGGCGAGGTTCTCGAGCGCCTCGATCGCCTCCTTGCGCCGCTCCGGATTGCGCGAGCGCAGCGCCGGGGCGAGGATCTGCTGCAGCAGCGCCGCCTCGCGCTCGGCCGAGGTCCGGAACACGCGCAGGTTGCGCCCGGCGACTCCGTAGCGCGACAGCTCGGTGACCGCGCGGATGATCTCGCGCTCGGTCTCGTCGTAGTACTTCGGGCCGTTGGCGCCTCCGCGGGTCTCCCCCTTGACGATCCCGAAGTCCTCGAGCTCGGAGACCAGGCGCGCATCGGCGCCGGTCTCGTCGACGACGTCCTCGAGCGAGTAGAGCGCGCCGCGGTCCTGCAGCGAGAAGGTCAGCCGCCGCAGCGCCGCCCCGGGCCGCGCGGAGTCGGCCGCCGGCGCGCCGGAGTTGCCCGAGGCGGGCGCCGGCATGTCGTCCTCGGTGCGGCCGGCCGCGAGCTCCTGCCGGATGACGCGCAGGGGCAGGAACTCGTCGCGCTGCAGCCGCAGGATCGTGCGCAGCCGCGAGACGTCGGTCGTGGAGTAGAGCCGGTAGCCGCCGGGCGTGCGCCGCGGCGCGAGCAGCTTCTGGTCCTCGAGGTAGCGGATCTTGGAGATCGAGATGTCCGGGAACTCCTGCGCCAGCGCCTTGCAGACGGCGCCGATCGTCAGCGACTTGCGCGGCGCCTCGGCATCGTCCGTCACCGGCAGCGGCGGGAGATCGTCTCCGAGCGGATCGTCGTCGGACATGAGTCGGGACGGCCCTAACGGGCCAGGTAGGTGAGCTTGTACTTGCCGACCTGCAGCTCGTCGCCGTCCTCGAGCTTGTGGGAGTCGATGCGCCGCCGGTTGACGTAGGTGCCGTTGAGCGAGCCCGAGTCGTCGAGGAACCAGCCGCCGGAGCGGTGCACCAGGACCGCATGGTCGCGCGAGACGGTGACGTCGTCGAGGAAGATCTCGGCATCGGGGTGGCGACCGATCGTCATGCGCTCGCCGTGCAGCGGGAACGACTGCCCCGTACGCCCGCCGCCGGAGCGGATGACCAGCGCGCCGCTCTCCGCGGCGACATCGCCGACGTCGACCGGGCGCAGCTCGCCCGTCGCCTCGTCGATGACGTAGGTCGCGGTCGTGGCGTCGTCGCGCGTCGGCTCAGGCGAGCCGAGGAACGCCCCACAGCGCACGCAGTAGTTCGCGCCCTCGGTGGCGACGAACCCGCATTCCGGGCAGTGGCGCGCCACGAGGGTCGCTCAGACGTCGTCGTCGCTGCCCGACGCGCGGCCGGCGAGGATGTCGGTGAGGCGCTGGACGTCGGCCCCGGAGATGACCTCCTCACCACCCTCGTGACGCTTGCGAAGGCGATTGACGAGCTCGGCGCGCAGGATGTCGATCTTCCCGTGCAGGATCCGGCGACGGTAGGACACCTCCTGCTCCTCGTCGGTCAGCTGCTGGATGAGGTCCTTCAGCTCCTGGTCCGAGAGCGAACCGAGGTCGGGAAACGTGTCCATGGCGCCACCTTAGCGTGTCAAGCTCTGGTCGAGGGTTGTGCCCGCCGTGCGGCGAGCCCGTCGCGAAAGTACTGGGCCGCGCTCCCGAGCACCAGCACCAGCCCGATGTAGAGACACACGGCGCCGACCGTCTCGAGCCCGGCCATCGCGAAGAACAGCGCCGAGAACACCGGCCAGACCCCGGCGCGGCCCAGCCAGTTCACCTTGATGTCGAACCCGTGGTAGAGCCCCCAGCGGGCGAGCCCGAAGATGAAGACCTCGCGCGCGGCGAGCACGATCAGCGCCCAGTGCGGCAGCAGGTCGAAGGCGAAGCAGACGACCGCGCCGGACAGGATCAGCAACCGGTCGACCACCGGGTCGAGGAGCGTGCCGAGCCGCGAGTACTGGCCGGTGAGGCGCGCGGTGATGCCGTCGAGGTAGTCGCTCCACGCGATCACCGCGTAGATCACGACGCCCGTGGTGCTCTGCCCGTCGGCGTTGAAGGACAGCACGAGGAACACCGGGATCAGCGCGAGCCGGATGTACCCGATGACGTTCGGGATCGTCCAGGGGCGCAGCGGCTGGCCCTTGAGCGTCTGCGGCGGGGGCGGCCCGGAGCGATCGAGCCCCGCCAGGCGCCGGAAGGTCAGCCGCGCCTTCTCGGCGGCCTCCGCGGCGCGCTCGGCCGCGCGCTCGCCTACGCGAGGCTCCGCCACAGGTCCAGCGCCGCCTGCGCGGCTCCCTCCAGCGGCAGCGAGCGGTCCTCGCGCCCGCGCCGGATCTGGGCCTCGACCTCGCCGGACGCCGCCGTGCGGCGACCGACCGTGAGCCGCAGCGGCACCCCGAGCAGCTCGGCGTCGGCGAACTTCTGGCCCGGGCCGAGGTCGCGGTCGTCGTAGAGGATCTCGAGGCCGGTCTCGAGCAGCTCGCCGTACAGGCGCTCGGCGAGCGCGCGCTCCTCCGAGCCCTCGCGGCCGAGACCGACGAGGTGGATGTCCCACGGGGCGATCGCCCGCGGCCAGGAGATGCCGTGCTCGTCGGCGTGCTGCTCGATCGCCGCGGCCGCGATCCGCGCGGGCCCGATGCCGTAGGAGCCCATCCAGATCGACTGCTCGCTGCCGGACTGGTCGAGGTAGGTCGCGCCCAGCGCCTCGGCGTAGCGCGTCCCGAGCTTGAAGATGTTGCCGACCTCGATCGCCGGCTCGACGCGGACCGGGCTGCCGTCGACCGTATCGCCGGCCTCGACCGTGCGCACATCCGCGCGCTCGAACGCGAAGTCGCGCCCGGGCTCGACGCCCCGCAGGTGCTCGTCCGGGCGGTTCGCGCCCGTGACGTACCCGCCCTCGGCGACGGCGTCGTCGAGCATGATCGGGACATCAGTGCCGACCGGGCCGATGTAGCCGCCCGGGCCGACGCGGTCCGCGAACTCCTCCTCGCGCGCCGGGCGGAACGGCTCGCCGAGGGCGTTCGTGAGCTTGACGTCGTTGACGCGGTGGTCGCCGCGGACGACGACGAGCACGAGCCCGCGGCCGGCGGCGATGACGGGGTAGGCCTTCAGCAGTGCGCCGGCCGGTACGCCGAGCTCCTGCGAGACCTGCGCGACCGTGGTCATCCCCGGCGTGCTCACCGCCTCCGGCGCCGGCAGCCCGGGCGGCAGCTCGACCGGCCGCGGATCGGCGGACGCGACCTCGATGTTGGCCGCATACCCCTCGGCGAGGGCGACGTCGTTCTCGCCCGCCTCGCACGGCGCCATGTACTCGTGCGCGCCGACGCCGCCCATCATCCCGACGTCGGACTCGACCCGGTACCACTCCAGCCCGACGCGGTCGAAGATGCGGTCATACGCCTCGCGGTAGCGCTCGTAGTGCTCGTCGAGACCGGCGCGGTCGCGGTCGAAGGTGTACGCGTCCTTCATGATGAACTCGCGCGTGCGCAGCACGCCGGCGCGCGGCCGCGCCTCGTCGCGTCCCTTCGTCTGGAAGTGATACAGGCTGAAGGGCAGGTCGCGGTAGGAGCGCACGATGCCGGCGACGTGGAAGGTCACGACCTCCTCGTGCGTCAAGGCCAGCACCATCTCGGCGCCCTTGCGGTCGGAGAGCTTGAAGAGCTCGTCGATGCCGTAGCGGCCCGACCGCTTCCACAGATCGGCCGGGTTGAGCACCGGCATCAGCATCTCCTGGCCGCCGGCGCGGTTGATCTCCTCGCGGACGATCTCCACGATCTTCTCGTGCACGCGCCACCCGGCGGGCATCCAGGTCCACAGGCCGGCGCCGACCTGGCGCGCCAGCCCCGCCCGCACGACGAGCTTGTGCGAGACGGCCTCCGCGTCGGCGGGGGCCTGCTTCTCGGTGGGCAGCAGGTACTCGGTCAGACGGGTCATGAGGGGTCAGCAGCCTACCTGTGGTTTGGTCGGGAGGCCGCCGTGGCACGCCGAGTGGGAGGATTCGAATATCCCTCTCGAACCAGGAGGCCACTTGCCTTACGAGGTCCCCGCACTTCCCTACGACTACGACGCGCTCGAACCGCACATCGATGAGGCGACGATGCGCGTCCATCACGACAAGCATCACCAGGCGTACGTCGACAAGGCCAACGGCGCGCTCGACGGCACCGAGTGGGACGGCAAGCCGATCGAGGACGTCCTGCGCGACCTGTCGGCGCTGCCCGCCGACAAGCGGACCGTCGTGCGCAACAACGGCGGCGGCCACTACAACCACAGCCTCTTCTGGGAGTCCATGGGCCCAGGCAAGGGCGGCGCCCCCTCGGGCGCGCTCGGCGAGGCGATCGACGCCGCCTTCGGCTCCTTCGACGACTTCAAGGCGAAGATGAAGGACGCCGGCGTCAACCAGTTCGGCTCCGGCTGGGCCTGGCTCGTGCACGATGGCAGCGGCCTGCAGGTCACCTCCTCGCCCAACCAGGACAACCCGGTCTCCGAGGGCTCGACGCCGTTGCTGGGCGTCGACGTCTGGGAGCACGCGTACTACCTGAAGTACCAGAACAAGCGCCCGGACTACCTCGACGCGTGGTGGAACGTCGTCGACTGGGACAAGGTCGCCGAGCGCTACGGCGCGGTGGCGTAGG
>DATBDM010000318.1:0-24722 GCA_036269915.1 Solirubrobacteraceae bacterium | reverse complement strand
GCACGCCTACGTCAACCGGCTGTTGCTCAAGGGCGGCGGGTACAGCTTCCGGATGGGTACGCCGGGCAGCGTGCAGGGGCTGAAGATCGTCAACAGCTCCTGGCGCTACGGGCCGATCGACATCACCGACGCCGGCTGCGGGGCGATCTCGCCCTGGGACGCGCAGATCGTCAACGTCGACGCCAACTGGCGCGTCACCGGCACCGTACGCAACCTCAACTGCACCACCGACACCGGCTGAGGCGGCGCCCAGCCGGGCGGGTGCTCACGCCCGCCCGGCTCGGACGTGGCCGTTCGCCGGGGCATAGACGAACGGCAGCTCGGGCTCCATGTCGCGCAGCAGCGGCGCGGTGGCGTCACGCTGGGAGGGGATCAGCTCGTCGAGCGCCAGCGGCCACTCGATCGCGACGTCGGGATCGTTGTATGCGATGCCCCGCTCGGTCGCGTCCGCGTAGTAGTTGCTCTGCTTGTACATGACGTCGGCAACGTCGGAGATCACGCAGAAGCCGTGGGCGAACCCGATCGGGCAGTACACCGAGCGCATGTTCTCCTCGGTGAGCTCGAAGGCCTCCCACTCGCCGAACGTCGGCGAGCCGCGGCGGATGTCGACCATCACGTCGACGATCGCGCCGCGCGCGCAGCGCACGAGCTTCGCGGCGCCCTGGCCGATCTGGAAGTGCATGCCGCGCACGATGCCCTTGCCCGAGCGCGAGTGGTTGTCCTGCACCATCTCCTCGGCGATCCCCAGCTCGGCGAACAGCTCGCGCCGATAGGTCTCGCAGAAGAACCCACGCTCGTCGCCGATGACCCTCGGCTCGATGAGGATCGGTCCGTCGAGCCGGGTCTCGATTCGCTGCATGTGACGCTCCTGGTGAGTCGGGATCGGATCAGGCGGCGGCGCCGGCCAGCAGACCGGCCCGCTCGAGGTAGTCGCTCAGCGCGGCGCGCCACGGCCGCAGCGGGTCGAGCGCGGCGCGCTCGGACGCGGACGATCGGAGCACCCCGTTGAGAGGACGGTCCGCGGCGCCGGGGGCGATCACGGTCTCCGCGGGCGCGACGCCCACGTCGACGCCGGCGAGCTGCATGATCGCCTCGGTGAACCCGTGCCAGCTCGTGGCGCCGGAGTTCGTGACGTGCAGCGTCCCCGCGGCGCCCGCGTCGACCGCCGCGAGGATGCCCACCGCGAGGTCGGCGGTGAACGTCGGCGTCAGCAACTGATCGGCCACGACGGTCAGCGCGCCCTGCTCGCGGGCGCGGGCGATCATCCGCGTCACGAAGTTGCCCCCCTTGGACGCGCTGCCGTGCAGCCCGTACAGACCCGCGGTCCGCACGACGAGCGCGCGCGGCGCGTAGGCCAGGGCGGCGTGCTCGCCCGCCAGCTTGGAGATCGCGTAGATGCTGCGCGGGTTCGGCCGCGCGTCCTCGTCGTAGGGCGCCGGCTCGGTGCCGTCGAACACGTAGTTCGTGCTCAGATGGACGAGCTGGGCGTCCGCCTCGGCGCAGCGCGCAGCGAGCCGCTTGACCGCCCGCGCGTTGACGGCGAACGCGCGATCCTCCTCGCGTTCGCAGACCTCGACGTTGTGGAACGCCGCGCAGTTGAGCACGAGCGTCGGCCGGTGCGCTTCGAACGCCGCATCGACCGCGGCGTCATCGGTGACGTCGAGCTCGGCGCGCGTCGGCGCGAGCACGTCCGCATCGCCCTCGAGCAGAGCCACGAGGTCGGAGGCGAGCTGGCCTCCGCCACCCGTGACGAGGACCCGTCGCCCGCTCACAGAGCGGCCCGGAAGTGGTCGATCTGCGGGGTCAGCTCGCTCAACAGCTCGAGCCAGCGGATGTTGTAGAACCGCGGGTCGGTGAGCATCGTCTTGTCCTCGAGGTCGATCGAGGCGAGGATCCCGTCGATCGCCTCGACGACCGAGCGCGACGGCTGGAAGCCGAGCCGGCTCGCGAGCTTCGTGTTCGAGCACTCGTAGTCGCGCGTGAGCTTCGGGGCCGGCTCCTCGCGGAGCATCACCTGACGGCTGAGCAGCTGGACCGAGCCGGCCACCAGCATCGCCAGCTCGCGGATCTGGTAGTTCGAGTGCAGCACGTTGAAGATCTCGCCGCGGACGAGGTCGGCGGGCGCCTCCATCACGGCGATCATCGCGTCGGAGACGTCGCGGACGTCGACGAGCGGACGCCACATCCAGCCGCCGCCGTGCAGCGAGAGCTGGCCCTTGAGCAGCGCGTCCTTGACGAACGTGTTGACCACCAGGTCGAAGCGCATGCGCGGGCTGTAGCCGTACACGGTGCCGTTGCGCAGCGTGACCGGGCAGAGGCCGTCGCCGACGAGGGAGAGCAGCGCCTCCTCGCCGTAGCGCTTGGACGTCGCGTAGGCGCCACGCGGCTTGATCGGCGCCGTCTCGTCGTGCATGCCCGGAGGCATCCCGTCGTAGAGCGAGCAGGACGAGGCGAAGACGACGCGCTCGACGTCGCGCTCGACGCAGTTGTGGCCGAGCGTCTCGGTCGCGACCGCGTTCATCTGCCAGTTCGCCTCGGGGTCGTACTCGGCGGTCGGGTCGTTCGAGAGCCCGGCCAGGTGGATCACCGCGTCGACGCCGTCGAGGGCGGTGGCGGGCATGTCGCGCACGTCCGCCTCGACGAGCTCGACGCGATCGAGGACCGAGGCGATCGGGCCGCGGCCCCAGTAGAGCCGGTCGAGGATGCGCACGCGGTAGCCGCGATCGAGAAGTCGCTGCACGAGGACGGCGCCGATGTAGCCGGCGCCGCCGGTGACCAGGACCATCTGGCCGGGCTCGGGCGCCTCGGGGGAGAGCCCGTTGGTGCGTCGGGCGAGGGGAGGGAGCTCCCTGGGCCGGATGCCATTGTCACTCATGCGGATAACGCTCCTGCCGATTCGGAGACCGAGAACTACCCGATCAACGAACGGCCGCGAGGGCTTCTTCCGCTCTGCGGCTCCGTGCTCAGCGGAAGCGACGGGCCGGGACGCCCGCCCAGACCTCGCCGGCGGGCACGTCGCGGGTGAGGACCGCGCCCATGCCGATCACGGCGCCGCGGCCGATGCGCAGCCCCTCGCGCACGAGCGCGCCCGACCCGACGTAGGCGCCGCGCTCGATCGTCACGTTCCCGGCGACCCGAGCGCCCGCGCCGAACGTCACGCCCTCCTCGACGACGTCGTCGTGCGTCAGCACGACGGCCGGCATCACCGCCACATGGCCGCCGAGCGCCACGTCGGCGGTCAGCACCGTCCCGGCGTGCAGCACAGACCCCGGGCCGATCGTCGCGGACTCCGGCACGACCGCGGCCGGATGCACGAGCGTGGCGTAGCGCTCCGGCGGCAGCGCGAGCCGCTCGATCAGCGCCACCCGTCGCAGCGGGTCCTCCGGCGACGCGACGCAGGCGGCCACGAGCGCGTCGGGATGGTCGTGAACGGCGGCGGACGACCCGATCACGTCGACGCCGTGAACCTGGCGGCCGTGCGTCCGCGGGTCGTCGTCGAGCACCCCGAGCAGCCGCCAGCTCGCGGATGCGCGGTTGATCGCGCGCACGAGCTCCAGCGTCTCGCGCGCGAATCCGCCCGAGCCGATGATCAGCAGCGGCTTCAGGGAGCGACGCCGCCGGCGTTGCGCAGCTCGGGGTCGGCGGTCGCGACCGACACCTCGCACGTCTTCGCCGCGTGCGGAACCGGCGCGCGCCCGAGCAGCGTCGCGATCGCCCGCCGGTTGGCGGCCCGCTTCAGGCGACCGGAGTCGCCGCGGCCGGCGTAGATCGAGCGCACGAGGTGCCGGAGCATCACCGCGCCACCGTAGAGCAGGCGGTGTCCCGGGGAGAAGAACTTGCGCGCGTACATCATGCGCGTGTGAGCGGCCAGACCCTCGATGTCGGGGTTGATCCCGGCCTTGCCGTCGTGGTGGAGGATCGTCATCTGCGGCAGATGGCGGATCTCCCAGCCCGCCATCCTGATGCGCCGGCAGAGGTCCGTCTCGTCGGAGTACATGAAGTAGCGCTCGTCGAGATACCCGGCGCTCTCGAGCGCCTCGCGGCGGGCGAGCATGAACGAGCCGCTCGTCCAGGCGCACGTGAACTCGCGCTCGTAGGACGAGGGGTCCAGCTCGCGCTCGCCGAGCCAGCGCGGGCGGCGCGGCAGCCGCTCGGCCGACAGCGCGTCGCCGAGCGCGCGCAGCGCGTTGGGGGTGTGGCGGATCGTCTTGTCGAGCCGGCCCTCCCCGGTGATCTGGCGTGCGCCGGCCAGGCCCACCCGCGGGCGCTCGTCCATCATCGCCACGAGCTCGGCGAACGTTCCCTCGAGGATCTCGGTGTCGGGGTTCAGGAAGAGCACGTAGCGGGCGTTGCAGGTCATCAGCCCGCGGTTGTTCGCATGCGAGAAGCCGTGGTTGTGCGACCGCACGACCCGCGCGCGCGGGAACTCCGTGGCGACCAGTCCGGCGGTGTCGTCGGTCGAGTCGTTGTCGACGACGACGACGTCGACGCTCACGTCGCCGACGTGGCTGAACACGGTGCCCAGGGAGGCCCGAAGCCACTGTGCCTCGTTGGTGGACACGGTGATGATCGCGAGGTCGTGCAGGACCCTGCGCCCCGTGGGCGTGCCGGCCTCGATCCCGCCGAAGTCCATCGTGCTGCTCATGCCAGGACAAACGGGGCGCGGACCCGCGAATTTGCGCCGCCGGAAGCTGCCGCGGGCGGGGGCCGTTCTTCGCATGTGCAAGAACCACGTGACCCGTCGCGCCACGGGCTCTCGGCCGCGCTGCTGCACGCCCAGCGACGCGGCTGGCGCGCTCCGGCCCCTGTGCGCCACGTCGGCCGCCGGCTGCTGCGCCGGACCGCGACCGGCTCCCCGCCGGTCGACGGGTGGAGCGCGACGCTCGTTGGCGACCGGCCGCTGGGGGCGCCGCCCGCCGGCTCCGAGGCGGCCGCGCCCGAGACCGCCGCGCCGCGTCCGCAGCGTCCGTCGCGCGGCCCGCGGCTGCGGTGCTTCCTCGTCACCGGCGTCCTCGACGTCGGCGGCGAGGACGAGGTCGTCGCGTTCCTCGGACGCGGTCTGCCCGAGCACGGCCTCGACACCTGGGTGCTCCACAGCGGTACCTCCGTCGGCGCTCCCGGAAGCGCGGGCGGGCGGCTGCCGGCCGCGCTCAAGCGCGAAGGGGTGCGCGTCGCGGAGGTGACCGAGAGCACCGCCCGCCGGCTGATCGAGGAGCACAGCCCCGACGTCATCAGCGCGCACGGCGCGCCCGCGTGGTGGATCGACCTGGCCGCCGAGATGGGCGTGCCGTATGTCGAGACGCTGCATGGCATGCACTCGTTCTTCGGCGCCGACTGGGGGCACGAGGCGGTCCGCAGCACCCGCATCTCGCGGATCGTCGCGGTGAGCGAGCTCGTCCGGCGCCAATACCTGGCCGGCAACGCCGCGATCGCGCCCGAGCGCGTCGTCACGGTGCCCAACAGCGTCGACCAGACCAGGTTGCCGCGGCTCGACCGCGAACGCTGCCGCGCGTGGCTCGGCCTGGGCGACGAGTTCCTCTTCTTGTCGCTCGCCCGGCACTCGCTGCAGAAGAACACCTACGGGCTCGTCGCCGGCTTCGCCGAGGTCGCCGCCGCGCATCCGGAGGCGCATCTGCTCGTCGCCGGCCGGCCGGACGACCCGTCCTACGCGCGGCAGGTGCAGCTCCTGCGCGACGACCTTCCGTGCCGCGAGCGGATCCACCTGCGCGACCACGCGCCGTGGCCGGCCCCGCTGCTCGCCGCGGCGGACGCCTTCGTGCTCGACTCGTTCTTCGAGGGCTGGTCGCTGGCGTCGATGGAGGCGCTGGCCGCCGGGGTCCCGGTCGTCCTCAGCGACGTCGGAGGTGCTCGCGAGCAGGTGGCCGCCGCCGGGGAGTGCGGGTACCTCGTCGCGAATCCGATCGGCGACGCCATGCAGGTCGACTGGAGCACGATCCGGCGGTCGCTCTTCGCCGAGCAGCCCAACCGCGAGCAACTCGTCACGGCGATGGGCGCGATGATCGGCGCCCGCGACGACTGGGCCGGCCGGCGCGAGCAGCTGCGGGCCGAGTGCGCGGTGCGCTTCCACCCGGACCGCGCGCTCTCCGGGCACGCCGGCGTGCTGCGCGACGCGGCCGCCGTCGGCGCCGAGCTCACACTCCGCTGAAGCGCTTGCGGCGCCACATGGCGCGGCCCTCGAGCTCCCGCATCACCTCGCGCGCGCGGAACGCGGGGAGCCGGCGGGCACGCTCGAGCCCCGCCTCCCGGCGGCGCTGCAGCGCGCGCCAGGAGCGCGACCGCTCGATCGCCGGGTCGAGCGCGAGCGCGAAGTCGCAGTAGGCGACGGTGTTGGCGTCGCCCTCCGGTCCGGTCATGTAATCCCAGACGGCGAGCCATACCGCCTTGCGGGCGAGCGCCCGGTCCGCCGTGCGGCGCAGAGCCGCCAGCTCGGCCGGGTCTCCGCCGACGGACCCGTCCAGCGCCGCGCCGAAGGCCTTGCGGGTCTCGTGCAGGTTGGTCAGCGTGCTCGCGTACTGCGTGCAGCTCATGTTCGTTCCGTGCAGCCGGTAGTAGAGCTGGTCCGCGCCGGCGACCATGCCGACGTCGGCGACCTGCGCGGCGCGCATCCACCACTCGTGGTCGCCGCTGTGCGGGAGCTCCTCGCGGTATCCGCCCACGCGCTCGAGGACGCTGCGCCGGATGACGGCGTCGCTGGAGCGGATCACGTTCGTGGCGCGGCGGCAGTTGTCCTCGAGCCAGTCCATCCCGTTCCAGACCGACCAGCTGCGGGTCCGCTCGCGCGCCGGCGGAGGAGGCTCCTCGGAGAAGTCGATCGACCAGCCGTAGACGAAGCCCACCGACGGGTGGTGCTCCATCAGGTGGACCGCGCGCGAGAGCGCGCCCGGCGTCAGCAGGTCGTCGGCCGACATCAGCAGCACGTACTCGCCATCCACCTGCGAGAAGCCGAGGTTGTAGGTCGCGATGTGACCGAGGTTCGTGGCGTTGCGATGGACGCGCACGCGAGGGTCCCCGGCCGCGATGGCGTCGGCGACGTCGCCGCTGCCGTCGGGCGACGCGTCGTCGACGATCAGCACGTCGACGTCCACGTCCGGCTGCGCGAGCACGCTCTCGACGCAGGCGGGGAGGAAGTGGCCGTAGTTGTAACAAGGGACGACCACAGAGACCCGCGGCGAGCGCGTCATCGCGGCGGCGGGTCGCATCACCTGCGCCGTGGCGTAGCCGCTCAGCGTGAGCCGCTGGAGGACGAGGTCGAGCACCGGCGTCAGTCCTCCACCCCGGCCGTCGCGAGCACCTCGATCGATGCGGAGCGCCGGCGCTGCGCCCTGGCGGGAAGGAGGTGGCGCACGAGGCTGGCAAGGGTCTGCCACGACGACGCGAAGCACGTCCGGAGCG
This sequence comes from Solirubrobacteraceae bacterium, assembly GCA_036269915.1. Lineage (GTDB taxonomy): Bacteria > Actinomycetota > Thermoleophilia > Solirubrobacterales > Solirubrobacteraceae > DATBDM01. The sequence goes on along the minus strand of DATBDM010000318.1, from coordinate 17,309 downwards.
CCAGCAGGTACGCGCTCGCGGCGACCAGCGTCACGACGGTCAGGTTCACGACCGGCGCGGCGTGGGCGGCCGACATCGCAAGGCTCGCGGGGACGCCTGCCGCCGCCAGCGCCGCGCACGCGCAGGTCGCGGGAGCGATGTCCTCCCAGATGCTCGCCAGCACGCGCGTGCCGGCGCTGCGCTGCAGGAGCGCGTAGGCGACGACGACGAACGCGCTGTGCACGACGGCGGCGGCGGTCGCGACCGCGGCGAGGCCGAACGGCGCGGCGAAGAACACCGCGGTGGCGTACGTCGCGAAGTGCCCCCAGCCGAAGCCCAGCACGGCGCGCGAGCGCCCTGCCGCCATCAACGTCGTGCCGACCGCGTCGATCACGAGGGTCGCCGCTCCGCCGATCGCCAGCACCTGGGTGGGGACGACCGCGGGCCGCCACTCGGGCCCGAAGATGAACGGAACAGCGACCGGCGCGACGATCGCCAGCAGCACGAGGCAGGGGAACAGCAGGACGGTGAGCAGCGAGACCATCTGGCTGCGCAGCGCGCCCATCTCCTCGCCGTTGCGCGTCCGCGCCAGGACCGGCAGGCCGAGTGTCGCCGCGACGTTGCTGACCTTCTTCTGGTACTCGACCGCCAGCGTGTAGGAGCGGAAGTACAGGCCGGACTGCACGGCGCCGAGGCGCGCGGCGACGATCGCGTAGTCGCAGTTGGCGAAGCCGATCCAGCTCACCGCGGCCAGCCAGTTGGGCGTGCCGTAGTGCAGCAGCTCGCGCATGGGGCGCCAGCGGGGCCAGGGTACCGGCGGGGGCGCCCAGAACCACGCCAGCATGCTCTGCACGGCAGTGCCGGCGAGCACGCCGAGCACGAGCGCCGCGCCGTCGAGCCCGGCCAGCGCCAGCCCCACGGAGCCGAACGCGCGGAATCCGGACCCGATCACGTCGTTGACGCTCAGCCGCCGGAAGTCGAGCCGACGCTGGAGGACGGCGAACGGCACGGCGCCGGCAGCGGCGATCAGCGGGCCGGGCGCGGAGAGGCGCACGACGTCGGCCGTGCCCTTGCCGAAGATCGGATCGACGACGAAGCTCGCCGCGAGCAAGGTCAGGACGCCGAGCAGTGCCCCCGAGCCCAGCGCGAGCGCGTTCGCCGCCTGGAGGTGCTCGCGTGCCAGCTGCGGTCGCTGGACGAGCGCGGTCGTGATCGCCGAGACCGACGCCGCACCGAAGCCGCTGATCAGGCTCGCCGTCGCGAAGTGCCCGAACGCCGCCGGCGGGATCAGGTGCGCGAGCACCACCATCGAGCCGACCAGCAGGCACTCGACCACCGGCCGCGCCATGACGATCCAGCGCAGCCCGTGCACCGTGGCGGCCCGGAGGTCGTCGATGTCCCGCGGCCCGTCGGTCATGACGTCCGGCTACGGAGATCCAGGCGCGCGCGCAGGGAGTCGACGGCGGGACCCATGTGGGCCGCGGCGCGCGGACCCACGCCCTTGCACGCCTGCAGGGCCCACCACTCGGGCAGCAGCCGCCGGCGCGGGTAGACCTCGCCGGCGTGCGACTCGAGCCACGCGACGCCCGGGTCGACCCGGCCGCGGCAATAGCGGTTGGTCGCCATCCGCAGCGCCCGTCGCGCCACCTCGCGGCGCACGACCCGGCGCAGCCGGCCCGCGGCCGGGATCGCCGCGGCGTGCTCCCTGAGCACCGTCTCGTAGGCATGGCGGCTGTGCTCGAAGGTGACCTTCAGAGCCGAGTGCGACTCGACGGACATGTTCTGACCGTGCTGGCGGTAGATCGCCTGGTCGGCCTCGATCTCGCCGACGTCGGCGTAGGCGGCCAGCCGCAGCCACATCTCCAGGTCGCCGGCGTACGGCGAGTCCTCGCGATAGCCACCCACCTCGTGCTGGACTCGCGTACGGACGACGGCGGTGGGCGTCGAGACGACGTTGTCCATGCGCCGGCACCGCTCCTCGATCCACCGGCGGCCGGGCACCACCCGTCGGCCGGCGCCGGTCGACAGCGGCCCGGCGTACGGCGCCTCGCTGCGGTGCAGGACCGCCCGGCCGTAGACGAGCCCGACCTCGGGATGGGCGTCCATCAGCGCCGCGGCCCGCGCGAGCGAGCCCGGGGTCAGGTAGTCGTCGGCCGAGAGCAGCAGCAGGTAGTCGCCGCTCGCCCACGCCAGGCCCTCGTTGTAGGTCGCGATGTGGCCGTGGTTGGGGTCGTGGCAGACCACCTGGACGCGCGGGTCGCGCCCGAGTGCGCGCGCCACCTCCGCCGAGCCGTCGGGAGAGGCGTCGTCGATGATCAGGACCTCGACGTCGACGCCCTCCTGGGAGAGGACGCTCTCCACGCAGTGCGGCAGGAAGCGGCCGTAGTTGTAACAGGGGACGATCACGCTGACGGTGCTCATGGCACCGTCATTCCTCGCCCGCGACGCTGAGGGCGCGGCCGGCGCCGCGGACGACGCTCGTGACGACCCGCTCGAACGCGGCACCCGACTCCGGCCAGGACGTCGTCTCGACGCTCGCGGAGGCCCGCTCGGCCGCGGCCTGGCGCTCTCCCGCGGGACGCTCGACGAGCGCGGCGAGCGCGTCGGCCAGATCGAACGGCGTGGGGGGCGCGTAGACGACCTGGTCGTTGGCGAGCACCACGCGGTTCTGCTCGGCATCGTTGACGACCGGCACGCAACCGGTCGCGAGCATCTCGTGCGGGACCAGCGAGACGTTCGTGGCCGAGAGGACGAGCCCGGCGATGCACCGGTTGTACAGGCGGCTCAACTCCTCCGGGGCGAGCACGCCGTGGTCCGTCGCGCGGAACGGAAGCCGGCCCGCGCTGTCGCCGAAGAGATGGATGTCGACGTCGGGATGGCGCGCCGCGAACAGCTCGAGCGCGGCCACGCCGAGCCCGAAGGCGCGGCGCGGCGTGTCGGGACGCGCGAAGAAGCAGACGCCGGTGCGCTCCGCGCTCGCCGAGCGGTCCAGCGCGTAGCGGTCGACGTCGCAGCCGAAGTCGAAGTGGTCGGCGGCCATCCCGTAGTCACGCCGCAGGAGCTCGGCGAGCCAGCGACCGGCGGTCACGCCGTAGAAGCCGAAGCGGTAGGTGGCCTCAGCCAGCAGCGCCTCGCTGCCGGCGGGGTAGAAGGCCGGCTCGACGTCCTGCACGAAGTAGAAGCGCAGGCCCTTCGCCGGTGAGGCAAGCACCGTGTAGGCCGTGTCCCAGGCGGTCGCGAAGATCGCATGGGCGTCCTCGATGCCGTCGTCGACGCTGCGGATGTCGGCCTCGACCCACGGCCACCAGCTCCGGATGCCCTGCGTGTGGCGCTCGAGCGAGCCTCCGTGACGGTCGTCGAGGTAGACGACGCACGTGTGGCCCGCGCGCTCGAGCGCCGACACCATGCGGAACATCGTCGTGTGGCCCCCCGACCCCGGCCCGGGCGGGGCGCAGACCCAGGCCACCCTGAGCGGCTCGCCGGGCACTGCGGGCAGCCCCGCGGGGAGCTGCCATCCGGAGGAGGCGATCTCGGCGGCGCGAACCAGCTGCTCCCTCGGGACCGGGAGGGTGCCCGTCCCCGCGGGGGCGATCCGGCTGGCCGCTCGCCGGCGCAGGCGCGCGCTGACGCCCGCGTAGCCCTCGCTGCGCAGGAGCCGCCGGGTCTGGCGGATGCGGTCGACGGGGCCGGGCCGGCTCATGCCGCCAGGGCCGTGACGTAGGTCGCGAGCCGGTCGATCACGTAGTCCTGCTGCTCGTCGGCCAGACCGGGGAAGAGCGGCAGCATCAGCGAGTCGCGCGTCGCGGCCTCGGTCCGGGAGAGATCGGCCGTCACACCGGGGTAGGCCCGCTCCTCGTGGATGGCCATGACGCCCCGGCGCGTGGCGATGCCGTCTGCCAGCATCCGGCGCATCAGCTCGGTGCGGCTGATCGGCGCGCCGGGGAGCAGGCGGATCGCGTACGACTGCCACGTGCGCTGCGCGTACGGCGGGTCGTACGGCGGCTCGAGGTACGGGATCCGCTCGATGGCCTCGGTGTAGCGGGCGGCGAGGCGCACGCGCTCGGCGAGGATCTCGTCGAGGAGCTCGAGCTGGCACAGGCCGAGGGCGGCTTGCATGTCGGTCATGCGCGCGTTCCAGCCACGCTCCGGATAGCGCTCGATGACGATGTCCCTGGCGCCGTGGCGCGCGAGGTCGGAGACGTCCATCGCGTGCTGGCGCAACTGCCGCAGCCGCTCGGCGACGGCGGGCTCGTTGACGGCGATCATGCCGCCCTCGCCCGTGGTGATCACCTTGCGCGGGTGCAGCGAGAAGCAGGCCAGCGGCCCGAGCGAGCCGATCGGGCGCCCGCGGTGACGCGCGCCGATGGCGCATGCCGCGTCCTCGACGATGCGCACGCCGCGGCGCTCGGCGATGTCCAGGAACGCGTCCATGTCGGCCGGCAGCCCGAGCTGGTGGACGGGCATGATCGCCTTCGTCCGGGGCGTGATCGCCCGCTCGGCGTCGGCGGGATCGAGGTTGTACGTGCGCGGATCGACATCGGCGAAGACCGGCGTCGCGCCGTTCTGCCACACCGCGTTCGCGGTCGCGATGAACGACATCGACGGCACGATCACCTCGTCGCCCGGCCCGACGCCGGAGACGTACAGGGCGAGCTGGAGCGCAGTCGTGCAGTTCGTGGTGGCGACCGCGTCGGCCGCGCCGACGCGCTCGGCGAACGCGGCCTCGAACTCCCGCACCCGCGGGCCTTGCGAGACCCAGCCCGACGCGATGACCTCCGCGACCGCGGCGCCCTCGTGGCCGCGCAGGTAGGGACGGGTGAAGGGGACCTCCATCAGGCTGCCTTCGCCAGCACCCGGGTCGGCTGGGTCGCCGCGCCCGCGCGCTCCCCGCGCCACCAGTCGACGAGCCGCGTCAGGCCCTCCTCGAGCCCGACCTCCGCGTCGAAGCCGATCTGCTCGCGCGCCAGCCGCGTGTCGGCCAGCCGTCGGGTGACGCCGTTCACGGCTCGCGCCGGGCCGTGCTCGACCGGCAGGTCCGAGCCCATGACCCGGAGCAGCATCTGCGCGAGCTCGAGCAGGCTCGTCTCCGTGCCGCTTGCCACGTTGAAGGCCGCGTCCGTGACGTCCGACTCCGCCGCGAGCAGGTTGGCCCGTGCCACGTCGCCGATATAGACGAAGTCCATCGTCTGCAAGCCGTCGCCGAGGATGAGCGGCGGCTGGCCGGCGGTGATGCGCTCCATCCAGCGGACCAGCACCTCCGTGTAGAGGCCGTGCACGTCCATGCGCGGCCCGTACACGTTGAAGTAGCGCAGCGCGACGTAGTCGAGCCCGAACATCGCGTGCATGCTGCGCAGCAGTCCCTCATTGAAGACCTTCGACGCGCCGTAGAGCGTGTCGTTGGCATACGGGTGGTGGGTCTCGTCGGTCGGGAACTGCTCCGCAAGCCCGTAGACCGAGGCCGACGAGGATGCGACGACCCGGCGGACATCGGCTTCCGCGGCGGCCTCGAAGACGTTGTAGGTCCCGTCGACGAGCACCTCGAGGGCCAGCCGCGGCTCCTCGGCGCACTGGGTGATCCGGATCGCGGCGAGGTGGAACACGATGTCGGCGCCGTCCATCACGGAGCGCACGAGGTCGCGCTCGCGGATGTCGCCTTCCACGAGCCGCACCGGCCCGTTGGCCAGCGCCCAGTCGAGGTTCTCGCGGCGCCCCCGGACGAGGTTGTCCAGCACGACGATCTCCTCGGCGCCGGCGAGGACGAGCTCGTCGGTGACGTTGGAGCCGATCGCCCCGGCGCCGCCGGTGACGACGACCTTGCCCAAGCCGCTCACAGCTGTGCCTCCATCGTCATGAGGTCCGGGTGTCCATGCATCGAGATTCCGATCGTCGGGATTGATCAGTCGCCGATTCAACGGCTGCCGCAGCGACGATCTTCCGGCCGATCGGGGAAGCAGGACGCGCCGGCGGGCGTTGGTGCCCTGAAGCGCCAATCGCGCCCCGCTCCATGCCCTTCCTCGGCCCTTCATCCCCGCGCCGGCGCGCCCACGTGGCGATCGTCCCGGTGGCGATCCTGATCGCGCTCATCTGCGCGGTCGCCTCGGTCAGCAGGATCAGCGGCTTCCCGCCGAAGCTCGAGCGGCGCGACTTCCAGCGTGTGGGCGTCGTGTCCCACGTCCTGGTCGACCTCGGGCGTTCGGGGATCACCGATCGGCACGCGGAGTGGTCGTACTTCGACCGGATCAACACCCGCGCCGACGTCACCGCACATCTGATGGCGACCCCGCCGGTGGTGGCCCGCATCGCCCGCCGCGCGCACATCCCGGCCGATCAGATCGCGGCCGACGCGCCGGTGAGCATCGAGGTCGCCGGGCCGCTGACCGAGCCCGGGAGCGAGATGCGGGCGAGGGAGATCCTCCTGGCGCGCCGGCCATATCGCCTGGAGATCCAGTCGACCCCGGGCAGCCCGATCATCGACATCTACGCCGAGGCGCAGTCGCTCGAGGAGGCGATGAAGCTCGACGACGCCGCGCTGGCCGGCGCGCGCGACTACTTCGCCGCGGTGGCGGCGCAGCGAGGGCCCCTGCAGCGGACGCCGGACCTCGACCCGAGCAATCCGGTCGTCCTCCGGCAGCTCGGCCAGCCGCGCGGCGCCGTGCTCACGGCCGGCACGAGCGTCAAGGTCGCGGGGCTCACGTTCCTGCTGGCGTTCAGCCTCGCCTACGCGGCGCTGCGGCTGCTGGTCCGGCGCCGGTTCGGACGCGGCCGCGACGCGCGCGAGGTGCTGGACCCCGAGGCCTTCGGCGTGACGCCCGGCGTGCCCGCCGGGGCCACGCTGATGGCGGCCGCCGCCCGGCGGGCCACGCTGCTCCCCGCGGTGCCGGTGCTCGATCCCGGCGGGGTCGTCGCCCTGCGCCAGGCGCCCCCCGAGGCTCAGCGCCGGCGCGGCACGCGAACCGGCGACGGGGCGTGGCCGCATACGACGCGCGTGCTCCCGTGGATGCTGGCGGGGTTCATGGCGATGCTGTGGCTGGTTCCCTTCGACTCGCTGCAGCTCGACATCCCGTCGCCGATCGACCTCAAGCTCGACCGGATCGTGCTGCCGTTCATCATCGGGACCTGGGTGCTGGCGATGGCCCTCGGCGGCCGCGGCGCGCCACGGGTGCGGGGGACGAAGATCCACGCGGCGGTGGCCTTCTTCGTCACGATCGCCTTCCTCAGCGTGATCCTGGACGCGTCCACGCTGAGCCAGACGCTGGAGCTGGACACGTCGCTGAAGAAGCTTCCGCTGCTGCTCTCGTACAGCTCGATCTTCGTGGTCATCGCGAGCGTGATCCGCCGCGACGAGGTCGCGGCGTTCGTCAAGTACACGCTGGTGCTGGCCGTGATCTGCGCCCTCGGCATGGTCTACGAGGACCATACGTTCCACAACGTGTTCTTCGACTGGTCGGAGAAGGTCCTCCCGAACGTCTTCAAGGTGATGGCCAGCAGCTCCGGCTGGGACACGGAGGGCCGGCGGATGGTCCACGGTCCCACCGCGCACCCGCTCGTGGCCGCCTCGATGCTCTCGCTGGCCTTCCCGATCGCCGTGCTCGGCGTGGTCGACGCGAAGCGCGCGAGCCGGCGCATCCTCTACGGCCTGGCGGGGGGCATCCTGCTGCTCGGCGTCCTGAACACGCAGCGCAAGACCGGCCTGGTCGCCCCGATGGCGAGCATCGTCACGCTCGCCTGCTTCCGCCGCCGGGAGCTGCTCCGCCTGGCGCCGCTGGCCCTGGTCGGGCTGGTCGCGCTGGTCATCGCCGCTCCCGGGTCCGTCGACCCGGTGGTCGAGCAGTTCCGGCCCTCCCATCTCGGCGGGGCGAACACGGTCAGCGATCGCGCTTCGGACTACGACGCGATCCGTCCCGACGTCGGGACGCACGTCGCCCTCGGCCGCGGCTACGGCAGCTACCAGCCCGTCGGGCACCGCATCCTCGACTCCGAGTTCCTCGTGCGTCTCGTGGAGATGGGCGTCCTGGGGCTCGCTGCGCTCTTCCTGCTCGGCGGCTCGGTGGTCGCCGCGGCACGGCGAACCATCCACTCGAGACACCCGACGCTGGCCTCGCCCGCGCTGGTCGGGGCATCGGCCGGCGTCGTCTTCCTGGTGCTCGCGCTGTTGTTCGACAGCCTCGCCTACCCGCAGCTGCCGTACATCTTCCTCAGCGTCGCGGCGCTCACCGCCGTGATCGTCAAGTCGCCCGACGACGACGACGGCTAGACCGGACGCGGCGTGACCGAACGCGCGCGCCGGTGGAGCGCGACGCCGAGCACGATGCACACGCACCAGAACCCGAACGTCCCGACCGCGCCGGCAAGCATCATCAGGCGGCGGTGCGAATGCGTCACGACGTGCTTCGTGCGCACCGGCGCGACGGTGTCGAGCACGAACCCGTCGCTGCGATGCCCGTCCTCGAGCAGGAGCTGTGAGCGCAGCGTCGTCCCCGCCGCCCGAGCCAGCGTCGCGGAGCGGGCGCCGTCCGCCGCCTGGGCCTCGATCGTGATGATCGGTGTCACCTGGTCGGCGAAGACACTCACGACGTAGGGCGTGCTCGCGCTGGACGCCAGCAGGTAGACCTGCGACACGAGCGGCGTGTCGACGGGCGGGATCTTGCGCGACGACGGGCCGAGCACGGTCAGCTGCCCGCGAGCGACGTGCCCCCGGCGGCCGATCGCGCGGGTCGCGCGGTCGGTCGCCATGGTCTCCGCGAGAAGCAACGCTCGCGTGGGGAGCGTCGCGGATCCGTTCGGCGCGGCAGCCACGAGCTGCGAGTCGACGGTGTCGAGGACCATGCGCAACGAGCTCACGGAGCCACCGTTCGTCGTCGCCTGGACGTGGCTGCCGGCGAGGATCCCCACCGCCACGGCGAGAAGGACCCCCACGCCGACGAGGATGCGCCGCCGCCAGAGGATGTGCAGCATGACGAGGAGCTCCATGGCGGGTGCGGCGTCAGGCTCCGGCGGCCGCGGCGACCCGCCAGCCGCGACGGACCCGCGCGATCAGCACGGTGGCGGCACAGGCGAGGGCGAACACGATCGCGAAGACGACGAACATCACCTGGACCTGGACGCCGTTGTTGATCACGGTGCCCTTGGTCACGCCGAGCTGCCTCAGGCGGACCTCCTGCTTGGACGGCGTGTGGTCCGAGGTCGCCACGCGGTTCATGAAGTCGCCCAGGCCGGTGATGGCTGCGTTGGCCAGCCGCTGCGCTTCCGCGGCGCTCGGCGCCTGCGTGTCGATGTTCAGCAGCGGGACGGTCGGGTTCGCCTGGACGTCGAGCCGGAACTGATCCGTCGAGGCCACGAGGTCGTTGGGACCCTTCTTGTGGCCCGACTGCTCGATCGGCCGCGGCTGCTGCGTCGTGCGCGGGGCGACGACCTGCAGGCGGTCGGTCGGCAGCCCCGCTCGGCGGGCGATGTCCGCGCGGACGGCCGCGCTCGCCATCAGCGTGCCGATCAGGATCGCGCGGTTCTTCAGCGGCAGGATGTCGTAGGTGGGCTGCCGGAGGTCGATGACCGACGAGCGCGGCGTGTCGACCACGACCTGCGCCGACGCGGTGGCCATGTCGAGGGCGCGCGGGGTGAGCTGCGGAGGCGTGAGGCTGATGCTCGCGACGCTCCAGACCGCCGCGAACGCCGCGATGAGCGCGCTCACCGCGATGCCCACCGGGATCCGCGATAGCTCGCGTAGGTGCATTCCAAGCCGCATGGACCTCTGCCTCAGCAACGCCCGCGGGTCGCGCGGACTTGCGCGCGGCAGTGGCGGGTGGCGAGCAGCCGCGACGACGGAAGTGCGCGGGGGATGCGTCCGTTTCTTGGAGCATGAAGCTGGTCGTCATCGTCCCGTTCCTCGACGAGGCGCGGTTCCTTCCGCGGCTGCTGCGCTCGATCGAGCGCCAGACCCGGCTCCCCGCCCGACTCGTACTCGTCGACGACGGCTCGTCTGACGGCTCCGGTCGGCTCGCCTCGGCGTTCGCGGAGGCGCATCCGTACGCCGTCGCCGTCTCGCGACCGCCCCGCGCCCGCGAGGCCGATCGGCTCGAGGGCGCCGCGGAGCTGCGCTCGTTCGACTGGGCCGTCGCGCAGGTCGACGAGCCATGGGACGTCGTGGCCAAGCTCGACGCGGATCTCGAGCTCAACCCGCGTCACTTCGAGTGCCTGCTGGACGAGATGCGCCGCGACCCGCGCCTCGGGGTGGCCGGCGCGTACCTGACGGACGTGGCCGAGGACGGCTCCCGCAGCCGCTTCCCCGTCCCGCGCTGGCACGTGCGCGGCGCGACGAAGTTCTACCGCCGTGAGTGCTTCGAGCAGATCCAGCCGATCCCGGCGCACCTCGGCTGGGACACGATCGACGAGGTGAAAGCGCGCCGCGCCGGCTGGCGGACCGAGAGCTTCGAGCTGCCGGGCGGCGACACGCTGCATCTGCGTCCCACCGGCCTGCAGGACGGACGCCTGCGCGCGTACAAGCGCTGGGGCGCATGCGCGTGGGGCTACGGCGCCCATCCCGGCTTCGTGCTGCTCGGCGCGCTCAAGCGGATTCCGCGTCGGCCCTACGTCCTCGGGGCGCTGCTGTACGTCGCCGGATACGCCGGCGCCGCGCTGCGCGGGCTTCCCCGCGTCGAGCGCGAGGTGCGCGACTTCGTGCATCGTGAGGAGGCGCGTCAGACGCTCGCCGTGCTCAACCGCCGCGGCAGGACGGCCGCCGCCCGGCCGTGAGGGCCGATCGCGCGGGGGCAGTGCGATGAGGCTCGCGGTCGTCTCTGCCCGCAGGCTCGGCCTGCACGTGAACTGGACGACGCTCGGGCCTCCGCTCGAGGACGCGCTCGGCGCCATGGCCGGCGCGACCCTGGTCGAGGCTCCCGAGGCCCGCAGAGGCTCGCTGCGCGCGAACCGGCCGGCGTGGCTGGCGGCCATCCGGACGATGCGCCGCGCCGACGCGGTCTTCTGGATGCAGATGAGCTCTCGCCCGCTGATGCCCGTCTGGGCACTGGCGTATGCGAAGCCCACGGCGAAGCGGGCGGCGGTCACCGTCGACGCGTGGGAGCCGTCCGTGGGCAAGATCAGGGCCGTGGCGAAGGCACAGCGGCTCTCGCTCCTGTACCTCTTCTTCCGCGAGGCGGCGATGGACTCCGCGCCGCACCAGAACGGGACGCGCTTCGAGTGGCTGCCCTTCGGCTACGACGCCGGCGTCTTCCGCGACCTCGGCCTCGAGCGCGACATCTTCGCCTACTGGATGGGGCGGCGCTACGACCCGCTGCACCGCAGGCTCGAGGAGTACTGCGACGCCCGCGGGCTCACGTATCGCTACACGAAGACCGGCGGGGAGTTCCCCGACCCTCACGACCTCAACCGCGTGATGGCCCGGTCGCGCTACTTCGTCGTCACGCCGCCGAACCTCGACAACCCCGCGCGCACCGGGCGCTACAGCCCGATGATGATGCGCTACCTCGAGGGGCTCGGCAGCGGGGCGCGCCTGCTCGGCGTGCTCCCCAACGCGGCCGAGTTCGAGCGGATGCTGCCGGCCTCGGCCGTCGTCACCTGCGCGCCGGACGGCTCGGACCTCGAGGACGTGCTCGACCGCGACCTCGCCGATCCGCTCGCCGAGGAGCGGCGCCGCGCCGCCGAGGCGCGCGTCGTCGAGGAGCACCGCTGGGAGCGCCGGGCGCAGACGATCCACGCCCGCCTCTCAGAGCTGCTGGCCGCGGAGAGCTGAGCCCGCCGGCTCAGAGGGTGGCGATCGGCTGCGGCTCGCTGCCGATGAACGTGCGCAGGGCGTTGATGAAGGCGTCTGGGGCGTACTCGCTGATGCGCGATCGCGCCGCGGCCCGCCCGGCTTCCCCGAGGCGCAGCACGAGCTCGGCCTCGTCGAACGCGACGCTGACGCCGCCGGTCTCGGCGAACCAGCGCGCGGTGGCGATCTGGTGGTCGTTGCGGTGCTCGCCGAGCGCCGCCTGCCGCGGCATGATCAGCACCGGCGTGCCGAGCTCGAGCGAGGTCAGGATCGTCCCCATCCCGGCGTGGGCGACGACGAGCTCCGCGCCGGCGATCCGCTGACGGCACTCGGCGGGCGAGATGAACTCATGCCACTCGATGTGTCGGGGCGCCAGCGGCGTCGGGCCGACCTGCGCGGCGACCGCGACGCCCGGGTTCCCGCCGGCCCAGCGATCCACGGCGGCGACGAGGCGATCGAACGGCAGCTGGGTGCCCACGGTCAGGAAGATCACAGCACGGACCCCTTGTAGCCCACGAGGCCGTCGGCCAGGTGGGGCCACTGCGTCAGGCACAGGTCGGCCTTCTCGCTCGCCAGCCGCCCGGAGAGCGAGAGCTCGTCGACATTGGCGACGCTGTCGATCCAGACGGTCCGCGCCCCGAGGAGCTTCGCGCCGCGGATCGCGAGGTAGCCGGGCGCGGCACCGGTCGAGATCACCACGTCCGGGCGCTCGCGCAGCAGCACGCAGCCGATCTGGACGGCGCTGGCGAGCAGGGCGAGCTTGCTCGTGCGGTTCCCGTCGCGGACCGCGTAGAAGCGCGCCGTCCCGACCTCGGGCCGGTGGCCCTCGTCGGTCGTCAGGTACGCCACGTCGTGGCCGTCGAACGCCGGGCGCAGCCGTCGCAGCTGAGCCCAGTGGCCGCCGCCCGACGCCACTGCGAGGATGCGCTTGCTCGGCGCGCTCACGCCAGCGTGACCTCCGCGCCGTCGCCGACCGACAGGCGCATGGCGGTAGGCAGCCCGAAGCTGCGCGACACGCGCGCGCCGCGGCCGATGACGCTCGTCTCGAGACGCGCGCCGACATGGCGCAGCTCGGCCTTGTCGAGGACGATCGAGTACTCGATCTGCGAACCGTCGATCGTGACGTCGGCGCCGATCGAGCTGTAGGGACCGACGTAGGCATGGGAGAGACGGCACCGCGGCCCGATGACCACCGGCCCGCGGATCAGCGTGTGCTCGAGTCGTGCGGACGGATCCACCGACACCGGCCCCTGGAAGTCGCACGTCGGGAACTGCGCCGGGTCGACGTCGCCGCGCAGGTTCTCGAGCATGCGACGGTTGCCGATCAGCAGCTGCTCCTGGTCGCCGTGGCAGGGGAGGCACCCGTCGACGTCCTGCTCGCGGACCTGGCCGCCGTGGTCGCGCACGTGCGAGAGCGGATCGCCCGTCGGCCGCCGTTGGCGCAGCAGGATCGATACGGCGCGCGGGCTCAGGAGATAGCCGCCGGCGGCCCGGGCGGCGGGCTGGCCGCGGTCGGCGGCCTGGAGCCGCAGCGCCATCGCGTCGAGCCGCTGGTCGGCGAACGTCGCGATGTAGGGGTGGATGTGCTCGCGCAGCAGCGCGTCGGCGGGCTCGACGAGGACGGGCTCGTCGGCGACGAACGCGCGTGCGACGCCGAGGGCCCCGCCGACGCCCGTACGCGGCAGCCACGACGCGTAGTGAACCCGCAGACCCCAGTCGGATCCGTCGCCGACCGCGGCCCGGATCGACCGGACGCAGTCCGGATCGCCCACGATCGTCGCCTCGAGGAGGTTGGCGCGGCGCAGCGCCTCGAGATTGTGGAAGAGGATCGGCCGGTTCGCCACCGGCACGAGTTGCTTCGGCCCGAACTTGACGCTCGGCCAAGGAGGATCGTCATTCGTGCGCCCGGCGAGGATGACGGCCTTTGCGATCTCCACCCTGGAACAACGCCGCGGACGGGTGAGTTCGCGCGCGCATGGTTCAGAATCCACCCGCTCGGGCGACCCCGGTCGCCGATCGGCGCCGGCCGAAGGGCTGATCTCGGCTGCTCCCGTCACCTTTGCGCCCGGTTGCGAGGGGGCCGGGGACCGGGCCTCAGGCGGCGCGCAGCGCGCGACGGGCCACCGCGATCGGCTTGCCGCCGTGGCGAAGCGACTCCTCCGCCGCCTCCATCGCCAGCACGACCTCGATGCCGAGCTCGGCGTTCGAGCGCGGCGTCGCGCCCGTGCGGATCGCCGTCGCGAAGTCCTTCAGCTCCTGCGCGAGCGGCTCGGTGGCCTCGAGGCGAGGGATGACGATGTCGCCGCTGCGGTACGCGAGCTGATGCTCGCCGAACGTCGTCGGTTGGACGAAGTCCAGGCCGCGGTCGAACACCCGCACCGCCTCGTCGGCGCCCGTGTCGTCGTACTGGACCATGCGCCGGCTGCCGACGAGCGTCATGTCGCGGATCTTGCGCGGCGAGAGCCACGAGATCTGGATGTTGGCGGTGGCGCCGCTCTCGAACGTGACGGTCAGGAACGCGGTCTCGAAGACCTCGGGCTGGAACACGCTGCGGCCCGTGGCCGCCACCTGGGCGACCGGCTCGTCGAGCCAATAGAGCAGGATCGACAGGTCGTGCGGCGCGAGGTCGCAGATGACCCCGTCGGACTGGTACTTGCCCAGGTTCATCCGCGCCGAGGTGACGAAGTAGACCTCGCCGACGATGTCGTCGACGATCAGCTGCTTGACCTTGTTGACGGGCGGCGAGTAGAGGAACGTGTGCCCCGGCATCAGCACGAGGCCCTGCAGCTCGGCCACCTCCAGCAGCTCGTACGCGTCCTGGGACCGCGTCGCCAGCGGCTTCTCGACCAGCACGTGCTTGCCGGCTTCGAGCGCGGCCCGCACGATCGGATGGTGCGTGTGCGGCGGCGTCGCCACGAGGACCGCGTCGAGCAGCGGATCGTCCAGCAGCTCGGCCAGGTCGGGGAACACCGACGCCCCGGCGTTCTTCGCCGCGAATGCGGCGGCACGTTCGGGGTCGCGTTCGCACAGCCCGGCGAACTCGAGCTCGGGCCGCTCGATGACGTTCCGCACGAGGTTCGGGCCCCAGTAGCCGTAGCCGACGACCGCTGTGCGCAGCCGGCGCTCGCCAGAGGAGGATCCGTCGGTGAGGGTCATCGCGTCACTCCTGGTCCTGGAAGCTCTCTACGGCGGCAACGACGTGCTGCACCTCGCCGTCCGACATCGTCGGGAACAGCGGCAGGGTGCAGATCTCCTCGGCCAGCCGCTCGGCGACCGGGCGGCTCCCCGGCCCCAGCTCGAGCGGCGCGTACGCCTCGGTGCGGTGGATAGGGAACGGGTAGTGGACGGCCGTCGACACGCCATGCGCGTGCAGGTGCTCGCGCAGCGAGTCCCGGCGATCGGAGCGCACGACGAACAGGTGGTAGACGTGGTCGGCGCCCTCGCAGGCCGCGAGCGGCAGCTCCACCGACGTGCCTTCGAGCCCGGCGCGCAGAGCAGCGCCGAGCCGGCGGCGGTCGTCGTTGCGCGCGTCGAGATGACGCAGCTTGACCCGCAGCAGCGCCGCCTGGAGCGCATCGAGTCGCGCCGTTGTCCCGACGATCCTGTGGTGGTAGCGCGGGCTCTCACCGTGGGAGCGCAGCAGCCGCACGCGATCGGCGATCGTCTGGTCGCGGGTGACGACCGCTCCGCCGTCGCCCCAGGCCCCGAGGTTCTTCGTCGGGTAGAACGAGAAGCAGCCGATGTCGGCGAGCGAGCCGACGCGACGGCCCCGCAGGTGGGCGCCGTGTGCCTGCGCGGTGTCTTCGATGACGCGCAGGCCGGCCGGCCGCGCGACCTCGACGATCGCGTCGACGTCGACGGTCGAGCCCATGAGGTGCACCGGGATGACGCAGCGCGTTCGCGGGCCGATGGCGGCCTCGACGGCGTCCGCGGTCATCAGGTGCGAGTCGGGATCGACGTCGACCGGCACGACCGTCGCCCCGACCCAGCTCACGGCCTCGGCGGTGGCGATGAACGAGTTGGTGGGAACGATGACCTCGTCGCCGGGGCCGATGTCCAGCGCGCGCAGGGCGAGCGAGATCGCCTCGGTGCCGGATGACACGCCGACGGCGTGCTCCGTGCCGCAGTACGCGGCGTACTCGGCCTCGAACGCCTCGAGCTCGGCGCCGAGCGTGAAGGCGCCGGCGCGCGCGACGCGCGCCACCACCTCGAGGAGCTCCTCGAGCATCAGTGGGTCGGACTGGTCCAAACGGGTGACGGGGATGGGCTCGCCGGCCCGGGTGTGCAGTGCAGTCACGCCGCGACCTTCCCGGCGACCGTCGGCTCGCACTCCATCGCCGCCAGTGCCGTCCGGAGCGCGCCCCGGCCGCGGTGATGCAGCCCGTGCACGGACGGCTCGGTGCGATCCAGGCGCCCGGCGATCTCACCGGGGGTGAGGCCGAGGACGTGGCGGAGCAGCAGGACCTCGCGCTGGTCCTCGGGGAGCGACGCGAGCGCGTCGCGCAGGACCATCGAGCGCTCGCGCGCCGTGTCGGAGTCGTCGTAGGCGTCGACTTCGCGGATCTCCTCGCATGGGATCGGGCGCCGCTGGCGCGCGTGGTCGAGCGCGACGTTGCGCGCCACGCGGAGGATCCACGCCGAGAAGGGGATCGAGCGGTCCTCGTACTTGACCAGGACGGTCATCAGCTTCGCGAACACCTGCTGCGTGATGTCCTCGGCCTCGTGCTCGTCGCGCACGATGCTGCGAACGTAGCCGTAGACGTTGTCCGCGTAGCGGACATAGAGGAACCGGAGTGCCTCGCGGTCGCCCGACTTGGCGCGAGCCACGGCTGCCGCGACCACGCGCTCGGGGACCCGGTCGTCGTTGATCGTGGTGCGGGCCACGAAGCGCCCGGCGACGCGGCTGGTGCCGAGAGCGTCGGCTCGGGCTTGCAATCCGTTGATCATGATGCGTCGACCTTCCGTGTGCGTTCGCGTGATTCGGGGTTAGGCAGCGACCGCTGCGTTCGTGAGCGGGCGCTGGTCGGGGCCGGGGCGGCTCGAGATGTCGACGAGTCCGCGCGTATGCGCGTAGTGGCTGGCCTGGGTCCGGTTGGCCACGCCGAGCTTCCGGTAGACGTTCGAGAGGTGGAACTTCACGGTCTGCTCCGTCACCCACAGCTGGCGGGCGATGGCGACGTTCGGCATGCCGGCGGCGACCAGCCGCAGGACCTCGAGCTCGCGGCCGGTGAGGCCGTCGACGCGGGTCTCGGGGACCTCGCGCCGGAGGTCGCCGAAGGCGTGGTAGACGGTCCCGGCGGCGATCTCGCGCAGCAGGACCCCGAGGCTCGACGCCTGCACGGAGCGTGAGATGACCGCGTGCGCGCCGGCGGCCTGGGCGGCGGCGAGCTGGTTCGGGCTCACGTCACCAGCGAGCAGGATCACCTTGACGCCGTCGAGCGACGCGCGGATCTCGCGCACCCGCTCGAGCACGTCGGCGGAGCCCGTCGGGTCATCGACGAGCGCGAGGTCCGGGCAGGCCTGCTGGACAGCCAACCCGCAGGGCCGGCGCGTCGCCAGGAAACCG
>DATBDM010000317.1:0-6663 GCA_036269915.1 Solirubrobacteraceae bacterium | reverse complement strand
GCCGCCGTCGTGGTCGCCCAGTTGACCGTGTTCGCGTCGCCGCGCGCACGGGCCATGTCGGCCAGGTCGCCGAGCCCGCGGATCAGATAGGCGGCGTTGTCGAGCTTCTCCGCGCCCATGCCCGTGCGCTCGACGTTGCCCGAGCCCTCGGGCCAGCCGTCATGGTCGGCGTCGAGGCGGTCGACCGCGGTGTGGGCGGTCCGGCGGGAGAACGTGTACATGTCCTTCATGAACGCGGTGTCGCCCGTCCAGCGCCAGATCAGTGCGACCGCGCTGGGGAACTTGACGAGCTCGTCGGTGTTGAAGTCGTTCACCGCCGTGCCGTCCTTGACCGTCTTGGAGTCGTGGCCGTAGTACACGGAGCCGTTGGTCACGGTCTCGTGGGCGACCACGCCCGAGTCCTTGCCGTTGAGGAGCTCGGACACGTCGCGCAGCGCACGCAGGTGCGCCTCCGCGGTGTCGAACTGCCCGACCGCGACGGCGGCGAAGTTCGTGTACTCGCCGTCGGTGGCGAACAGCCACGGGTAGTCGGGGTAGCCCGCGCCGAAGAACGTCGCCGACTTGACGGTGCCGAGCACCTGGCCGAACTCGTCCTTGCCCTGGTTGCTCCAGCGGATCTGCAGGTCGCGGGCGGACTGCGTGAGGTCGGCGAGGTTCTGCTTGCCCCAGGCGATGCTGCGCTGCAGCATGCGGTCGCCGGGGAGGCTGACCACGGACTGCTTGGCGAGCGCCTCGCGCGTGGCCATCTTGGCCGCCAGCGCCTTGTCGGGCGACTTGATCGCGGCCGCGAGCTCCTTCTGCGCGGGCGCGAGGCCCTGGTCGGAGCCGGCGACGGCGATCCACACCGTCTTGTCGCCGCCCGCGGGCACCGTGACGCGGTAGACCATCTCGCCGCCGGTGCCGTGACCGTACGGGCCGTCGTCGCAGGCGCTCGGCATCGACTTGCCGTCCGAGGCCGGGCAGACGGTGCCGGGCTGCGGCCCGCGGAAGCCGGGGCCGGTCTGGCCGGAGCTCGGCGTCAGCGGGCTGCCGACGAGTGCCGCCCAGTCGTGGTTCGGACTGCCGGGCAGCGCGCCCTGGTCGCGGAAGACGAGCGCGTTGCCGTCGAACGAGCCGGTGTCCGGGAGGTCGTCCTCGGCGCTCGGGCGCCCGCGGCCGGTGTCCGTGCCCCAGGGCCAGGCACCCATCAGCTCGGAGTGTGCGTCGACGGAGACCGAGACGGTCTTGGCCGTGCCCGCCGGGTTGTGCAGGTCGAGCCCGAGCAGGGCGGCGCGGCCGCCGTCGGGCACGAAGTCCGTGCGCGTCAGCGACAGCCCGTCCTGCGGGGGGAGCGTGTAGCGGGTGTAGCCCCGGCCGCTGGTGAACTTCGTCGCCTGGCCGACCCACTGGCCGTCGACGCCGAACCAGACGCCGTCGGCGAGCTTGAGCGGCGGAGTCCAGATGCCGCCCATCTCGCCGGTGATGTGCCAGCCGTTCGCGTAGAACCGGCCGTCCTCGAAGCCTTCCGAGTACGCACGCGTTCCCGCGACCACCGCCCGCCGGTCCTGCAGGCGGTCGCTCACCGACGCCTCGCGGGTGCCGGCCTGCGCCGCCGTCGCCGACAGCAGGGCTCCCAGAACCCCTGCCATGACTGCACGCCTGAGCACGTGCACCACCTCCAGACCCGAACTCCCCCTGCAGGGGCTTGGGGCGCTCCTACCCCGTCTGCGCCCTAACGGATCGACCGACGCGCCAGATCGATGACCCGGCCCGCGTCGCGGCGCGTCACGAAGTTCGGTCCGGTGGGGATCAGCTCGCCGCGGCGCGCGGGGAAGAGGCCGAAGCGCGCGCGCTGGGCGAGCAGGATCACCGGCAGGTAGCCCTGCAGGTAGGCCTGCTGGTCGATCGCGAACGCGATCTTGCCGTGGCGCACGGCGCGCAGCACGTCGGGGCCGAGGTCGAAGGTCCCGACCGTCGTCTGGCTGCCGCGACGCAGCCGCCGCACCGCCTCGACCGCCTCCGTGCCCGAGGTCGAGTTGAGCCCGAGCACCGCGTCGGCGTCGAAGCTCGTGATCGCCGCGGCGATCGTGGCGGGCGCCGCGGCGGACTGGTCGTCGACGTGGATCACCCGCGTGCGGCCTCCGGACTTGCGCAACGCGCGGCCGAGCCCGCGGCAGCGGGCGTCGAGGCCCTGGTTGGCGTTCAGCTGGGTGAGGCACAGCACGCGCCGCGCGCCCGCGCGGGCGAAGCGCCGGCCGGCCCGGTAGCCGGCCTCCTCCTCGGGCTGGCCGACGTGCGCGAGCACGCCGAGCTGCTTGGCCTCGTCGGCGCCCGAGTTGATCGACACCACGGGGATGCCGGCCTGCACCGCACGGCGGATCGCCGGCCCGAGCCTGGGCTCGGGGATCGAGACGACCAGCCCGTCGGGCCGGCTGGCGACGGCCTGGTCGATCAGCGTGCGCATGCGCGAGACGC
The DNA here is from genome assembly GCA_036269915.1 of Solirubrobacteraceae bacterium. Lineage (GTDB taxonomy): Bacteria > Actinomycetota > Thermoleophilia > Solirubrobacterales > Solirubrobacteraceae > DATBDM01. Next base: position 4,209 of record DATBDM010000317.1, on the reverse strand, counting down.
TGTAGATCTCCGGCGCGCGGTAGGTGATCAGGACGTCCATCTGGCGTCCCGCGGCCTCGACGCCGTTGCGCACGATCGCCCAGAACGGGCTCGACGCCTGGCCGTGCGTGACCACCGCAATCCGCACGCCGGCGTCGCGCACCCCCTGGGAACGCGGCTCGGCGGGGCGGCTGTTGGGGACGAGGACGGTCGGCTCGCGCACGACCTCGCGGCCGCCGCAGGCGGCGAGCAGCAGGAGCGTGGCGAGGGCCAGCAGAGCGGGGGCGAGTCGCCTCATGCCGACACCGCCGCCTGCTCGATCCCGGCGGGCAGGGTGGCCCGCAGCCGCGTGCCGCCGCCCGGCGGGCTCTCGATCGCCAACGTGCCGTCGACCGCCGACAAGCGGTCCTGCAGCCCGCGCAGGCCGCTGCCCGCGTCCATGTCCGCGCCGCCGACGCCGTCGTCGACGACGGTCACCACCAGCTCGTGCCCGGCGCGGTGGAGCTCGACCTGGGCGAGCGTCGCCTGCGCGTACTTGGCGACGTTGGTCAGCGCCTCGGCGACGAGGAAGTACGCGGCGGCCTCGACGGCCGGCGGGTAGCGCTCGTCGACGGCGATCTCCATCTCGACCGGCACCGGGACGCGGTCGGCGAGCGCGCCGATGGCGGGCGCGAGCCCCCGCGCGGTGAGGATCGCGGGGTGGATGCCGCGGGCGAGCTCGCGCAGCTCGTTGAGGGCGAGGTTGAGGCGCTCCCCGAGCTCGTCGACGAGCCCCTCGAGCTCCGGGTCGCCGACGCGGCGCCGCAGCAGCCGCAGCTCCAGCGCCAGGCCGACGAGCTGCTGCTGGGCGCCGTCGTGCAGATCGCGCTCGAGCCGGCGCCGAGCGGCGTCGGCCGCCTCGACGATGCGCAGCCGCGAGACCCGCAGCTCCTCCAGCCGGGCGCGCAGGTCGGCCTTCAGCCGCTCGTTGTCGATCGCCAGCGACGAGGCGGCCGCCGCGGCGGTGACGAGCTCGCGACTCGTGTCCAGCGCGGCGTCATGGACGATCGCGGCGACGCGGCGCCCGTCGCGCTCGACCGCGGTCCAGGTCATGCCCGAGCCGGGCTCGGGCATGTGCACGGGCCGGCCCAGCTCGTCGACGAAGACCTCCCGCTCGGGAAGCCAGTACGCGATCGTCACCGAGTGGTCGCCGAGGCTGGCCGCGAGCATCTCGCGCACCGGCCCGGACGGGATCGTCCTCGGCGCGAGCAGCGCGGAGACGATCACGCACAGCAGGGTGTGCAGCGCGTCGAGCAGTGCGAGCGCGACGATCGCCACGGGGATGGCGAAGAGCGCCAGCGCGACGCCCACGAGCGGCCCGAACGTCCACGGGCCGAGGTACTGGAGGTCGCCGACGCCGAAGATCGCCTCGAAGGCGAGCCGCAGCACGAAGGCCAGCAGGGCGAGCGGCGCGAGGCCCATCGCCAGCAGCGCGACGACCAGCGGCGGCCGCAGCGCGAGCGCGGCGACCATCCGCCACAGCGCGCGGTCCGACAGCGTGGTCAGAGAACGCCGCCACGGGCTGCCGTGCAGCCGCGGCGCGGGCGGCAGCGGCGGGATCTGCGTGTGCAGCAGGCGGTTGGCGATGCGGCGGTCGAGCCGCAACAGCGCGCGGCAGGCGCCGGTGCCCGCGAGCAGGATCGGCAGGCCGACGCCGATCAGCGAGAGCGCGGCGCCGATCATCAGCAGGACGATCGAGAGGATCGCCGCGATCGCGATCGGGATCCCGACCACGAGGTAGGCGATCGCCTGGCCGGCCTTGACGAGCCGGCGCTCGAGCGCGAAGTCGCTCACCGGCGGCCCTCCACGCGCACGTCGCCGGTCGAGGAGAGGACCTCGATCGAGAACGGGGCGTCGGCGGTCTCGACGATGCCGTCGACCGAGAGCGAGCCGGAGGCGCTGGCGGCGTCGACCTGGTAGCGGCCCGTGGGCACGGTCGCGCGCACGTCGCCCGAGGTCGAACGCAGCGACAGCTGCGGCGGCGGGCAGTTCGTCGAGGCGGTCACGTCACCCGACTCGGTGCGCGCCTGCAGCAGGAAGCCACAGAACCCGTCGACGGTGATGTTCCCCCGGTCGGTCGAGATCTGCGCGGAGCCGCGATAATCGTGGAAGCGCACGTCGCCGCCGCCCGTGCGGACGTCGATCGGGACGTTGTCGGGCACGGTCACGCGGTAGGCGACCGAGCAGGAGTGCAGCACCGTCGCCGGGCAGCGCGAGCGCAGCCGCAGGCGGCCACCGACCACCGTGCGCTGGACCTCGGCACCGTGCCCGAACATGTACGAGTCGAGCCGCTCGATCCGCACCGTCGAGCCCTGGTCCGCGGGCACGACGTCGACCGTGGACTCGCCGAGATCGAGGCTCACCCCGTCGAGCTGGCCCGCCACCGCGAAGGAGACGAGCCGCTCGCGGCTCGAGGCCAGCGCGGCGATCCCCAGCGCGGCGAGGATGCCGACGACGAGGATCGCCGAGACCGACACGACGCGTGCCCAGGGCGAGAGACGGGGGCGGCGTGCGGTCGCGGGCACGCCCCCAAGCTAATCGATCAGCTCATATGCGGGGAGAGTGAGGAAGGCCGGGAAGTCCTCGGCGAGCGCCACGCGCTCGAACACCCGGCGGGTCTCGTCGGGGCGCCCCTTCTCCCAGGTCTCGTCGCCGACCTCGGCGTGGATGCGCTCCATCTCCTCGTCGAGCACCTCGAGCACGTGCTCGCGCGTGACCTTGCCGTGGCGGATCCACTGCCAGATCTGCGAGCGCGAGATCTCGGCCGTCGCCGCGTCCTCCATCAGGTTGTTGATCCCCGCCGCGCCGCGGCCGCCGAGCCAGAACGAGATGTACTGGAAGCCGACGTTGACGTCCGAGCGCAGCCCTTCCTCGGTGATCTCGCCCGGAGTCGACTCGGCGTCGAGCAGCTGCGCCGGGGAGACGTCGACCTCGGGGCGCTGCTTGTCGATCTGGTTGGGCTTTGACCCGAGGACCTTGTCGAACTCCTCCATCGCCGCCTCGACGACGTCGGGGTGGGCGACCCAGGTCCCGTCGAAGCCGGCCTCGGCCTCGCGCTGCTTGTCCGCGTGTACGGCGGCGAGCGCGCGCTCGTTGGCCTCGGCGTCCTTGCGCGAGGGGATCAGCGCGGCCATGCCGCCCATCGCGAACGCGCCGCGGGCATGGCAGGTCTTGACCAGCAGCTCGGTGTAGGCGCGCATGAACGGGACCGTCATCGTCACGTCGGTGCGGTCGGGGAGCACGAACGACGGGTCGTCGCGGAAGACCTTGATCATCGAGAAGATGTAGTCCCAGCGGCCCGCGTTGAGGCCGTAGGAGTGGTCGCGCAGCTCGTAGAGGATCTCGTCCATCTGGAACGCGGCCGGCAGCGTCTCGATCAGCACGGTCGCGCGCATCAGCCCGCGGGGGACGCCGAGCGCCTCCTCGGCGAACGTGAGCACGTCGTTCCACAGCCGCGCCTCGAGGTGATGCTCGAGCTTGGGCAGGTAGAGGTAGAGCCCGAGGCCCTTATCGTGCAGCCGCTGCGCGTTGTGGAACGCGTAGAGGCCGAAGTCGACCAGCCCGCCGCCGACCGGCTCGCCGTCGACCTTGAGGTGCTTCTCCGGCAGGTGCCAGCCGCGCGGGCGCACGAGCAGCGTGGCCGGGTCCTCGATCAGCTCGTAGTGCTTGCCCTCCGACGAGTCGTAGCTGATCGTGCGCTCGATCGCGTCGATCAGGTTCACGTGCCCCTCGATCTGGTTGCGCCAGGTCGGGGAGTTCGCGTCCTCGAAGTCGGCCATGAAGCCCTTGGCGCCCGAGTTGAGCGCGTTGATGACCAGCTTGCGATCGGTCGGGCCGGTGATCTCGACGCGGCGGTCGGCGTAGTCGGGCCGCGGCGGCGGGATCTGCCAGTCGCCTTCCCGGATCTCGCGCGTCTCCTCCAGGAAGCCGCTCGGCGGCTGGCGCTCGCGGCGCGCCTGCAGCAGCTCCTTGCGGCGCGCGTTGAAGCGGCCGTGCAGCTCGGCGACGAAGGCGAGCGCCTCGTCGGACAGGATCTCGGTCGTCCGCTCGTCGGGAGCCGGGGCGATGTCCAGCGTGCTCATGGGCGCTCTCCTCGCAGTGACAGGTCCAGGAGGGTCATCGGGTGGTAGATCGGAAGCTCCAGGTGGCGGCCGATCTGCAACGCGCAGCCCGGGTTGGCGGCGGCGATCG
>DATBDM010000316.1:0-2779 GCA_036269915.1 Solirubrobacteraceae bacterium | reverse complement strand
GGCGACGAGCGCGTCGACGGCCTCGCGCGCGCCCTCGAACACGGTGAGCACCGAGCCGTCGGGCTCGTTGGACGCGAAGCCGGCGACGCCGCGGGACTCGGCCTCGCGGCGCACGGAGTCGCGGAAGAACACGCCCTGCACGCGCCCGTGGGCGCGCACGCGGCGGCGGACGGTGGAGGTCGGCACCGTGGGTACGGTAGAGCGATGACCGGTCTCGCCGCCGAGCTCGACGCGGCCGGCGGGTCCGCCGCTCCCGCCGCTGCCACCGCGCGCCTCCGCGAGCTGCTCGGCATGGCGCTCGCGCACGGCCGCGAGGAGCTCGGGCGCTCGCGCTCCGGCTACGGCGAGCCGGTCGAGGTCGCGTTCGCGGCCGACGGCGGGCGGCTGCTCGCCGCCACGCCGGCCGACGCGGCGCTGCGCGCCGACCCGCAGGCGACCGGTGAGCGCGCATGGCTGCTGGTCGCGGCCACGGTGGCCGCGCTCGTCGAGCTCGCCGAGCCCGGCGTCCCCCTGCGCGCCGAGGACCTCGCGATCGCCGCGGGCGCCCTGCCCGGAGGGCACCTCGTGCTCGCCTACCCGGCGCCGGACGTCGATCCGGCGACGCTCGAGGAGCTCGCGCCGCTGGCCTTCGACGAGCACGCCGGCCGCATCGACCGCCTGCGCGCCTGTGCCTTCGCGGTGCCGGCGCGGCTGCTCGGCGAGGTCGACGCCAGGGCGCCGATCGGCATCGGGCACCCGCTGCGGATCGCCGAGGCCATCGCGCGGCTCGGCGGCAGCCCCGCCTCACCCAGCGACGTCGAGGCGCACGACGAGGCGGTCCTCGCGCTCCTCGAGCAGGCCGGCGGCCCCACGCGCCCGCACGAGGACCCGGTCCCCGCCAACCGCGTGGCCCGCCGGATCCTCCAGCGGCTCGACGGCATGGGCAAGTGGGGCGGCTACCACACGGACTTCGCCCACCTCCCGCGCGGCTTCGCGGGCAACGACCGCGCGCTGGCGAGCGAGGTCGGGGAGGCCCTGCTGGACGCGGGCCTGCTCGCCGAGAAGCCCTCTGTCGGTCAGCGCCACGTGTTCCTGAACCCGCGCCGCGCGGCCGACATCCACCGCTACGTCGACGACGGCACCCCGCCACCGGGTATGCGCCTGCCGCGAGAGTGAAAGGATCCGTCGCATGTCAATCGCGGGTCGGGTCAGCAAAGAGCTCACCACCAAGCTCCACACGGTCTACGCCCTCACCAACGCGGGGATCATCCGGCCCCAGCGGCCCGATCGCGCCGCACGCGTAGCGCTCGCCTTCCTGCGCTGGGGGCCCACCCCGGCGGCCGGCTACGCCTCCAACGCGGCTCGCTACCCGGACGACACCGCGGTCGTCGACGAGCTCGGGACGCTGACCTTCAAGGACGTCCAGGAGCGCACGAACGCGCTTGCCCACCAGCTCCAGGAGGACGGGATCGGCGTCGGCGACGGCGTGGCGATCATGTGCCGCAACCATCGCGGCTTCATCGACGCCTACGTCGCCGTCTCGAAGCTCGGGGCCAACGCCCTGTTCCTCAACACCGCGTTCTCGGGCCCGCAGATCACCGACGTGGCCAAGCGCGAGGAGCCCAAGGCGATCATCTTCGACCACGAGTTCGCCGACCTCGTCAAGGACGCGGGCAAGCGCCGCAAGCGCTACATCGCCTGGCACGACCCCGAGGAGGGCAAGCCGAAGGACCCGCGGATCGAGGATCTGATCGCCGAGGGCGACCCGTCGGACCTCTCGCCGCCGTCGGATCGCGGCAAGGCCATCATCCTCACCTCCGGCACGACGGGGACGCCGAAGGGCGCGTCGCGCTCGCAGCCGAGATCACTCGACCCCGCCGCCGCACTGCTGGCGATGATCCCGCTCAGGGCGCGCGAGCGGACGATGGTCGCCGCCCCGATGTTCCACTCCTGGGGCTTCGTGCACTTCACGCTCGGGATGGCGCTCTCGTCGACGCTCGTGCTCAACCGCAAGTTCGATCCCGAGGCGACGCTGTCGCTGACCGCCCAGCACGAGGCCACGGCGCTCGTCGTGGTGCCGGTGATGATCCAGCGGATCCTCGACCTCGACGACGCGATCCTCGACCGCTACGACCTCTCCAAGCTGCGGGTCGTGCCGGTCTCGGGCTCGGCGCTGCCCGGCCCGCTCGCGGAGAAGTGGATGGACCACTTCGGCGACAACATCTACAACCTCTACGGCTCGACCGAGGTCGCGTGGGCGACGATCGCGACGCCCAAGGACCTGCGCGAGGCGCCGGGCACCGCGGGCCGCCCGCCGTACGGCACCGTGGTCAAGCTCTACGACGACGACGGCAACCCGGTGACCGGCGCGGGGGAGACCGGTCGCATCTTCGTCGGCAACGACATGCAGTTCGAGGGCTACACGGGCGGCGGCGGCAAGGACGTCATCGACGGGCTGCTCTCCTCCGGCGACGTCGGACATTTCGACGATGACGGTCGGCTCTTCATCGACGGGCGAGACGACGAGATGATCGTCTCGGGCGGCGAGAACGTCTTCCCGCGGGAGGTTGAGGACCTGCTCGCCGACCATGACGCGGTCGACGACGCGGCGGCGATCGGGGTGGACGACGAGGACTTCGGTCAGCGCCTGATCGTCTTCGTTGAAGAACTTCCGCGTAATGCGACGGGTAAGGTCCTGAAGCGCGAGCTCGCTGAGCGCCAGCACGCCGACTGAGCTGACCTACCCGACAGGAGGCCCCATCCGAGCCGAGATCGACCAGGCTCGTGCCGCGACCGAGCG
>DATBDM010000315.1:0-5084 GCA_036269915.1 Solirubrobacteraceae bacterium | reverse complement strand
GGAGGGGAGGGGACCCGCCTGCGCCCGCTCACCTCGACGGTCCCCAAGCCGGTCGTCCCGCTCGTCGACCGGCCCTTCATCGTCTTCATGCTCGACTGGCTGCGGCGCCACGGCGTCGACGAGGTCGTGCTCTCGTGCGGCAGCGGCCGCCTGGCCGACGGCGTGCGCGGCGTGCTCGGCGAGGGCGACGGCCTCGGGATGCGGCTGTGCTACGTCGAGGAGCCCGAGCCGCTCGGCACCGGAGGGGCGCTCAAGTACGCCGAGGACCTCCTCCAGGAGCGCTTCTTGATGCTCAACGGGGACGTCCTGACCGACATCGACCTGACCGCCCAGATCGCCCAGCACGAGGCGACGGGCGCGCGCGGCACGCTTGCGCTCACGCCGGTCGAGGACCCGTCCAACTACGGGCTGGTCCGCACGAGCGAGGACTTCGCGGTCACCGGGTTCGTCGAGAAGCCCTCCGCCGACCAGATCGACACCAACCGGATCTCGGCGGGCGCCTATGTGCTCGAGCGCTCGGTGCTCGACCTGCTCGAGCCCGGGCGCCCGGCCTCGATCGAGCGCGACGTGTTCCCGCGGCTCGTCGGCGACGGGCTCTACGGCTACATGGCCGACGGGTACTGGCTCGACATCGGCACGCCCGAGCGCTACCTCACCGGCACCTTCGACATCCTCGACGGGACCGTCGCCACCTCCGTCTCGCTCGGCGGCGCGGACGCGGGCGAGGGCCGCGTCGTCGGTCCGGCGCTCGTCGCGCCCGGCTGCCGCATCGGCGCCGGCGCCCGCGTCGGTGGGCGCGTCGTGCTGCGCGAGGGCGTGAGCGTCGGCGCCCACACGACGATCGAGCGCGCCGTCGTGCTCGAGGGCGCGACGATCGGCGAGCGCTGCTCGCTGCACGGCTGCATCGTCGGTCCGGGCGTGACGATCGCCGACGGCTGCGTCGTCGACGGGCTCAGCGTCCTCGGCGAGGGCGTCAGCGTCGGCGCCGGCAACGTCCTCTCCCACGGCGCCCGCCTGTTCCCCGGCCTGACCCTCCCCGACCACTCGATCGCCTTCTGATGCCCAACGACCTCGACCGCGCCGCCGTCGCGGCCTGCGACCCCACCGGCCAGGCCGCGGAGATCCTCGACCTGCCGACGCACCTGCGCGACGCGCTCTGGCGCGTGCAGTCCGCCGCGCTCGCGCCCGTCGAGGCGCGCGACGGGATGATCGTCGCCGGCATGGGCGGCTCCGGCATCGGCGGCCGGCTCGCGCGTGCATCGATCGGCGGGCGCGCGAAGCGGCCGCTGACGATCGTCGGCGGCTACTCGCTGCCCGCGTGGGCCGGTCCGGAGACGGTCGTGCTCTGCTCGAGCTACTCGGGGGCGACCGAGGAGACCCTCTCCTGCTACGACCACGCGGGCCGGCTCGGCGCCCAGCGCATCGTCGCCACGACCGGCGGCACGCTGGCCGAGCGCGCCCGCGAGGACGGCGTGCCGGTGATCCCGATCCCCGGCGGGTTCCAGCCGCGCGCGGCGGTCGGCTACGCGCTCGTGTCGGCGCTCGCCGTCGCGGCGCTGTGTGGTGCGGCGCCCTCGCTCGACGACGAGATCGAGGCAGCGGCCGCGCTCGCCGAGCGGCTCGGCGCGGAGTGGGGGCCGGACGGGCCCGACTACGGGCTCGGCAAGGTCCTCGCCCGCCGGCTCGTCGACACCGTGCCGGTGATCGCGGGCACGGAGCTGACCGCGGAGATCGCGTACCGCTGGAAGACGCAGATCAACGAGAACGCCGAGCTGCCCGCCTTCGCGAGCGCGCTGCCCGAGCTCAACCACAACGAGATCGTCGGCTGGGCGGCCGCCCGCCACCTCGCCCGCTTCGCCGCGATCTTCCTCGAGGATCCCGACGAGCACGAGCGCAACGCCCGCCGCATCGAGCTGACCGCGCGCGCCGCCGAGGCCGGGGCAGTGGTGGTCGACCGCGTCCGCGCGGTCGGGGAATCGCGCACCGAGCGCGTCATCTCGCTCGTGCTGCTCGGCGACCTCGTGTCGCTCTACCTCGCGGTCCTGCGTGGGATCGACCCGGCGTCGATCGTCGTGCTCGACGAGCTCAAGTCCAACCTCGGCAGGCCCTGACGCGACTGCTGCTCGACGGCGCGAGGGTCCACACGCTCGATCCCGAGCGGCCGACCGCGCCCGCCGTGCTGGTGGACGAGCGAAGTGCTGACGAGGGCCTCGGCCGAGGCAATGGGAAGGTCAGCGCGCTGTGCGGCGCCGAGGATGCGCCGGCAGGCACGCGCCGGATCGACCTCGGCGGGGCGTGTGTGCTGCCGGGCTTCAGCGACGCGCACGTGCACTTCCCGACCTGGGCGCTGACCCGCAGCGAGCTGCAGCTCGACGGGCTCGGCTCGCCGGAGGCGATCGCCGCCCTCGTCGCCGAGGCGGTCGCCGGCGGCTCGCCCGACCGCTGGGTGCGCGGCTTCGGCTGGGTGGCGGAGGGCTGGGCGCCGCACCGCACCCAGCTCGATGCGGTCTCGGGCGACGTCCCGGTCGCCCTGCTCGCCCACGACTGGCACTCGCTGTGGCTCAACTCGGCCGCGCTCGCCCGCGCGCAGGGCGATCTCGAGACGCCGGGCGGTGTCGTGGAGCGCGACGAGGGCGGCGAGCCGACCGGCCTGCTGCGTGAGGCGTCGGCCTGGCGCTTCCGCGACCGCTTCAGCAAGGCGACGCTCGCCGAGCTGCTCGAGGCCACGCGCGCCGCGCTGCCGGAGGCGGCCGCGCGGGGCGTCGTCGCCATCCACGACAAGGACGGGATGGTCGGCGCGCTCGACGTGCACCGCGCGCTGCGCGACGCGGGCGAGCTGACCATGCGCGTATGGCAGTCGCTGCCCGCCGAGCGCCTCGGCGAGCTCGCCGGCCTGCCCGAGCGCTCGGCCTCGGCGGGGTCGCGCCTGCGGGCCGGCTACGCGAAGGCGTACATGGACGGGACGCTCGGCTCGCGCACGGCGCGGCTGCTCGATGGCTCGGGGGTGGAGGTCACGAGCCGCGACGAGTTCGCCGCGATCGTCGCGCGCGCCGCCGAGCTCGACGTGCCGGTCGCCGTCCACGCGATCGGCGACCGGGCAGTGCGCGACGCGCTCGACGCCTTCGAGGAGACGGCGCCGCTGTGGCGCGAGCGCGGGCTGCGCCACCGCATCGAGCACGCCCAGTGCGTCGCGCCCGAGGATCTGCCGCGCTTCGCCCGGCTCGACGTGACCGCCTCGGTACAGCCGGCGATGGCGCCCACCGACCGCGACCTCGCCGAGCGCGAATGGGGCGATCGCCTCGCCGGCGCGTACGCCTACGGCTCACTGCGTCACGCCGGCGCGCGCCTGGCGGGCGGCTCGGACGCGCCGGTCGAGGCGCTCGATCCGCTCGACGGCATCCGCGCGGCCGTGCTGCGCACGCGCGGCGACCGCGCGCCGTGGCGGCCCGAGGAGGCGCTGCCCGTCGAGGCCGCGCTCGCCGCCTGGACGACCACGCCCGCGTGGCTGGCGGGGGAGGAGCACCTGCGCGGGCGGCTCGCGCCCGGCCTGGCCGCCGACCTCGTCGTGCTCGACCGCGACCCGCTCGCCTCCGAGGAGGACCTGCGCGAGGCGCGGGTGCTCGCGACGATGCTCGACGGCGAGTGGGTCCACGGCTCGCTCTAGCGAGCGATACCGTGGCGGGCATGTCAACGCTTGAGTCCAACCGCGCCCGGGGCGCGTCGGGCACCGTCCCCGAGATCGCCTCGATCATCGGCGGCGAGTCGCGCACCGACGGGCCCGGCGGGCGCCTGACCTCGACCAACCCGTCCCGCACGTCCGAGGCCGTCGCCGAGGTCCTGCTCGCCGACTCCGGCACGTTCGCCGACGCCTGCCGCGCCGCGCGCGCCGCGCAGGCCGAGTGGCGCGCGGTCCCCGCGCCGATCCGCGGCCGGGTGATCGCGCAGGTCGGCCGCCTCTTCGAGGCCAACAAGGAGGCGCTGGCAGAGCTCGTCACGCGCGAGGTGGGCAAGCCCTACGCCGAGTCGCTGGGCGAGGTGCAGGAGATCATCGACACCTGCGACTTCTTCGTCGGCGAGGGTCGCCGCCTCTACGGCCAGACCGTCCCGTCGGAGATGCCCGACAAGCAGCTGTTCACCTTCCGCAACCCGGTCGGCGTCGCGGCGATCATCACCGCGGGCAACTTCCCCGTCGCGGTCCCGGCGTGGTACCTCGTGCCGGCGATCCTGTGCGGCAACGCGGTCGTCTGGAAGCCCGCCGACTACGCGCCGGCGCTCGGCGACGCGATGGTCCGCATCTTCCACGCGGGCGGCGTCCCGGGCGGCGTGCTCAACCTCGTCCAGGCCGACGGCCCGTCGACCTTCGCGGGCCTCGAGCAGGCGCTCGAGGAGGGGCTGGTCGACAAGGTCGGCTTCACCGGCTCGAGCGCGGTCGGCGCGGAGATCGGCGCGCTCTGCGGGCGCCACCTGCAGTCGGCCTGCCTCGAGCTCGGCGGCAAGAACCCGATGGTGGTCATGGACGACGCCGACCTCGACCTTGCCGTCGAGGGCGCGCTGTTCGCCGGCTTCGGCACCGCGGGCCAGCGTTGCACCTCGCTCGGCACAGCGATCGTCCACGAGTCCGTGCACGACGAGTTCATCCGCAAGCTCGAGGAGCGCCTCGCCGCATCGGCGGTCGGCGACCCGGCCCAGGACGTGCTCATGGGCCCGATGCTCGACCAGAAGTTCGCCGACCGCTTCGAGGACTGGCTCGGGCTGATCCGCGACCACCACACCGTCTACGGCGGCCGCGGCCGGATCACCGCCGAGAACCCGCGCGATGGCTTCGTCGGCGACCCCGAGGCCGGGCTCTTCTACCACCCGACGATCGTCGACGGGGTACGCATCGACGACGAGATCTACGCCACCGAGACGTTCGGCCCGATCATCGGCGTGGCCACGTTCTCGGACTTCGACGAGGCGATGCACCTGGCCAACGACCACGGCTACGGGCTGTCCTCGGCGATCTACACGACGAGCGGCACGCACGCGTTCCGCTTCCGCGAGCGCATCACCGCGGGCATGGTCTCGGTGAACAACTCGACATC
>DATBDM010000314.1:0-28514 GCA_036269915.1 Solirubrobacteraceae bacterium | reverse complement strand
GCGCCAGCGGACCCGGTCCGTGCGCACGTCGCGCGCCACCAGCGCGGCGCCGGCGCCGAACCGGGCGCGCGGCTTCGCCACGCACGTGTCGCCCTAACCCGCGAGCACCGCCGCGTAGGCGTCCGGGTCGGTCGGGCCCTCGGTGGCGATCAGCGCGACGCGGGTGTCGCCATCGAGGCCGGTCGCGGCGCGCAGTTCGGCGCACGCCGGCTCGGTGACGAGCGCGCGCAGGGCGGCGAGCGTCGCGGCACCGCAGTCGCCGATGGCCAGCCCGAGGGCCGCGAGCTCGCGCATCGCGGCGTGGGCCTCCGCGTCGGAGACCGTGATCGCGCCCCGCAGGCCTGCGCGCAGCGACGGCCAGGCGGCGGAGGAGACCTCGGCGCAGTCGAGCCCGGCCATGCTCGTCCCCGGCGTGTCGACGGCGACGGGCTCGCCGGCGGCGAGCGAGGCGGCCACGCAGGCCGCGCGCTCGGGCTCGACCGCGACGACGCGCGCGCCGGTGGCGGCGCCGTGGCGCGCCGCGGCGGCGGCGAGGGAGCCGACACCGGCCGGGACGAGCAGGAGGTCGAGCGCCTCCGGCAGCTCGGCGAACAGCGTCGCGTAACCGTCGATCACGCGATACGCGGGCCCGGAGTCGCCGACGTCGGCGATCTCGATCATGCCGGGCTGCTCGCCCTCGGCCGCGGCGCGCGCGACGGCGAGCTCATACGGGCCGTCGGCGACGACGAGCGCGGCGCCCTCGGCCGCGATCGCCGCAAGGCGCGCCGGAGCCGAGCGGGCCGGCAGGTGGATGTGCGCGGCGAGCCCGCGCCGGGCGGCCTCGTGGGCGACGGCGCGGCCGTGGTTGCCGGCGCTGGCGGCGACGAGCGTGTGGGTCCCGGGCGCGAGCGCGCACTCGATCGCCCACGACGCGCCGAGCACCTTGAAGGCGGGCAGGCCGAGGCGGTCGGATTCGTCCTTGAGCGCGACCCGGGCCACGCCGAGCTCGGCCGCGAGCGCCTCGAGCTCGCGCAGCGGCGTGGGGCCGGAGCCGGGCAGCGCGGCGTGGAACGCGGCGGCCGCGCGGTCCGGCGCCGCGACGGCACGCGCGTCGGCATGCGGGTTGACGACGGCGCGTCTCAGAGCCGGTCGCGCAGCCAGCGCTGGACGTCGCCGACGCGATTGACGAACAGCGTCAGGTGGCCCTCGCCGGACAGCACCTCTCCCTCGGCGCCGGCGACATGCTCGCGCAGCCAGCGGCCGTGATCGCCGGGGACCATCAGGTCCTGCTCGCCCTGCCAGATCAGCGTGGGCACGCGCAGCGCGCCGACGTCGAAGCCCCACGGCGCGAGGAAGGCGAGGTCGTCGTCGACCCAGCCGTCGACGCCGGGCGCGATCCCCTCGACCATGCTGGAGTGCAGGTGGGCCGCCAGCTCGCCGGTCAGCGCCGCGGCGTCGACGTCGGAGAGGTGGGGGCGGATCGCCTCGGCAAGCTCCTCGGGGCCGATGGCGGCGAGCCCGGCGGCGTCGGCCTCGCAGAAGGCGACGAGCGGTTCGCGGCCCTCGGCGGCGGCGCCGAACTCGACGTGGTTGCCCTCGCCCATGCCCGCGAGGAAGTCGAGGTCGGGCGCATCGGCGGGGCCGACGCCGGCGATCGTCGCGGCGGCCGCGCAGCGGTCGCCGAGGACCGCGGCGCAGGCGAGCGAGTGCGGACCGCCGCCCGAGGTGCCGTAGGTCGCGAAGCGCTCGACGCCGAGCGCGTCGAGGATCGTCGCGACGTCGGCCGCGCAGTCCGCGACACGGCGGCCGGGCTGCGGGGACGAGCCTCCGTATCCGGGCCGGTCGTAGGCGATCAGCCGCAGGCCGAGCTCATCCGCGCTCTCGGCCTCGGTGCGGAAGAGGCGGCCCAGGCCCGGCGTGCCGTGGTGCGCGACGACGGCGGCGCCGCGGGGATCCCCGGCCTCGAGCACGGCGAGCGTGCGGCCGTCGGGCGTCGTGACGGTGTGCGTGCGGGCGTCGGACATCGGTGGCACGCTATCCGCGCGCGGCGCATAAGGTTGCGCCCCGTGACCGTGATCGACGAGCTGATCGCCAACAACGAGGCCTTCTCGGAGCCTCTGCCCTCGCGCCACGTCGACGTCCGCCCGCGGCGCCGGCTGGCCGTCGTGACCTGCATGGACTCGCGGCTCGACGTGTTCGCCGCGCTCGGCCTCGAGGTCGGCGACGCCCACATCCTGCGCAACGCGGGCGGCGTCGTCACCGACGACGTCATCCGCTCCCTCGCGGTCTCCCAGCGCAAGCTCGGGACGCGCGCGGTGATGCTCATCCACCACAGCGACTGCGGCATGGAGTCGATCACCGACGACGGGTTCCGGGCGGAGCTGCTCGAGACGACGGGCGTCGCGCCCGCGTTCGCGATCGAGTCGTTCGCCGACGCCGAGGCCGATGTCCGCCAGTCGATCGAGCGGGTGCGCCGCTCGCCGTTCCTGCTGCACAGCGACGAGGTTCGCGGCTTCGTCTACGACGTCGACAGCCACTGGCTCCGGGAGGTCCGCGCGGCGTTCTGACAACGCCGCTTGCGTTCGCGGCGACGAATCGAAGAGCGTAGGCGCCACCGTCCCAGGGAGAAGCCTTGTCCAGCACCACCGCGCCCACCACGCTCACGCCGGAGACGCTGCGAGCGGCCGTTCCGCCGCACCGCGGCCACGGTGCCGAGACGTTCTACGTGCTCGGAGAGGGTTTGCTGGGCGACAGCGCCGGCGGGCGTGAGCCCGTGACGGCGCAGGACGGCGGGGCTGCGCGGGCGCTGCTCGCCGCCGCGCCGCCGTTCCGTTTCTCGCGAATGGGCCCGAAGGGACGGGCGGTGGCGCGCGCGACGGGGGTGAAGGTCGCCGAGGCGATGACCGAGGGCGGCGGGGGCGGCACCGGGGTCCCGGCGGGCTACACGTATCTGGGGCAGTTCATCGACCACGATCTGACGTTCGACCGCACGACCGTCACCCTGGGGACGCACGTCGCGCCGGCGGACCTGCTGCAGGGCCGCTCGCCCGCGCTCGACCTGGACTCGCTGTACGGCGCGGGGCCGGCGGACCCGGACTCGGCGGGCTTCTACGAGGCGGACGGCCGGCGGCTGAAGACGGGCAAGACCGCGGCGGTGGGGACGGGACGTCTGGCAGCGCACCAGGGCTTCGACCTCCCGCGCAAGCCTGGGCGCAAGCACGCGAACATTCCCGACTTCCGCAACGACGAGAACCTCGCGGTGGCGCAGACGCACTGCGCGATGATCCGCTTCCACAACCGGGTGCTCGCGGAGATCGGGACCTCGGTGCCGGTCGCGCAGCGCTTCGCCCGCGCGCGGCGCGCGGTGGTCAGGCATTACCAGTGGATGATCCGCCACGACTACCTGCCGCGGATCTGCGACGCGGCGGTGGTGAGCGACGTCTTCACCAACGGCCGCAAGGCGTTCGAGGTGGGCGCGGCGCCGACCGACGTGCCGACGATGCCGATCGAGTTCTCGGTCGCGGCGTTCCGGCTCGGGCACAGCATGATCCGGCGCGCGTACGACTGGAACATCGAGTTCGACAACGGCCAGGGCACGCTGGACCTGCTCTTCTCCTTCTCGGGGACGAGCGGCTTCCTCGGCAACGGCTCGCGGCTGCCGAGCAACTGGATCGCCGACTGGCGGCGGATGTACGAGTTCAAGCAGGCGACGCTGAAGGTCCCGGCCGCGAAGGCCAACAAGGCGATGCGGATCGACACGCTGCTGGTGAACCCGCTCGCCGCGCTGCCGCCCGGGTCCTTCGGAGAGACTTCGCCACCGGCCGACGCGATCATCGCCAACCTCGCGTTCCGCAACCTCGCCCGGGCGAAGATGGTCAAGCTCGCGACGGGACAGGGGATGGTGCAGTTCATGCAGTCCAAGGGCGTCGCCGTGACCGCGCTGACCAAGGCGCAGATCCGCGACGGCTCCGGCGGCGCGAGCCTCGGCGCGCTCTCGGCCGAGCAGCGCACGGCGTTCCTCGAGAACACGCCGCTGTGGTTCTACATCCTGCGCGAGGCCGAGCTCAACGGCGGCAAGCTCACCGGCGTCGGAGCGCGGATCGTGGCCGAGACCATGCACCGCGCGATGGAGGGCAGCCGCAACTCGATCGTCCGCGACCCGGCGTTCAAGCCGCGCTTCGGACCCAACGACAGCACCTTCGACATGCGCGACCTCCTCTTCTTCGCGTTCGAGGGCAAGAAGACGCTCCTGAACCCGCTGGGGGACTGAGCGGGCGGGCGCCATCGGCGAACTGCGGCTGGGTAGGGAGGCGGTCACGGCCGGCGACCGACCCTCTCCCTCGATGCCGGGGTTCGATCCGCCACCCGCCCCAAGGGTTACGCTCCTTGCGTGCCCACCTGGGACGACGTCGTCGCGATCGGAACCGCGCTGCCGGAGGTCGAGGTCGGGACGAGCTACGGGACGCCCGCGCTGAAGGTCCGCGGCAAGATGCTGTGCCGGATGCGCGCCGAGCCCGAGGAGGCGCTCGTGCTGCGCGTCAGCGACATGGGGGAGCGGGAGGCGCTGCTGCAGGGGCAGCCCGACGCGTTCTTCACGATCCCGCACTACGACGGGCACGCCTACGTGCTCGTCCGGCTGGCGCGGGTCGATCCGCAGGAGCTCGCCGAGCTGCTCGAGGAGGCGTGGCGGATCCGGGCGCCGAAGCGGCTCGTGGCCGCTCACGGCGCCCGGTCCTGAGGCCGGCCAGGCCCTAGCGGTGCAGCTGGCCGCGCGCCGCGCCGGCCGGGAACTTCGCCGTGTGGACGTTGACGTAGTAGCGGCCGGGATGGCGGGCGATCGCCCGGATCGTGGCCTTGGGCGCCGAGACGCACCCCGAGGGATGCTTGGTCGGCGACTCGAACAGCGGCACGACGATCGGGCCGGCGACGCTCTTGCCGCCCTTGTGGATGTGCCCCATCACCATCGTGCCGACCCGCTTGACGGTGATCGTGAAGCAGACGCGCCCCTTGCCCGGCCGCAGCACGATGCGCGCCGAGCCGCTGCCGCCGTCGGCCTTCGGTACCTCCTTGTGACCGCTCAGCGAGGCGTGCAGCACCGTGGCGGCATCGGCGCCGGGTGCGGCGAGCGCCACGCCTCCGGCGGCGGCCAGGGCGAGGATCGCCAGACGGGAACGGATGCGCGACATGGTCCCTCCTCCGGGTCGCGGCGGCCGTGGACGCCGCCGTCGGCGAGGCATACGATCAGGGCGTGGTGAAGGTTCGAACGCTCGCCGTCCTCGCGGGAACCTGCGCCGCGCTCGCCGCCTGCGGCGGCTCCTCGAAGCCGACGCCCAAGCCCGCCGCCGCGCCGACGGGCACCAAGCAGGCGGCGACCGTCGAGGCGACCATGCGCAACATCCGCTTCCACCCGCACCGCATCGTGATCCACCTCGGCCAGACCGTGCGCTGGACCAACGACGACCAGGTCGTCCACACCGTCGCCTCCTCGCAGCTCAAGCTCGCCTCCGAGGGGATCGGGCCTGGCAAGACGTTCGGCTACACCCCGAAGCGGCGGGGCACCTTCGCCTACTTCTGCACGATCCACGCCAACCAGACGGGCGTGCTCGTCGTTCAGTAGAAGACCGTGCGCGTCCGGTGCGCGGGCAGCTCGGAGAACGGCGGATGCTCGCCGCGGTTCCAGAGCCAGTTGTCGAGCAGCCGCGGCGCGACGCCGAGGCCGTCGGCGAGCAGCTCGCACGCGTGCACGGCGCAGCCGCGGATCTCGCGCTCCATCTGGCTGCCGGCCGCGAGCGGCTCGCGGGCGTCGACCAGCTCGGCCAGCTCCGGCGCGTACTGGAGCACGCCGCTGTGACGGAGCACGTGGGGGACGAGATTGTCGGCGAAGACGGTCAGGAGGTCGACGTCGCCGAACGACGCGACGCCCGCCAGCACGAGGTCGTTCGCGGTGATCTGTGCGCGCTTGTAGAAGCCGATGTCGTCGAAGAACGGCATCCCGAGGGCGAGCATCTCGGCGAAGCGCTGGGCCGAGCCGCCGGCCTCGGCGATCAGCTCGAGCGCGCCGCGGCCGTCGAGCCAGGCCCCGAGGCCGCGCAGGCCCTCGGCGTAGAGGCCCATCAGCTCGTGCGCGGGATCCTGGCCGAGCACCTCGGCGATCTCCTGCGCCTCGACCGAGCGCAGCTCGTCCGGGCTCCAGGTGCCGCCGCTGGCGCGCGCGTGCTCGGTCAGCGCGCGGGTCATCGCCTCGGTGCCCGACTCGCCCTCGGGCAGCCGCAGGGTGTCGAACCAGCCCGAGCCGAAGTTGATCGCGTCGAGCACCAGCACGTAGCGGGCGATCTCCTCCGGCGCGGCGTCGAGGTAGTGCAGTCCGGCGTCGAGCCCCGACACGCCGCCGGGCTCGATCGCGGCGTCGCGGTCGATGTGGACCCAGCGGGCGGAATGGGCCACCGCAGCGCAATGCTCGCGGACCGCGGAGCAGAGGCCGGGCGGCACTCGGAGAGGAGCCATCGCACGGAAATGTACGGCCCGTCCGCTACCACTACCGGCCGTGTCGCGCCCTCGCCTCGCCCTCCTTGCGCTCCTCGCGCTCGCCGTGACCGCCTGCGGCGGCAGCGGCGGGAGCGCCGCGAGCGGCGATCCCACGGTCACGCTCGCGCTCGACTTCACGCCCAACGCGGTCCACGCGCCGCTCTACCAGGCGGTCCGGGACGGCCACGACCGCGCCCGCGGGATCCATCTCGCGATCCGCAAGCCGGGCGAGGGCCCGGACTCGGTCAAGCTCGTGGCCAGCGGCAAGGTCGACCTCGGGGTCCTCGACATCCAGGACCTCGCGCTCGCCCGCGAGCGCGGCACCGACCTCGTCGCGATCGGCGCGCTCGTCGGCCGCCCGCTCGCCGCGCTGATCGCCCAGCCGGACATCGCCCGCCCGCGCGACCTCGCGGGCAAGGCGGTCGGCGTCTCCGGCCTGCCGTCGGATCCCGCCTTCGTCTCGGCGGTGATGCGCCACGACGGCGGCAACCCGGGGTCGGTGCGCGAGGTGACGATCGGCTTCAACGCGGTCGGCGCGCTGCTCAGCCGCAAGGTCGCGGCCGTCCCCGCCTTCTGGAACGCCGAGGGCGTCGCGCTCCAGCACCGCGGCCGGCACGTGCGCGAGTTCCGGATCGACGACTACGGCGCGCCCCGCTACCCCGAGGTGGTGCTGATGACCTCGCGCAAGGAGCTGACCGAGCACCGCGACCGGCTCGAGCGCGCGCTCCAGGCGATCGAGGATGGCCGCCGGGACGTGCTCGCCCATCCCGGCGCCGCCGCCCAGGAGATCGCCAGGGTCGCCGAGACCTCCGACGTCGGTCTCGTACGCGCGCAGCTGGATGCCGTCGACGGCGCGTTCGCCCCGGGCCTCGAGCTCGATCGCGGCGTGCTCGAGCGCTGGGCGCGCTTCGACGCGCGCATCGGCATCGTCGACCGCGCGCCCGACGTGGCGCGGGCGTTCGACTTCTCGATGGCGCCCTAGGAGGCTCCTAGACGCCGACCAGCACCGTCGTGCCGACGCCGACCCGCTTGTAGAGGTCGATCACGTCGCTCGCGTGCATCCGCACGCAGCCGTGCGACGCGGCGTGCCCGATCGAGAGCGCCTCGCGGGTGCCGTGGAAGCCGACCGACCCGTCGAAGCCGATCCAGCGGGCGACGAGCGGGTTGCCCGGCGCGCCGCCCGGGATCGTCTTGCCGGCCAGGCCGCCGGCCCACTCGGAGTGCGGCACGTTCCAGGGCGGGTTGCGCTGCATCGTCTGCACGCTGAAGGTCCCGTACGGCGTCGGGTACTGCTTCGTGCCGACGGCGACGCGGTAGCGCTTGACCAGGTGGCCGCGACGGAAGACGCGGACGACCTTCTGATGCTGGGACACGGTGACGGTCATGCGGTGCGCGCGCCAGACGCCGGCCTTCGTGAGCACCGGCGCGACCGGAGCCGTGCCGGCGGCGAGCGTGCGCCGCGAGTACGCGTCGCGCAGGGCGCGGACGATGCGCGCGGTCAGCGCCGCCGGGGCGTCGAGGCGCCGGCCCGCGTGTGACCGGGTGACCGAGACCTGCACGACGGCGACCTGCAGCGCGGCGTCGACGGCGGGCCGCGCCACGGCGTCGCCGAGCCGCGCGACGAAGCGCCGCACGCGGCCGGTGTCGACCGCGATCGGCACCGGCACGTCGCCCTCGATCCGGCCGTTGGTCAGCGAGCGCCAGGCGCGCGTGACGATGTCGTCGCGGCGGCCGGCGGCGATCGCGCGGTCGACCGCGCCGCGGATGTCCATCTCGACGCCGGCGCGCGCGGCGCCGAGCCGGTGGCTGCGGCCGGCGAGGTCGACGCGCACGGCCCGCATCGCCGGGCGAGCGTAGCGCTGGCGCACGCGGCGGATCGCCTCGGCGCGCGAGAGGCCGCCGACGTCGATCTTCGCGACGGTCATGCCGAGCGGCACGCGGTGCTGGTCGGCGCGGTCGGCCAGCGCCAGCAGGCTGCCGACGACCCCGGCCGCGAAGAGCAGGCCCAGCAGGAGGGCGATCCGCGGGCCCCAGCGCCGGCGGCGGCGCCGGCGGACGGGCTGCATCTGGACACGAGCCACGACCGTATTTTGGCGCGTGGACCCCCTCGGTACCGTGGAACATATGGCCAGCTCCGGAAAGCCCGCGGTCGAGGTCCCCTCCGACCAGTCGCCCTCCTACCAGCTCGAGATCGAGGACATCGTCGTCGGCGACGGCGACGAGGCCGTCGCCGGGCACACCGTCGAGGTGCACTACGTCGGCGTGTCGTGGTCCAACGGGCGCGAGTTCGACGCCTCCTGGGACCGCGGCGACACGTTCAAGTTCGGCCTGGGCAAGGGCCAGGTGATCCAGGGCTGGGACGAGGGCGTGGCCGGGATGCGCGTCGGCGGCCGCCGGCGGATCACGATCCCGCCGATGCTCGGCTACGGCAAGCGCGGCGCCGGCGGCGTCATCGGGCCCGACGAGACGCTGATCTTCGTCGTTGACCTCATCGGCGTGCGCTGAGCGAGAACAGCACGCCGGAGACGGCGGTCGCGAGGTTCAGGCTGGACACGCCCGGGCGCATCGGCAGCGCCAGGCGGGCGTCGGCGCGCGCGAGCAGGGCGTCCGACAGCCCGTCGCGCTCCGTGCCGAAGGCGAGCACCGCGCGCGCCGGGACGTCCGCCTCGCCGAGCGGCTCGCCGTCCGGGTCGAGGGCGACGAGCGGCCGGTCGCCGGTGCGCACCTCGCCCGAGCGCACCACCGGCAGCGCGAAATGCAGGCCGGCCGAGCCGCGCAGCGCGTCGGGGTGCCAGGGGTTCTGCCGGCCCGTGGTGAGCACGCCGGCCGCGCCCGCGGCCGCGGCGACCCGCACGCAGGCGCCGAGGTTGCCGAGGTGACGCGGGTCCTCCAGCAGCACCACCGGCTCCGGGCCGGGGCGCGCGAGCAGCTCGTCCGGGCTCGGCTGACCCGGCCGCCGGGCGACCGCGACGACCTGCGCGCGCGGGACCACGGCGGCGAGCTCGGCGGCCGGCACGGTGTCGGCGGCGATCGCGACGTCGGGCGCGAGCCACGCGCTCAGCTGCGCCAGCTCGTCCGGGTCGGCGGTCCAGGCGCCGAGCACCTCGCCGCCGAAGCGCAGCGCGTGCTTGACCGCGTGGAAGCCCTCGAGGACGACCAGCGCGGGGTCGCGGCGGGCACGGGCGACGTCGGCGAGCTGCACCCGCCGAGCATCGCAGGGGCGGCGCCTCAGCCCGCGGGACGCGGGCGCGGCACGCCGGGGCGCTCGATCGCCGGGCGCCGCGCGGCCAGGCCCGCCTGCCACTCCGGGACGGGCGCGACCAGGTCGCGCAGGGCGGCGACGCAGGCGCCGTCGAACGCGGTGCCGACGCCGTCCTCGAGCAGCGCCAGCGCTCGCTCGGCCGGCCACGCGGCGCGGTACACGCGGTCGGCGGTGAGGGCGTCGAAGACGTCCGCGACGGTGAGCACCCGCACCTCGAGCTCCAGCTCGAGCGCCGGGGCGCCGTTGGGGTAGCCGCCGCCGTCGACGCGCTCGTGATGGCTCTCCACGAGCGCGAGCACGAGCGGCGGGAAGCCGCCCAGCTCGAGCAGCAGCTCGCGGCCGCAGATCGGGTGGCGCCTGATCTGGGCGAACTCCTCGTCGGTCAGCGCACCAGGCTTGTTGAGGATGTGGTCGGGCACGGAGAGCTTGCCCATGTCGTGGAGCAGGCCGCCGAGCGCGAGCAGCCGCAGGCGGCTCTCCGGCAGGCCGAGCCGCTCGCCGATCTCGACGGCGAGCGTCGCGACGCGGCGCGTGTGGCCCTCGGTCGAGGGGTCCTTGGCGGCGAGACGCAGCATGAGGGCACGCACGCGCGCGCCGAGGAACGCCTGCTCGTGCTCGACCAGGTGCGCGGCGCGCAGGTCGCCGACCAGCGGCCGCGAGGCGACGCCGTGGCGCAGGTCGAGCGCGGCGGGGATGCCCACGAGGGCGAGGCCCGCGAACTCGAGGGTGTGCGCGGCCCAGCCGGCGAGGTCCATCATCGTGTACTCGAGCAGCCCGTACTCCGCGCCGACGAGCCAGACCAGCCCGACGCAGACGAGCAGGTCGGCGAGCCGGCGGGTCAGCAGGTAGGTGCGCCCCGCGCGCCACGCGAGCACGCCGAGCACCGCGGCGCCGGTGGCGAAGACGAGGTGGGCGGGGAGGCTGCGCGGGCTCGGCAGTACCGGGATCAGGTGCGAGTCGAGCGTCGCAATCACCCCCGCGGTCGCCAGGACGACGACGACCGCGACCTGGATCCGCAGCAGCAGCCCGACCCGGACGGGCCGGCGCAGCGCGGGCAGCGCCGAGGCGGCGAGGATGGCGCCGCCGGCGGGAAGGTTGAGCGCGCCCGCGAGCTGGACGAGGCCGTTCATCCCCACCAGCCAGCCGGGCGTGGCGAACGCGTGGATGAGCAGCCCGGTGGCCATGACCGAGAAGGCCAGGCTCAGGAGCACCGCGCGGCCGTCGCGCTGACGCGCCGCGCTGACCGAGAGCGCGACGGCCGCGATCGCGGTCAACGCGCCGCCCGCGCCGGCGAACGCGGCGTGGAACCACGACGACGGCATGACGTGAGTGCCCGCCGTGCCGGCGATCGCGAGCACGGGCACGACCGCGGCCACGGCGAGGATCGCCAGCATCGGTGCGAGGCGCGAGGCGCGGAGCGAGGTCACCTAGCGGGAGATCGGCCGCACCCCGCCGCAGGTTGAGCGGCTCAGTCGGTCCGCTGGGTCTCGGTCACGTCCTCGATGATCGTCACCGCGAGCAGCTCGTCGTCGTCGAGCAGGCTCGCCTTGGCGAGGAGCCGGCGGCGCTCGCCCGTCGCGCGCACCACCGCGCGCACGAGCAGCGGCGGCCCGTCGCGCCCGGCGAGCAGCCGGTTCGCAGGCAGATCGGCGGGGTCGAGCGGCGACCCGTCGTCGTGGGTGAGCTCCATCGTCTTCGCGATCAGGTCCTGGCCGGTGCCGATCAGCGCGGCGGGCGACGCGGCGCCGAGCAGCCGCGCGGCGGCCTCGTTGCCGTAGACGACCCGGCCGTCCGGCCCCCGGACGGTGACCGCCTCGGCGAGCACGCCGAGGATCCGCTCGAACCGGCGGCGGGCGCGGTTGAGCTCGGACACCAGGCGGGTCGCCGCGAGCGCGCCGGCAGCCCGGGCGGCGATCGCCTCGTAGAGGGCGACGAGCCCCTCGGCCGGGCGGCCGCGGTCGTCGCGCGAGCCGAGGTGCAACAGGCCGAGCAGGCGCCCGTGCTCGTCGTGCAGCGGGACCACGACCCACCAGCGCATCCGCGTCGCCGCCATCCGGGCCGCGTCGTGCGCGCTGGTCGTCACGGCCGCCATCAGGTCGGGCGTGAGCTCGGAGATGCGCGTGTGCCCGTCGACGAGGGCTCCCCGCGTGGCCGAGCCGGGCGCGTCCGGGCGTGGCTGCAGCGCGGCGAGCCAGGCCGAGTCGGCCTCCGGGCCGTCGACGCGCCCGGCGAAGCGGCGCGGGACGCCGTCGGTGCCGATCACGTCGACCGCGCACGCGTCGGCGATCGTGGGGACGATCAGGTGCACGAGCCGCTCGACCCCCTCGCCGGGCCAGGACCCGGCGACGACGCGGCTGACGTCGGCCAGCAGCTTCGCCGCGCCGACCGACTCGCGCGACGCGCCCGGCGCGAGGCCGAGCACCCCGGGAGCGGCGAACGTCACGCACAGCTCGGCGCCGCCGCCGGGCGTCTCGCGCAGGTCGACGGTGGTGGCGAGCTGGCCGACCAGCGGGAGGCCCAGGCCCAGGCCAGGGCTGTCCGAACGCGGCTGCATCCCGCGGCCGTCGTCGGAGACGACGATCACGAGCTCCTCCACGCCGGCCGACGCCTCCGCCCTGATCGTGCCGGCCGCGCGCCCGACGTAGCCGTGCATCACGGCGTTGGTCACGAGCTCCGAGACGGCCAGCGCGATGTCCGCGATGACGCGCTCGGGGGCGCCGTGGGCCGCCGCGAAGTCACGGATGCCGACCCGGATCGCCGCCACGGTCGCCGGCTCGGCGGGCAGCGTCCACATCGCACGGGACGGAACCGCTGGCATGCGGCGCAGTGTACGGCCGAGGTCATATCGGCGACACGTGACTGGTGGCGCGGTTAGGGGAGCACGAGGTGACTGTCGCCGAACTCGTGCCAGAGGTAGCCGTGCTCCAGGGCCGCGGCGTAGGAGCGCGCGAGCAGCGCCTCGCCCGTGACGGCCTCGAGCATCAGCAGGTGCGACGCGCGCGGCTCGTGCCACCCGGTGAGCAGGCCGTCGACGACCGCCAGGCCGCGCTCGGGCGTGATCACGACGCTGGTCCAGCCGGCCGTCGCCTCGATGCCGCCGCCCGGCTGCGCGGCGCTCTCGAGGGCGCGCACGACGGTGGTGCCGGCGGCGATGATGCGGCCGCCCCACCAGCGGACGGCGTCGACGAGCCGCGCGGTGGTCGCGGGGACCGCGTAGCGCTCGGGGTAGGGCGCCTCGTGGCGCTCGGGGGAGGAGACGCCGGTGTGCAGCGTGATCGGCGCCACGAGCACGCCGCGCGCGGCCAGGCGGGCGAGCAGATCCGCGGTCAGCGGCCGCCCGGCGCTCGGCATCTCCGCCGATCCGGGCTCGGTGGAGAAGGGCGTCAGGTAGGCCTCCAGCGGCCACGGCTCGCGCACGTAGCCGTAGCGGATCGGCTCGCCGTGGCGCGCGAGGTGCTCGGCGAACGGGGCGCGTGCGTCGATCCGGGCCAGCCACAGCCGCGCGCCGTCGCCGTAGGGCGCGACGAGCTCCGCCGCGGCGCCGCCCGCCAGCGCGATCCGCTCGCCCGCCCGCCGGTCACCGACCGGATCGGCGCCGTCGGGGCTGCGCAGCTCGACCACCCACCACTCGCCGGCGGGTGCGTCCGGCGCGGGCATCGAGGCGTGCAGGCGCAGCGGCGTGCCGTCGGCGGCGCGGGCCGCGAGCGCGGCGGGGAGCGTGGCGGAGACGTTGACGACCAGCAGGTCGCCAGGCGAGAGCAGGTCAGGCAGGTCGCGCACCAAGTGGTGCGCGATGCCGCCGTCGGAGCGGGTCGCGACCATCAGCCGCACCTCGTCGCGCGCGAGCCCGCGCGCCTCGGGCGGCTCGGTCGCCTCCAGCCCCGCGGGCAGCTCGAAGGCGAGGGCGCTCATACGCGCGCCTCCGCGACGTCGTGGGCGCGCCAGCGCCCGCTCCCCCGTTCGCCTGCGATCAGCGCCAGCAGGCCGGGGACGCTCGCCTCCGGCTCCGGCCGGTCGGAGATGTCCTCGCCGGGGAACGCCTCCTGGTGCATGCGCGTGCGCATGTCACCCGGATCGACGGCGTGGATCCGCAGCTCCGGGCGCTCGGCGGCGAGCACGGCGGAGAGCTGCTCGAGCGCGGCCTTCGAGGAGCCGTAGCCGCCCCAGCCGGGGTAGGGCTCGACGGCGGCGTCGGAGGTGACGTTCAGGATCGTCCCGCCGGCCGGGATGCGCGGCAGCGCGAGCTGGGTCAGGGCGAGCGGCGCGAGGATGTTGACGCGGTACACGCGCTCGAGGACGTCGAGCGGGTAGTCCGCGAGCGCCGGCTGCGGGCTGGGACCGAGCACGCTCGCGTTGTTGACGAGCACGTCGATGCGCGGGCCGGCCGCCGCGACCAGCGCGGCGCGATGCGCGGGGTCGGCGACGTCGCCGGCGACGGCGGTGACATCGGCGCCGAGGTCGCGGGCGGCGGCCTCGAGGTCTCGGGCGTGGCGGGCGTCGATGACGAGCCGGTATCCCTCGGCGGCCAGCGCGCGGGCGAGCGCGAGGCCGAGCCCGCGGGAGGCTCCGGTGATGATCGCGGTGGGCATGCCCGCGACGCTAGGTGCGCCGCGGTCGCAGATCCCACGCGCCTTTGGTCCTAGGACCCCTCCGTCAGCCCCTCGCGCACGGCGTGCAGCGCGGCCTGCGTGCGGTCGGTGACGCCGAGCTTGGCGAGCACGTGCCCGACGTGGGTCTTGACCGTCTTCTCGGAGACGCCCAGCTCGCGCGCGATCCGCTTGTTCGGCAGCCCGCGGCCGATCAGCGCGAGCACCTCGCGCTCGCGCGGCGTCAGCCGCTGCGTCGGCCGCGCGCCCGCGGGCTGGGCGATGGCCGCGACCAGCCGGGCGGCGATCGCGGGGGCGAGCAGCGCCTCGCCCGCGTGGGCGGCGCGCACGGCGCGGGCGATCTCGCGCGGCTCGGCGTCCTTGAGCAGGTAGCCGGCGGCGCCCGCCTGGATCGCGGGCAGCAGCCGGTCGTCCTGGGCGTAGCTGGTCAGCACGATCACGCGGCACTCCGGCATCCGGCGGCGCAGCTCGCGCATCGCGCCGACGCCGTCCAGCCGCGGCATCACGAGGTCCATGAGGATCACGTCGGGGCGCCGGATCTCCGCCTCGCGCACGGCGGCCTCGCCGTCGCCGGCCTCGCCGACCACCTCGATGCCGTCCTGCAACGACAGGAACGTCCGCAGCCCCTCGCGCACGACCGCGTGGTCGTCGGCGACCAGGACCCGGATCGGCGCGTCAGCCACGCGCCACCTCGAGCCGCACCGTCGCACCCGCGCCCGGGGCCGACGCGATCTCGAGCCGCCCGCCGAGCCGCTCGGCCCGCTCCTCCATCGAGGTCAGTCCGAGGTGGCGGCCACGGACCTCGGGATCGGCGGGGTCGAAGCCGGCGCCGTCGTCGGCCACCTCGAGCGCGAGCGTCCCGTCGCGGCCGTGCAGGTGCACGGCGACGTGCGTCGCGCCGGCGTGGCGGAGTGCGTTGTGCAGCGCCTCCTGGGCGATCCGGAGGACCTCGCGGTCGCGCGCGGTCTCGCAGGTGCTCGCGGCGGCGTCGACGTCGAGGTCGATCGCGGTCGGATGCAGGGCGCGCATGACCTCGACGTGCTTGCGCAACGCGCCCGCCAGCCCGTCGGCGTCGAGGTCGGGCGGGCGCAGCTCGAAGATCAGCGAGCGCAGCTCGGCCAGCGCCTCGCGCGCGGTGTCCCGCACCCGAGCCAGCTGCTCCCGCGCGGCCGCGGGCTCGCGGTCGAGCAGCGTCGCGGCCGACTCGGCCGTGAGCACGAGGCCGAACAGCTTCTGCGAGACGACGTCGTGGAGCTCGAGCGCGAGCCGGTTGCGCTCGGCCAGCGTCGACAGCTCGCGCGAGCGCTCGTAGAGCCGGGCGTTGGTGATGGCGATCGCGGCGTGGGCGGCGAGCAGCTCGATCACCTCGAGGTCGCCGTCGCCGAAGGCGTCCGCGCCCTCCTTACCGGTGAGGTAGAAGGCCCCGATGATCCCCTCGGGAGCGACGATCGGGACGCCCAGGAACGAGCGCATGTCCGGGTGCGTCCGCGGCCACCACCCGCGGAAGCGGGGATCGGTGTGGATGTCCTGGGTGCGATGCGGCTCGGGTCCTTCGAGCATCGCGCCGAGCAGGCCGTGCGTGCGCGGGAGCGGGCCCATCGAGACGATCAGCTCGTCGCTCATGCCCGAGACGAGGAAGCGCGAGAAGCCGCCGGCGCCGTCGGGGATGCCGAGCGCCGCGTAGCGCGCGCCGGCCAGCTCGCGTGCGCGGTGCACGAGCTGCTGGAGCACGTCCTCGACCGATGTGCGCGACGCGACGGCGAGCACCGCGTCGCTCACGGCCTTCAGCGCGGGGTGCACGGGCTCGGCCATCAGGCCGAGACGATACGGCGGCGGGCCGGTCCTAGTTCGGGCAGCCGTCGAGCGGCGCGGGACCCGACGCGCCGGGGCCCCAGCGGCGGACCCACTCCGCGGCGCCGGGGCGGTGGTGATCGGCGCAGCCGCCCGGCCAGAAGTGGGCGAGCAGCCCGGCGACGAGCCGGTCGCCATCGGCCTGGGTCCGTCCGTCGATCGATTCGATCAGCGCCTCCACGTCCACGGCTGGAGGGGTACCCAGCCGCGGACGCGTTCGCACATGGGCTCAGCCCACTCGCGCGATCTGGGCCTCGTAGCGCTCCATGTCCGGCGCGATCCCGGCGCCGGTCGTGCCCTCGGCGACGTCGAGGTCGGCGACCACCAGCGACGCGGCGGTGAGGATGTCGCGGAACTCCGCCTCCTCCATCATCGCGTCGAGCTGGGCGTGGGATCCGTGCAGCACCATGTAGCCGTTGATGCGGGCGTTGGCCCCGAACAGCGTGACGTCGAAGCCCTCGAGCCGCCCCTCCTGCTGGAGGCGCCCGTAGTAGCCGAGGGCATCGTTGAACACCCCGATGCTCCGCTCCTCGCGACCTGCGATCGGGGAACCCCAGCTGAGAAACAGCACGCGGTCGGCCATGACACGCTCCTTTGCGCTCGTGGCTCGGGCCCGACGTCCGAGCCTGACCGACCGACTCTTCCAGATCGCCGGGCCGGCGTGGGGATGAACTTCAGTCCGTCCGCTCGCCCATGTCGGCGACCCGGATCACGGTCGCCATCCCGTCGCGCAGCTTCCACGTCCAGACCACGGAGCGGTGCAGCAGCGTGTCGCCCCGGCGGGCGTCGACGTGGCCCATCACGATCACCGAGCCGGGCACCGCGCGGATGTCGTCGGCGTGCAGCGTCAGCTCGTCCCACACGCTCGCGACGTCGGCGAAGTACTCGCGTACCCCGTCGTGGCCTCGATAGGGCCCGGTGCGGGCGACGTTGCGGGCAGTGCCGTCGAGGTGCAGCTCGCAGTCGGCTGCCGCGATCTCGAGCACACCCTCGAGGTCGCGCGCGGCGAACGCGGCGTAGCAGCGCCGGACGATCGCGACGTCGGCCGTCAGCCCGGCGGGGTTGCCGTAGTACTCGGGGCGCGCCACGCCGGCGAGTGTGACGGATCCCGCCGTCAGGAGAGGTGCATGTGCAGCCGGACCGTCAGCCCGTCGACGGCTGGGCGCAGCTGGACGAGGTCGCAGAGCTGGTTGATGAGCCACAGGCCGCGGCCGCCCTCGGCGCGGGCGTCGGGCACGCGACGACCCACCAGCGGGTCCTCGATGCACCCGGCGTCGGCGATCTCGCAGACGAGGTCCCCGGCCTGCCGCCAGATCCGCAGGATCCCGGGCTCGCCGCCGTGCAGCAGCGTGTTCGCCGCCGCCTCGGTGGCGGCGATCAGCAGGTCGGCGATGCGGTCGTCGTCGAGGGCGGCCAGCTCGGCGTGGGCGCGGACGAAGCGGCGCAGCTCGGCGAGGTCGCCGGTGACCGGGCGCTCCTGCACGTCGTCGGCAGGAGCCGACAGCGGGTGCTCGTATGCCGCGTAGACCGCGTGCGGGTCGTCGTACGCCGGACTCGCGTGGCGATGCCCGTCGCACACCAGCTCGGGATGGGTGCGCTCGGCGTCGGCGACGACGGCGGCGTCGAGCCGGCCGGTGTCGTACGGGCACTGGATCGCGACCGGCGCGCCGGCGAAGGCGAGGTTGAGCAGCGCCTCGTGACGCGTGGCCTCGCAGATCTCGTCCGCGCGACGCTCGGCCCAGATCGGCTCGCCGATGAAGCGCACCCGGTCGGTCGCCTGGCCCTCCACCCACTCGCGCACCGCCGGGATGATCCGCGCGGGGTTGCAGCCGAGCTCGGCCATGTCGACGAAGCGGACCGCGCTCGCGTCGGCGCCCATCGCGCTCCGCAGCGCCTCGATACGCGGCTCCGGCACGGCGACCATCGTCGCCTCGCCCTGTTCGAGTCCCTCGCGCAGGAAGGCGGTCGTGCCGGCAAGGTAGCCGTCGAGATCCTCGTAGAACAGCGCCTCGTGGACGAGGCGTGGTCGGCGCACGGACACCATCGTAGGACCGCGCGCCCCGCCCGCCGTGGGCCGAGCTCGTGTTGTCAGGCGGACAACAGGGCCAACCGCACCGGACGGCCGTGGTAGCCGGCGGCGCCGAGGCGGATCTCGCGACCCCCTGGCCACGTCGTCAGGCGCAGCTCCGCGAGCCCGCGGTCGGGTTCGTCTTCGCCCGGCGCGGGGTCTGGCGGCTCAAGCCGCAGCCAGGCCAGCGGGGCGGACGGCGTCGCCGCCGCGCCCGCCGCCTCGATCCGCTCGCGCAGCGCGGCGCGGTCGGGACGGGGCAGGTACTGCATGACGATCGAATGGACCACGACGGTCGCGTGGGCTTCGATCGGCGCCGCGAGCCGCGCGTCGAGCCACGGCAGCGCGTCGGCGCGCTCGATCGTCACCGGGTGCGCGCAGGCCACCGCGAGCGCGCCGTCGAGCAGCCCGAGACGATCGGCCTGGTCGGCCCAGACGGCCGAGCGCAGCACCAGCCGGTCCTCCTCGCGGCCGGGGTCGAGCGGATGGCGGTCGCAGCCCGCGCGGGAGGCGACCTCGACGTCGGCGGGCACCGGAGGCGGGCCCTCGTAGACGTCGCGCATGCGCACGGGCGAGCCGGGCGGCCCGAACGCGAACCCCGGCGCCTCGTAGCGGTAGCGGTCCCAGTGCAGGTTCAGGCCGGCGCTGGCTCCGACCTCGAGCACGCACAGGGGCAGGCGCGTCTCCCGGGCGACCATGAGAAAGCCCGCCAGCAGCGCGGCGGAGCGCCCCGGCTCGTTGGTCTGCAGCGGGGCGTCGAGGAGCGCATCGAGCTCGGACGCGCGGCGGGCGAGCAGCTCGCGCAACTCCGGCCAGGCCTGCTGCGCGGTCCCGGCGCCGCCCGCGGACGGGTACCAGCGCGCGAGCGCGGGCGCGGCTCCGGCGAGGACGAGCCGGTGCACCGCCGCCATCAGCCGCAGCGGCAGCGCGTCGCCCTCGCGCTCGTCCGCCCGCGACCGCAGCAGCGCCCATGCCGGGCCGCCGGCCTCGACATCCGTGGCGAGGCGCTCGAGCAGGCCGACGTAGAGCGGCGACCCGCGCTGCGCCGCGCGGCCGGCCTGGCGGCGCAGGAGCTCCGCGATCCGCGCGGCGTCCGTCACGCCGCCGCGGCGACGCCGTGCCCGCGGATCCAGTCCGCGATGCCGGGGAGCGTGACGGTCGCGGCCGAGCGGCCCGCGACGAGCCCGACGTGACCGGCGCGGAGCCGGAGCTCGCCCGCATCCTGCGCGCCGACCAGGCGCGGCAGCGGCTCCGCCGCTTTCAGCGGGACGATGTGGTCGCGCTCGGCGACGATGCTCAGGACCGGGCAGCGGATCGCGCCGAGGTCGACGCGGCGGCCGCCGAGCTCGAGCGTCCCGGCCATCAGCGCGTTGTCGCGGACCAGCTGCTCGACGAGCTGCCCGAACGCGGCGCCGGGGAACGGGACGTGGTCGTGCACCCAGCGGTTCATCGCCTGGTAGCCGGCGACGTACTCCTCGTCGCACAGGCGCTGCCACAGGTTCGCGTACTGCGCCGCCTCCGCGGTCGGCTTGAGCAGCCGGAAGGCCGTCTCGACCGAGGCGGCGGGGACGTTGCCGCTGCGGTCGACGAGGTCGGCGGCGTTCAGGCGCCCGGCGCGCACGAGCGCGGACAGCGCGCCCATGTGCGAGAAGTCCACCGGGGTGGCCATCAGCGCGAGGTTGCGGACCGGCAGCTCGGGATGGCGGGCGACCGCCAGCAGGGCGAGATCGCCGCCCAGGCAGTAGCCGAGCAGGGTCAGCTCGTGCGCGCCCGTCGCCGTGCAGGCGGCGGCGATCGCACGCGGCAGGTAGTCGTCGACGTACGTCTCGAGGGTGTTCTCGGCGTCGGCCTCGTCCGGCGCGTCCCAGTCGAGCAGGAGCACGTCGAGCCCGGCGCGCAGCAGGAAGGCGATCGCGCTGTTGCCGCGGTAGAGGTCGAGCACGTAGGAGCGCGACACGAGGCTGTGCACGACCAGCACCGGCGGCCCGCTCGTCACCGCGTCACCGCGATAGCGCCACAGCCTGGCCGTGTCGCGCGACCAGACGAGCTCGCGCGGGGTCGTTCCCACCTCGGGCGCGTCGCGCCCGCCGGCGTAGCGGAGCGCGCCGCGCGCCCGCCGCGCGAGCGAGCCCGGCGAGATCACCCGGCGTCCTCCTGCTCCCGGCGCAGCCGGCGCACCTCACGCTGCAGCGAAGCGACCTGCTGCGAGAGCAGCCGCACGTCGGTCGCGGTCGGCACGTTGGCCATGTGCAGCACGCGGCGCGTGCGCCGCTCGACCTCCTGCTGCGCCCATCGCTGCCCGCGCAGGGCGGCGGCGAGCGCGTCGTTGAACGCCTCGGAGCGGACGGCCGCCTCGGCGGGGCCGCCGAGCGCCCGCTCGGCGGCATCGAACGCCTGGCGCCAGAGCGGGCGATCGGCCACGCCGGCCTCAGTCGCCGGAGACCTGCGCCGGCGCCTCGATCTCGCGCTTGAGGATCTTGCCCGTCGGGCCCTTCGGGAGCTCGTCGACGAACCAGACCTTGCGCGGGTACTTGTAGCCCGCGACCTGCTCCTTGACGAACGCCTTGATGTCGTCCTCGGAGGCGTCCTCGCCCTCCTTGAGCGCGATCGCGGCGCCGATCTCCTCGCCCATCCGGTCGTCGGGCATGCCGATCACGGCCGCCTCGCGCACCGCGGGGTGCTCGTAGAGGACCTCCTCGATCTCGCGCGGGTAGACGTTGTAGCCGCCGCGGACGATCAGCTCCTTCTTGCGATCGACGATGAAGTAGTAGCCGTCCTCGTCGCGCTTGGCGAGGTCGCCGGAGGCGAACCAGCCGTCGACGATGGCCTCCTCCGTCGCGTCGGGCTTGTTCCAGTAGCCCTTCATGACGTTCGGGCCCTTGATGACGATCTCGCCGACCTCGCCGTCCGCGACCTCGTTGCCGTCCTCGTCGAGGAGCTTCATCTCCACGCCGGGTACCGGGGTCCCGATCGAGCCGGGCTTGCGCGCCCGGTCGAGCTGGTTGAACGACGCGGTGGGGGAGGTCTCGGAGAGCCCGTAGCCCTCGAGGATCGCGCAGCGGAAGGCGTCCTCGAAGCCCTTGAGCAGCTCGACGGGCATCGCCGAGCCGCCGCTCACGCAGACGCGCAGCGACGAGGAGTCGTGGTCCTCCCGGCCGGGCGCGTGCAGCATCGCGCCGTACATCGTCGGGACGCCGAGGAAGATCGTCACCTTGTCGCGCTCGAAGATCTCGAGCGCCTTCTCGGGCTCGAAGCGCGGGATCAGCGACAGGCAGGCGCCGGTCACGACGGAGACGTTCATCGCGCAGGTCTGGCCGAAGGCGTGGAACAGCGGCAGCGCGCCGAGCATCACGTCGTCGGGGCCGCCGTCGTAGAGCGCCGCGCTCGTGTCGGCGTTGGAGCGCAGGTTGTCGTGCGTGAGCTCGGCGCCCTTGGGCGAGCCCGTGGTGCCCGAGGTGTAGAGCAGCACCGCGGTGTCCTCGCCGCCGCGGTCGGCGATCTCGTGGCGCGGCGTCGCGGCGCCGAGGCGCTGGACGAACGCCTCGAAGTCGACCTTGATCGCCTTCGCCCCGGCCTTCTCGGCGCCGGCCTGCGCGGCGTCGAACATGCCCTCCCAGGCGAGCAGCAGCTTGGCGCCCGAGTCCTCGAGGTAGTAGGCGACCTCGCGCTCCTTGAGCAGCACGTTCATGGGGACGACGATGCCGCCCGCGCGCAGGATCCCGTAGTAGAGGACGGGGAACTGGGGGACGTTCGGCAGCATCAGTCCGACGCGGTCGCCGGGCTGGACGCCCTCCTCGGCGAGCAGTCCGGCGGCGTGGGCGCTGGCGCCCGCGAGCTGCTCCCAGGTGAGGACGAAGTCGTCGAGCTTGACCGCGGGCCGGTCGCCGTGCCGCTCGGCCGCGTCGATGAGGTTTCTCGCCAGGCTTGCCATGGCGTCACCGTACCCCGCGGAGACCCTCGAATACGCTGCCGGACGTGTCCATCCTCGATCTCTTCCGCCTCGACGGCCGCGTCGCCGTCGTCACCGGCGCCTCCTCCGGACTCGGGGTCGCCTTCGCCCAAGCGCTCGCCGAGGCCGGCGCCGACCTCGTCCTCGCCGCCCGCCGCGAGGACCGCCTCGCCGAGACCGCCCGTCTCGTCGAGGCCGCCGGCCGCCGCGCCGTGACGGTGCGCGCCGACGTCGCCTCGCCGGAGGACTGCCGCGCCGTCGTCGCCGCGGCGATGGAGCAGCTCGGCCGCGTCGACGTCCTGGTCAACAACGCCGGCCTCGGCACCGCGGTGCCGGCGTCGCGCGAGTCGCCCGAGGACTTCCGCCGCGTGATCGACGTCAACCTCAACGGCTGCTACTGGATGGCGCAGGCGTGCGGCGCGGTGATGGGGCCGGGCTCCTCGATCGTGAACATCTCGAGCGTGCTCGGGCTGACGACCGCGGGCCTGCCGCAGGCGGCCTACAGCGCGTCGAAGGCGGGCCTGATCGGGCTCACGCGCGACCTCGCCCAGCAGTGGACGGGCCGCAAGGGCATCCGCGTCAACGCGCTCGCGCCCGGCTTCTTCGCGTCCGAGATGACCGACCGGTACCCGGACGGCTACCTCGACAGCGTGCTGGTGCGGGCGGCGGTCGGCCGCGCCGGCGATCCCCGCGAGCTCGCCGCGGCGCTGCTCTTCCTCGCCTCCGACGCGGGCGGCTACACGACGGGCCAGACCCTCGCGGTCGACGGCGGGGTCTCGATCACCTAGGCGGCGGTAATTGCGTATGCAACAACGGGCGCTAGAGTCCACCGTATGGCGAGCGACCTCGACTTCCGCGAGCGGCCGGCGGCCGGCGATCCCGAGGGACTGCTGGTGCTCCACCACGGTCGCGGCGCCGACGAGCACGACCTGCTCGGGCTCGCTGACGTGCTCGACCCCGAGCGGCGGCTGCACGTCGCCACGCCCGGAGCCCCGCTGCGGATCCCCGGCTGGCCGGGGCGGCACTGGTACGTCGTGCCGCGCGTCGGCTACCCGGACCCGGACACGTTCGCCCGCGCGTACGAGGCGCTGAGCGCCTTCCACGAGGACCTCTGGGAGCGCACCGGCGTCGCGCCCGCGCAGACCGTGCTCGGCGGCTTCTCGATGGGCTCGGTGATGAGCTACGCGCTCGGCCTCGCGCCCGACCGCCCGGCGCCCGCCGGGATCCTCGCCTTCTCCGGCTTCGTGCCGACCGTCGAGGGCTGGACGCCCGACGTCAACGACCGCGCGCAGTTCGGCACACGCGCGTTCATCGCCCACGGCCGCAACGACCCGGTGATGGACGTCGCCTTCGCCCGCGCCGCGCGTCAGCTGCTCGAAGCCGGCGGGATGGACGTCGAGTACCACGAGTCCGACGCCGCCCACCACATCGACCCGGCGCACATCGTCCCCGCGCGCGCCTGGCTCGACGCGACGCTCGCCGGGTAGCGGGACCCGCCCGCCTCCCTACCCAGCGGGAAGTCGCTCTCCGAGCCGGCTCCCAGGCGCCCTTACCCTGCTCTTGGACTCCATGACGATGCTGATCCGCATGACGCGCTTCGCCCTCGCGCTGGCTGCCCTCGCCCTGCTCGCCGTCCCGGCGGCCGCGCAGGCCCACGCGAAGCCCCGGCTCGTCGCGCTCGAGGACCGGGCGCCGACCCGCACGAGCTTCCCCGACCGCGTGCTGCAGCGCGCGCCGGCGAGCGCCGCGCAGGCCGACACCACGCACTCCTACGACGCCGGCGACGGAACGATGATCCCGATCACGGTCTCGAGCGAGCTCGGCGGCGACACGTCGCTGGCCCAGACCTACGCGACCTTCCTCGGCTCGCTGCCGCACGGCTCCGAGCTCGGCAAGCTGCGGGTCCGGATCGTGCCGGCCTCCGAGGTCCCCTCGGACTGCGGCGCCCCCGGGCAGGACGTGCTGGCCTGCTACATCGCCGGCGTGCGGCGGATGATCGTCCCGGGCGACATGCACGCGTCCGGCGGCGTGACGACCTCGTTCGTGATCGCCCACGAGTACGGCCACCACGTCGCCGCCTACCGCTCCAACGCGCCGTTCTCCGCGCTCGACTTCGGTCCCAAGCGCTGGGCGTCCTACGAGCGCGTCTGCTCGCGCACGCTCGCCGGCAAGCTGTTTCCCGGCGACGAGGGCACGCACTACGCCGCCAACCCCGGCGAGGGCTGGGCGGAGACCTACGCGCACCTCGTCTATCCGAAGGTCCGCTGGTTCTACACGCCGCTGCTCAAGCCCGACGCGGGATCGCTCGCGGCCGCCCGCGCCGACGTCCTCGACCCGTGGACCGGAACCTCGACCAAGCGCTTCAGCGGCGCCCTCGCCGGCGGCACGGCGAAGCGGAGCTTCCGGCTGAAGGTCAGCCTCGACGGCGCGCTCACCGTCAAGCTCTCGGGGCCGAAGGGCGCGCAGTACGACCTGCGGCTGCGCTCGCACGGCAGCTCGTTCGCGCACACCTCGGCCAGGGGCAGCGACGACACGCTCGGGCTGCGCGCCGCGTGCCGCACGACGAGCGGGCCGGAGACCGTGACGATCCAGGTCCTGCGCCGCTCCGGCAGCGGCCCGTTCCGGCTCACCGCGCGCTACGCGGGTTAGCCACTAGCTCGGCGGATCCGGGTCCGCGACCGGGGTCAGGTAGATGCGCGTGAGCACCGGCGCCGCCTCGCGCAGGCGGTCGGCGGCGTGGTCGAGGGCCACCGCGAGGTCCCGGGCGGACAGGTCGTCGGGGACGATCACCTCGGCGGCGACGAGCACGTCGGTCGGCCCGAGGTAGACGGCCACCAGGCCCCGGACGTCGGCGACGCCAGGCTGGCCGGCGATGCCCTCGCGCAGGCGCTCGAGCGCCTCGTCGGGCAGCGCCTGGTTGGACAGCAGGCGGCGGTTGCGGCTCGCGAGCCGCACCGCCACGTACGCGAGCAGGCAGCCGATGATCAGCGTGGCGATCGCGTCCGGCAGCTCGGAGCCGGTCAGCTGGTGCAGGACCAGCGCGAGCAGCGCGAGCGCCGCGCCGATGACGTCGATCGTGTCCTCGAGGTAGACGGTCGTGACCGTCGGATCGGGACTGTCGCGCAGGAGATCGTGCACGGTCGTGTTGCGGCGCCGCGCCTGCTCGCGCAGCGTCCGCCGGGCGATGAACCGACTCGTCCCGTCGAGCACGATGGCGACGACCAGCACGGTCACGCCGACCCAGAAGTCCACGATCTCGGGCGGGTCTATCAGCGCGTGGATGCCCTCCCAGATGGACACCGCGCCGCCGATCACGAACATGCCGAGCGCGGCGAGCAGCGCCCAGTAGTAGCGCTCGGGCGCGTAGCCCAGGGGATGGGAGGGGTCGGCCGGGCGCTCGGAGCGCCGCACGGCGATCCAGAGGAACACCTCGTTGCCGGCGTCGGCGATCGTGTGCAGCGTCTCGGCGACGAGCGCGGAGGAGCCCGTGATCGCCGCGGCGATCCCCTTGGCCGTGGCGATCGCGGTGTTCGCCGCGAGCGCGACGAGCACGCTGCGCAGCGTGCCGTCCGAGGCCGCGGGCGAGGCCTTCACGGCAGCCGCTCGAGTCCGTCGAGCTCGCGCGGCGGGTCGGTGGCGGGCGCGAAGGCGGCGACGGTCTCGGTGCCGGGCGCGACCTGGGTGAGCCCAGCGTCGGAGACCACCACCGGCGCGAGCGTGCGGATCCGCTCCCAGTCGGCGCCCTGCGCGACCCTGACCTCGCCGGGGCAGCCGGCCTCCCGCCACGACGCGGTGGCGGCGCCGAGCACGTGGACGCACTCGATCGCCGCGTGCCCGGCCTGCGCCATCGCCTTACCGGTCGTGCGCAGCACGC
The DNA here is from genome assembly GCA_036269915.1 of Solirubrobacteraceae bacterium. Classification (GTDB taxonomy): domain Bacteria; phylum Actinomycetota; class Thermoleophilia; order Solirubrobacterales; family Solirubrobacteraceae; genus DATBDM01. The sequence goes on along the minus strand of DATBDM010000314.1, from coordinate 2,399 downwards.
CGTCGGGGACCACGTAGCGCAGCAGCGGCCCCTCGGGGAGCGGCGGCGGCGCGGCGCCCCGCGGCGGATCGGTGTAGGGCCGCAGCGCCGCCAGCTCCGGCTCGCTCGCGGAGCGCAGGCGCGGCGGCAGGCACAGCAGCACCTCGCCGGCGGTGACGCCGTCGAGGCGGCCGGCCAGCGCCTCGAGCTCCTCCGCGCTCGCCCGCAGCGCGACCTTGCGCGGCCGCACGGCCCAGCCGCGGAACCCCTCCGCCCAGGCCGGCGTGTCCGCCAGCGCGTCCTCGCAGCGCACCGCCCCCGCGCCGGCGAGCGCCATCGCCTGCCCGCGGCCGAGCGGCACGTCCTTGCGGACCACGAGGTACATGACCCAGGGGTCGTCCAAGTCAGTCGACGATCGCCTGGTGGATCAGCTGGTGCAGCTGCGCGCGCAGCGCGTACGTGCTCGACGGGATCAGCTGCGTCATGAACACGACGGTGAGCCGCTCGACGGGATCGACCCAGAACGCCGTGCTCGCCGCGCCGCCCCACGCGAACTCGCCGCGCGATGCGGGGTAACGCGCCGCGACCGGGTCCTGGACGACCGAGAAGCCGAGCCCGAAGCCCACGCCGTCGTAGGTCGTCTCGGAGAACAGCGGGCGCCCGTACTGCTCGAGGTCGGCGCCGCCCGGCAGGTGGTTGGCGGTCATGAACCCGAGCGTGCGGGGGCCGAGCAGGCGGATGCCGTCGAGCTCGCCGCCGCCGAGCAGCATCTGCGTGAAGCGGTGGTAGTCGGCGATCGTCGACACCAGCCCGCCGCCGCCGAGCAGGCAGTCGGGAGCGCCGAGATGGATCCGGCCCATGCGGTCGTAGCGCGTCGCGCGCCCCGTCCGCGGGTCCGGCGTGTAGAGCGCGGCGAGGCGATCGGCTGACTCACCGGCGGCCCAGAAGGCGGTGTCGTCCATGCCCAGCGGCTCGAGGACGCGTTTGGCGAGCACCTGGTCCAGCGGCGCGCCGGCCAGCACCTCGACGACGCGGCCGAGCACGTCGGTGGCGACGGAGTAGTTCCACTCCGACCCGGGCTCGAACAGCAGCGGCAGCTCCGCGTACTGGTCGCACACCGCGGCGAGGTCCATGCCACTCGGCGTGCCCCACTCGTAGCCGCGGTCGCGGTACATCGTGTCGAGCGGGTGCGCGTAGTGGAACCCGTAGGTCAGCCCGGCGGTGTGGGTGAGCAGGTGCCACATCCGGATCGGCTCGGTCGCGGCGACGGTGCGCGGCTTCTGCGAGGAGCCGCCGTCGTAGATCCGCATGTCGGCGAAGGCGGGGAGGAAGCGCGCGATCGGGTCCTTGAGCTCGAACCCGCCCTCCTCGTAGAGCATCATCGCGGCGACCGAGGTGATCGGCTTGGTCATCGAGAAGATCCGCCAGATCGTGTCGGGCTCGACCGGCAGGCCGGCCTCGACGTCGCGCAGCCCGCCGCTGCCCAGGTGCGCGATGCGCCGGTCGCGCGCGATCAGCAGCTGCCAGCCGGCGAGCCGGCCGGCCTCGACGTAGCGGTCGAGATGCCGGTCGATGCGGGCGAGGCGCTGCGGGTCGAAGCCGGCCCGGTCGGCCTCGATCTCGAGCTGGGGCACGGTGGTCATGTGCCGCGTGTACCCGCTCCGGCCAGCCCTAGAGGAAGCTGGGCGTCGAGCGCACGAGTGCGGCCGCCCCGCGCAGGTGCTCGGCCGCCGGCTCGGCGCCCGCCACGCGGGCGGCGATCACGTCGGCGGCGATCACGAGGTTCCCGGCGAGGCGGTCGAGCGGGAACTCGCGGGCCTCGAGGATCCGCGCCAGCCAGGAGACCTGGCGCTCGAGGTCCAGGTAGCCCGCGACGTCGCCGAGCGCCCACGCGAGCAGGTACTGCGTGTCGTGGACCTCCCAGGCGCGGGCAACGTCGCCGTAGCGCTCGAGGTCGTCGGGGTAGTCGGAGAAGTAGCGGTCGGCGACCTCGGCGGCGAGCGGTGCGAGCGCGATCGGGCGGCCGTCGCACTCGGCCTCGGCCGGCGGCTGCCAGCCGCTGGGCGGTGCCGCGCGCCGGGTCATTCCGCGACCTCGTAGGTGTGCAGATGCTCGAGCCGTTCGAGCTTGATCACGTGCTTGAGCTCGGGGTCGATCCGGCCGTGGGACACCTGGTGGTCGGAGGAGCGCATGTAGGCCTTGCCGGCGCGATCCTCGGGGATCCGCAGCCGCGAGACGGACACGTACATGGACCGGAACGCTACCCCTCCGGGAACACGGGGGTCAGCGCACGCGAGCGCCGCTGAGCAGCAGGACGGCGTTCAGCGTCTCGGCCGGGCCGGGCCAGTGCTGGGCGACGACGCTCGTGCCCGCACGATGGACCAGGTGGCGCAGCGCCAGCGCGAGCAGGATGGCGTCGT
>DATBDM010000313.1:0-11961 GCA_036269915.1 Solirubrobacteraceae bacterium | reverse complement strand
TCGTAGCGCGCCTCGAAGTCGTAGTCGCCGTCGGCCGGGATCGCCTCCACGAGCGGCAGTGCCTGCGGGCCGTCCGGGCCCTCGAGCACGGAGACCGCGATGTCGCGGCCCTCGACGTGGCGCTCGAGCAGCACCTTCGTGTCGTAGGAGAAGGCGGAGACGATCGCCGCGGGCACCTCGTCGGGCCGGCGCGCGAGCTTGAGTCCGAGCGCGGAGCCCTGGGCGGCGGGCTTGACGACGATCGGGAACGCGAGCGCCTGCTCGATCGCGGGCAGGGCCTTCGCCGCGCCGAGCTCGCCGAAGGCGGCTTGCGCGAAGGCGTGGAACTCCGGCGTCGGGATGCCGGCGTCGCGCATCGCGTGCTTGGCCAGGACCTTGTCCATGCAGCGCAGGCAGGCCGACGGACCGGACGCCGTATAGGGCACGCCGAGTACCTCGAGCAGCTCCTGCACCGTGCCGTCCTCGCCGCCGCGGCCGTGGAGCGCGACGAACGCGACGTCGGGCCGCTCGGAGCGCAGCCGGTCGACCAGGTCGGGCCCGACGTCGATCGGGATCACCGCGTGGCCCAGCCGCACGAGCGCGTCCTCGACCCGTGCGCCGGAGCGCAGCGAGACCTGGCGCTCCAGCGAGCGGCCGCCCTTGAGGACGGCGACCTTCACGGCGTGCCGCCGGCGCGCCGGCGCTGCATCGGGACGACGTTGCCGGGCTCGTCCTCCGCCGCGCGGGCAGGGCGGGCCGGCTCGGCCGCCGGCTCCGCGCCCGTCAGCGTCGAGAACAGGTCCATCTGCTCGCGCACGACCTTGCCGATGCGGCGCACGCCCTCGCGGATCTCCTCCTCGCTGACGCCCGAGAAGTTCAGCCGCATCTCCGAGCCGCCGCGGCCGTCGAGGTAGGCGCCGCGGCCGGGCACGAACGCCACGTTCTCACGCAGCGCGCGCGCCAGCAGGTCGGTGGTGTCGATGAAGTCGGGCAGCCGCGCCCACACGAACAGCCCGCCCTGCGGCTCGGTCCAGGTCGTGCCGGCCGGCATGTGCTCGGCGAGCGCGTCGAGCATCACGTCGCGGCGGCGGCGGTAGAGGTCGACCAGCGTGCGCAGGTACGCGCGCCAGTCGCGCGCGGCGAAGTAGGTGGCGACGAAGTACTGCGTGAACGCCGGCGAGCACAGGTCGGCCGCCGCCTTGCCGAGGCTGAGCTTCGCGAGCACCGGATGCGGCGCCGCGGTCCAGCCGACGCGCAGGCCGGGCGAGAGGATCTTCGAGAACGTGCCGAGGTAGATCACGTACTCGCCGCCGTCGAGGTCGTAGAGCGTGGGCAGCGGCGTGCCCTCGTAGCGCAGCAGGCCGTACGGGTTGTCCTCGAGCACGAGCAGCTCGCGCTCCTTGGCCAGCCGCACCAGCATGCGCCGGCGCTCGAGCGACATGGTCACGCCGGCCGGGTTCTGGAAGGACGGGATCGTGTAGATGAACTTGGGCGTGCGCCCCTCGTGCGCGAGGCGGTCGAGCTGGGCCTCGAGCAGCTCGACGCGCATGCCGTCGTCGTCCATCTCGATCTGCACGACGTCGGCCTGGTAGGAGCCGAAGACCGGGACGGCGCCCGGGTAGGTCGGCCCCTCGGCGAGCACGACGTCGCCCGGGTCGATCAGCGCGCGGCAGACGAGGTCGATGACCTGCTGGCCGCCTGTCGTGATGAGCAGGTCGTCGGGCTCGACGGTCATGCCCTCGGCCGCCATCACCTCGACGATCGCGTGCTTGACGTCCTCGAGGCCCTCGGTGGCGCCGTACTGGAGCGCCGCGGCGGAGGACTCGGCGGCCATGCGGGCGGTCAGCGCGGCCAGGTCCTCGGCCGGGAACGTGCTCGTGTCCGGGAGCCCGCCGGCCAGCGAGATGATGTCCGGCTGGGCGATCACGGCCATCAGGTCGCGCATCGCCGAGGACTTCATGCCCTGGGTGCGGCGGGCGAAGAGGCCCGCGTAGCGCTCCAGATCGCGTGCGCTGGATCGCGGCTGGCCCATGCGAGGGGGTTCGCCGCCGGAGCCCGTGCCCCTTGGCGTCTTGTCTAGAGTCATGCGACCCCGCGCACCGTATCGCGGGCGGCACCCCACAATGCACTTCGTCTTCGACCTCCTCCAGGGCCTCGGCATCGCCGCGGCGATCGGCATCCGGCCCTTCCTGCCGGTGCTGCTCGCCGGCGTGCTCGCGGCCGACAACGTCGGCCTGGACTTCGACCACACGAGCTTCGCCTTCCTCGAGCAGTGGTGGTTCTGGGTGGTCGTGCTCGTCGTCGTGCTCGGCCTGGATCTCGCCCTCCGCCGCCGCTCCGACGACGCGCCGGAACTCGGTCCGCTGGAGTGGGCGCTCGCGGGCGTGGCGATTGCGCTCGGCGCGCTCGAAGCCGCGGGGTCGCTCGCCGACCGCGGCTACCCCTGGATCGTCGGCCTGCTGGCCGGCGGCGCCGTCGCGCTGCTCGGCTTCATGGCGACGCGCTCGCTGTTCGGCCGCGTGCGCCGCCGCCTCGACCCCCAGGCCGCGAACGCGCTGCCCGTCTACGGCGAGGGCGCCGCGCTGCTCGCCGCCGGCGCTTCGATCCTGTTCCCGCCGCTCGCCATCCTCGTCATCGCCGGGCTCGCCTGGCTGCTCGCGGGCGGGCGCCGCCGCGCCGGCGAGAAGTACGCCGGCCTGCGCATCCTGCGCTGAGGACCGGGCGCGTGGACCGCAAGAAGCTCGTCCTCGCCGTCATCGACGCCATGAAGCCCGCGATGCTCGAGCGGGCCATCGAAGCCGGCCGCGCTCCGGCGCTCGCGCTGCTGATCGAGCGCGGTCAGCGCGTCGACGACTGCGTCGCGGCCTTCCCCTCGGTCACGCCCGTGTGCGCGGCCTCGATCACGACGGGGACCGCGCCCGACCGCCACGAGATCCCGGCGATGAACTGGTACCACCGGGGCGAGGGGCGCTACGTCGAGTACGGGACGAGCTTCAAGGCATCGCAGGCCTTCGGCTTCCGCCAGTCGCTCACCGACACGATCTACAACATGAACCTCGAGCACCTCTCGCACGGCGTCGAGACGGTGTACGAGGCGCTCGACGACGCCGGCGTCCGGACCGCGGGCACGACCTACCTGATCTACCGCGGCCGCCATCGCCACGAGGTCTCCGGCGACACCGCGCTGACGCGGCTGGCCTCGGCGGTCTTCCGTCATGCGGTCTACGGACCGCGCGAGCTCTTCTACGCCGACATCTTCGCCTCGCGCAAGACGCCGTGCCGCTCGCAGCTCGGCCTCCCGGGCGTGCGCGACCAGCACTCGGGCTGCGTCGCGGAGTTCCTCGTCGAGCAGGACCTGTTCGACTTCCTGCTGCTCTCGCTGCCCGACAACGACACGCACTCGCACAAGAACGGACCCGCCGCCCAGGTCGAGTCGCTCGCCGAGGCCGACCGCCAGATCATGCGGATGATGGACGCCGCGGGCGGGCCGGACGAGTTCCTCGCGGGCCACGCGATGATCGTCTGCTCGGACCACTCGCAATCGCCGGTGGAGGACCAGATCGACCTCTTCCGCGCCTTCGACGGCTTCGGCGTGCTGCCCGCCGGCCGCCGGCCCGGCGAGGGCGACGAGATCGCGGTCTGCCCGAACTCGCGCGCCGCGCAGGTCTACGTGCTCGACCGCCGGCGACGGCGCGGCCTCGTCCCGCGGATCGAGCGCACGCTGCTCTCGCTCGAGGGCGTCGACCTGGCGGTCCGCCGCTCCGACCACCCCGACGGCGAGGCGATGATCCGCGGCGAGCGCGACGGCGAGGTCGGCGAGGTGCGCTTCTCGCCGCGCGGCGACCTGGAGGACCTGCGCGGGCGCCGCTGGCACGTCGAGGGCGACCTCGGCCTGCTCGATCTCGAGCTGAGCGACGGGCGCGTGGCCTCGGCGACATACCCGGACGCGCTCGGGCGCGCGTGGGACGCGCTGCGCTGCCGCACGGCGGGCGAGGTGCTCGCCTCCGCGCGGCCCGGCTACGAGTTCACCGACTGGGGCGGATCACACCACATCGGCGGCGGCTCGCACGGCTCGCTGCACGCCAACGACTCGCTCGGCGGGCTGATCTGGTGCGGCACCGGACCCGCGGCCGCCAGCCGCGAGCAGTGGACGCTGCGCGACGTCGTCCCGATGATCCTGGATCACTTCGGCCTGTAATCAAGGCACTCGCGCGAGCAACCGAGTGCGAGAAAGCCGCACTCGGTCACAACGGGCGCAGGATCGGCTCGATCGAGTCGGCTCTGCGGCGCTGCGAGGCGCGGATCAGCACCGCGTTGACCCACGGGTCCTCCTCCGCGGAGTCGAAGCGGATCGGCATGTGCGTGCGCATCATCGCGATCGACTGCTCGCGCCGGACGCCGATCACGCCGTCGCGCGAGCCGGTCATGCCGACGTCGGTGATGTAGGCGGTGCCGCCCGGGAGCACGCGCGCGTCCGCGGTCGGGACATGCGTGTGCGTCCCGACCACCGCGGTGACTCGGCCGTCGAGGTACCAGCCGAGCGCGATCTTCTCGCTCGTCGCCTCGGCGTGCATGTCGACGAGGACGTGGTCGGCGTCCGCAACCTCGCGCAGCGCGTCGTCGATCGCGACCAGCGCGGGCGAGCCGGCCTGCATGTGCAGGTTGCCGGACAGGCTGACGACGCCGAGCGAGACGCCCCCGCGCTCCACGATCGTGGTCCCGTGGCCGGGCTGCGCGGGCAGGAAGTTGGCCGGCCGGAGGATGTCGCGCTGCTCGTCGAGGTAGGCGAAGACCTCGCGATGGCGGTAGGTGTGGTTGCCCAGCGTGATCACGTCGACGCCGAGGCCGAACATCTCGTCGGCCTCCTTCGGCGTGATGCCGAGGCCGCCCGCCGCGTTCTCCCCGTTGACGACGACGAAGTCGGCGCCGAGCTCCTCGCGCAGCGTGGGGACCATCTCACGCACCACGCGCCGGCCCGCCCGCGACACGACGTCGCCGAGGAAGAGGATGGCGGGCACCCGCCCGAGGCTACGCCATACTCGGGCCATGCCGCAGCGCGTCCCCGTGCCCAGGTGGGTGCAGCTCGTGCTCCTGCCCCTCGCGGTCGTCGGGCTCTACATGGTCCTGCGGGCCGCCGGCGGGGTCCTGCTGCTGTTCGTGATCGGCGGGCTGATCGCGCTGCTGCTGAACCCGTTCGTGACCCTGCTGCGCAAGGCCCGCTTCCCGCGCGGGATCGCGGTGCTCGTGGTGATGGTCGGGCTGCTCGCCGTGCTGACCGGCATCGGCCTGCTGGTCGCCAACCCGATCTCCGACCAGGTCTCGAAGTTCCAGCGCAACGTCCCGAGCATCGTCGACGACGCCAACCAGAGCCTCGCGGACTTCCAGGGCTGGCTCGACCGCAACGGCATCGACGTCCAGGTCAAGAAGGAGGGCCAGACCGCCCTGCAGACGCTCGGCGACCAGATCTCGACCGGGTCGGGCAAGCTCGTCGGCATCACGCGCGACGCGATCACCACCGCCGCCGAGGCGGCGCTGGCGCTGATCCTCGTGATCGTGATCAGCGTCTACATGCTGCTCTACGGGGAGCGGATCGGCGCGGGCATCCGCTCACTGCTCCCGTGGGGCGCGCACAGCCCGGAGGACGACTACCCGACGCGCATCCAGGCGGCGGTGCTCGGCTACGTGCGCGGGCAGCTGCTGTTCTCGCTGATCATGGGCGTCAGCGCGGGGGCGATGCTGTGGATCCTCGGCAGCCTGGGGATCTTCCCCGACGGGAAGACGTACGCGCTGGTGTTCGGCGCCTTCTACGGGTTCGCGGAGCTGATCCCCTACGTCGGGCCCGCGATCGGCGCGTTCCCCCCGGTGGTCATCGCGGCGTTCAGCGGCCATCCGATCGACGCCGTCTGGCTGATCATCGCCTTCACCGCGCTGCAGCAGCTCGAGGGCCACGTGGTCGCGCCGAACGTGTTCGCGCAGGCGCTGCGGATCAACCCGCTGCTGGTGATCTTCGCGCTGCTGCTCGGCGGGCAGCTGTACGGGGTCATCGGCGCGTTCATCGCGCTGCCGATCGCCGCGATCCTGCGCGAGAGCGTCGTCTACTTCCGCCGCCATCTCGTGCTCGAGGGCTGGGACCTGCCCGCGGTCGAGCCCGCCCCGCCCGAGCCGGGCGAGCCGCCGGAGGAGCTGCCGGCGTCGACCGCCGCCCAGCCCGCCCGCGACGCCGAGGAGATCGAGGGCCGCTGCCCCGAGTGCGGCGCCGAGCGGCGTGCGGGCGTGCGCACCTGCCCCGCCTGCGGGACCGAGCTGGGCGAGCCTGACGGCGAGGCGGCGGCGGCCTCGAGCGCGCCCGGGTAGCCGATGGCCGCGACGGCGACCGGGCCCGAGGCGCTGCGCGCCGACGGACTGACCAAGCGCTACGGCGACCGCGAGGCGCTGCGCGGCGTCTCCTTCCGCGCCGCCCGCGGCGAGAAGGTCGCGGTCATCGGCCCCAACGGCGCCGGCAAGACCACGCTCCTGCAGATCCTCGCCGGGGCGCTCGCGCCGAGCGGCGGGTCGGTGACCGTGCCCGAGGAGCGCGTCGGCTGGGTCCCGCAGCAGCCCGCGCTGTACTCCAAGCTCTCGGTGGCGGAGAACCTCCGCCTGTTCGCGCGCCTGGAGAAGGTCCCGGACGTCGAGGCGACCGTCGCCCGGATGCTCGACCAGACGGCGCTCGGCGACCGCGCGGGCGACGAGGTCGGCCGGCTGTCGGGCGGCAACCGCCAGCGGGTCAACATCGCCATCGGGCTGCTCGCGGAGCCGCCGGTCCTGCTGCTCGACGAGCCGTCGGCGTCGCTGGACCCGCGCCAGCGCGCGCGGCTGTGGGAGTTCATCGTCTCCCTCGCGCAGGGTGGGACCGCGGTGATCTTCGCGACCCACGACGTCGGCGAGGCCGAGCGCCAGGCGGACCGCCTGCTCGTGCTCGCCGACGGCGAGCTGCTGTTCACCGGCACGCCCGCGGATCTCGAGCGGGTCGCGGCCGGCGACGCCGGCGCGGCCGACTTCGAGTCGGCCTTCGTCCGCTTCCTGCGCGAGAAGGGGCACTAGCGTGCGCTGGCTGATCCTCAAGGACCTGCGGATCCTGCGTCGCTCGCCGCTGCTGGTGGCGCTGCTCGTGCTCTACCCGGTGATCCTCGCGGTGCTGATCGGGCTCGCGCTCTCGGCCGGGCCGTCGAAGCCGAAGGTCGCCTTCGCGAACCTCGTCCCGCCCGGCCAGAGCACGTTCTCGGTCGGCGGGAAGTCGGTCGACGCCGCCGACTACGCGAGCCGCCTGTTCCGGTCGATCGATCCGATCCGCGTCAAGACCCGCGCCGAGGCGATCGCCAAGGTGCGCTCCGGCGAGGCGCTGGGCGCGCTCGTGCTCCCCGCCGACGCGACGCAGCGGCTGCGCGGCTCGCTGAGCCTCGACGGGGGCCCGCCGCCGACGGTCGAGGTCTACTACAACGCCGAGGACCCGGTGAAGCGGCGCTTCGTCGAGTCGACCATCCGCTCGCGGCTGGCCGAGGCCAACTCCGCGCTCTCGGACGTCGTGCTCAAGGAGGCGGCGGGCTACATCGACATCGTGGTGCGCGGCGGCAAGGTGAACCTGCCGATCGTCGGGGCCGTCGACATCCTGGGCCTCGAGCGCTCCCGCGCCTTGATCGACGCCGCGGCGGCGCGGCTTCCACACGGCGATCCCGCGCGCGTCGCGCTCGAGCAGGTCTCGCGCTTCGCCCGCCTCGCGGCGCAGAACCTCGACGTCTCCAAGCCGATCCTGGCCACGATCGGATCGCCGGTCCGGGTCACGACGACGGTGATCAACGGATCGCGCACGCCGCTCGACGCGTTCGCCGTCGCCGTCACAGTGACGGTCTCGCTGATGTTCGTCACGCTGCTTCTCGCCGCAGGGCTGCTCGCGCTCGAGCGCGAGGAGCACGCGTTCGCGCGGCTGGTCCGCGGGCTGGTGACCCGTACGCAGCTGCTCGCGGCGAAGGTCGGGCTGGCGGCGCTGTGCGCGGGCGCCGTGACCTTGCTGCTGCTCGTCGGCCTGGCGGGGTTCATCGGGCTCGACTGGACGCGCGCGCCGCTGTGGCTCGTCGCGCTGGCGCTCGGCGCGGTCGCCTTCGCCGCGATGGGCGTGGCGCTCGGCGCGCTCGCGCGCGAGGTGCGCGCGGCGTCGCTGATGGCGTTCGGCCTGTCCCTGCCGATCGCCTTCCTGGCGCTTGTGCCGTCGGGTGCGGTGGCCACGAGCCTCTACGACGTGATCCGGGTGATCTCGGCGCTGTTCCCGTTCAAGCCGGCGCTCGACGCGCTCGACGCGGCGATCTCCGGGGGCGCCCTCGGGCTGCCGCTGCTGCATCTGGCGATCCTGGCGGTGGCGTTCGGTGTGCTGGCGCGTGTGAGCCTGAGACGCTTCGCGGCCTAGAGTGGACGCCATGCCCTTCCCCGCGACACGCCTCCGGCGCCTGCGCAAGACCGGCGTCCTGCGCGGGCTGGTGCGGGAGACCGAGCTGTCGGTCTCGCACCTGATCTCGCCCATGTTCGTCGTGGCCGGCGGCGGCGAGCGCCGCCGCCCGATCCCCTCGCTGCCCGGCGTCGACCACCTCTCGATCGACGGCGCGGTCGAGGAGGCCGGCATCGCCGCGTCGCTGGGCATCCCGGGCGTGCTGCTCTTCGGGCTGCCCGCCGACAAGGACGAGCAGGGCTCGGGCGCGTGGGACGACGAGGGCGTCGTCCAGCTCGCCACACGGGCGATCAAGGCCGCCCATCCCGACCTGCTCGTGGTCACCGACCTGTGCCTGTGCGAGTACACCTCGCATGGCCACTGCGGCGTGCTGCGCGAGGACGGCCACGTCGACAACGACGCGTCGCTCGAGCTGCTCGCGCGCACCGCGGTCTCCCAGGCCCGCGCCGGCGCCGACGTGATCGCGCCGAGCGACATGATGGACGGGCGCGTCGGCTTCCTGCGCGCCGCGCTCGACGAGCACGGGCTCTCCGAGACGCCGATCATGGCCTACTCGACCAAGTACGCCTCCGCCTTCTACGGCCCGTTCCGCGACGCGGCCGACTCGACACCGCAGGTCGGCGACCGCCGTGGCTACCAGATGGATCCCGCGAACGCCCGCGAGGGCGTGCGCGAGGCGCTGATCGACGTCGAGGAGGGCGCGGACATGGTCATGGTCAAGCCCGCGCTGCCCTACCTGGACGTGATCCGCCGGGTCCGCGAGGCGACCGATGTGCCGCTCGCGGCGTACAACGTCTCGGGCGAGTACGCCATGATCAAGGCAGCCGCCGCGCAGGGGCTGCTCGACGAGCGCGCCGCCGTGCTCGAGGCCCTGACCGCCATCCGGCGCGCCGGCGCCGACATCGTGATCACCTACCACGCCAAGGACGTCGCCACATGGCTCAGCTAGCCCGCCCCAAGGTGCGTTCCCGCGCGGGCGGCTCGGCCATCCCGCTCGACGAGGACGACAAGAAGCTCCTCAACCTGATGCAGGGATCGTTCGCGCTGACCGAGCGGCCCTTCGCCCATGTCGCGCAGGTCGCCGGCCTCGAGGAGGCCGACGTGCTCGAGCGCATCTCGCGCCTGCTCAAGGGCCGGATCATCCGCGAGATCACGCCGATCTTCGACACGCGCGCGCTCGGCTACTCGTCGATGCTCGTCGCCGCGAAGGTCGACGCCGAGAACCCCCACCGCGCCGCCGGCTTCATCAACACGCACCCGGGCGTCACGCACAACTACCTGCGCAACCACGACTTCAACCTGTGGTTCACGATCGCCGTCGAGCCGGGCTCGAAGCTCGGCCTGCAGGGGACGCTCGACGTCATGGCGGCCAAGACGGGCGCGCAGTCGATCCGCCAGCTGCCGACGCTCACGCTGTTCAAGATCCGCATGGACCTCGAGATGGAGCAGGGCACGGACGCGCTCGCGGCCGCCGGCGAGGCCGTGCCCCCGCGCGAGCTCGACCCGATCGAGCTCTCCGAGGACGACATCGCGACGATCCGCGCGACGCAGGGTCCGATGCCCGTCGTCTCCGAGCCCTACCTGCCCGCCGCCGAGCGGCTGGGGATCGCGCCCGCCGAGGTGCTCGCGCGCCTCGCGTCGCTGCAGGAGCGCGGCGGCCTGCGCCGCGTCGCGGCGATCCTCTTCCACCGCCGCGCCGGCTTCTCGGCCAACGGCATGGGCGTGTGGGAGGTGCCCGAGGACCGGATCTTCGAGGTGGGCAAGCGCATGGCCGCGTTCCGCGGCATCTCGCACTGCTACCAGCGCCCGACCTACGCCGACTGGCCGTACTCGGTGTTCACGATGGCCCACGGCCGCTCCAAGGAGGAGTGCGACGCGGTGCTCGACGCGATCGCCGCCGACACCGGCATCGAGGGCCGCGCGACGCTCTACTCCTCGACGGAGTTCAAGAAGGTCCGGATGCTCTACTTCACCGACGACTTCCGCAACTGGGAGTCCGAGCACGGCCCGAGCTGAGGGCGCCATGAGTGCTCCCTCCTCGCTGACCGACACCCGGTCGGCCGAGCTGTACCGCAGGGCGCTGCCGGTCCTCCCCGGCGGTGTGAACTCGCCCGTGCGCGCGATGCGCGCGATCGGCCGCGACCCGATCTTCATCGAGCGCGGCTCGGGCGCCGAGCTGTTCGACGTCGACGGCAACGCCTACGTCGACTACGTCTGCTCGTGGGGCCCGCTCATCCTCGGGCACGCGCATCCCGCCGTGCTCGAGGCCGTCCGCGACGCCGCCGCGCTGGGGACGACCTTCGGGGCGCCCACCGCGGGCGAGGTCGAGCTCGCCGAGCTCGTCTCCCAGCGCATGCCCTCGGTGGACATGATCCGCATGACCTCGTCGGGCACCGAGGCCTCGATGAGCGCGATCCGGCTCGCGCGCGCCGCGACCGGCCGCGAGAAGCTGCTCAAGTTCGCCGGCGCCTACCACGGCCACGTCGACGGGCTGCTCGCCCAGGCCGGCTCGGGCCTCGCCACCCAGGGCATCCCCGCCTCGCCGGGCGTGCCCGCCGCCGCGACCGCCCAGACCGTGGTCGTGCCGTGGAACGACGAGGCCGCGATCCGCGCCGCCTTCGCCGAGCACGAGTTCGCCGCCGTGCTGGTCGAGCCCTATCCCGCGAACATGGGCCTCGTGCCGCCGCGCTGGGGCCTCCTCGAGCTGCTGCGCGAGCTGTGCACGGAGACGGGCGCGCTGCTCGTCTTCGACGAGGTGATCACCGGCTTCCGGATCGCCCCGGGCGGCGCGCAGGACCTGACCGGCGTGCTGCCGGACCTCACCGTGATGGGCAAGGTCATCGGCGGCGGCCTCCCGGCCGCGGCCTACGGCGGCCCGATCGCGCTGATGGAGCGGATCGCGCCGGCCGGCGACGTCTACCAGGCCGGCACGCTGAGCGGGAACCCGCTCGCGGTCGCCGCGGGCCGGGCGACGCTCGAGCGCCTCGACGAGGCTGCCTACCTGCACCTCTCCGCGACCACGCAGGCGCTCGCCGACGCGCTGCGCGCCGCCGCCGGCAACCGGCCGGTCTCGATCACCTCGACCACCGGGCTGCTGACGGTCTTCTTCGCTCCCGAGCCGCCGACGGACTACGCGAGCGCCGCTGCGTGCGACACCGAGGCCTACGGCGCCTGGTGCCGCGCACTGCTCGCCCGCGGCGTCTACCCGCCGCCGTCGCAGTTCGAGGCCTGGTTCCCCTCGCTGGCGCACACGTCGGAGCACATCGCCCGCACCGCGGACGCGGCGGCCGCGGCGTGGGCCGAGGTCGCATGAGGGCGCTCGAGGCGCTCGCCGCCGAGCTCGCGGCCGAGGGCGGCCTGCTCGCCGGGGCGCTGACCGGCACGACCGCGGGCGACGAGCACCTCGGCGCGGCCGCCGCGCAGGCACGGCGCGGCGACGGCGACGCCTACGCGCTGCTGGTCGAGGCGATCCGCGAGGGCGCGCTCCTGCACTACGGGACCGG
>DATBDM010000312.1:0-9686 GCA_036269915.1 Solirubrobacteraceae bacterium | reverse complement strand
CGTCGACCGGCTCGTCGGCGCGGTCCCCGAACGAACGCTGCGCGAGTGGCTCGACCCCCATCTGAACCCCGTACGGACGAGCTGACCGTCGAGCTCGTGGTTCGCGGTGTGATCTCGCGATCGGACGTGGAAGCGGCCCGCATGTGGATTGCCGCGCTCGCGCGCCACGCACCTCATCGAGGCCGACGTTGATCGCGGCCGCCTGCTCTACCTGCGCTTCGACGGCGACCACGGGGCTGGTGCAGCCGTGGTGATGAGCACCCGGTGGCGGCTCGTCGGCGACGCGCTCGTCCGCGACGTGATGATGCGCGACTTCGACGAGGCGTTCCGGCTGCTCGAGCGCATCGCGGCGGCGGCGGAGGACCACTTCCGCCGGCCGGACATGTGCATCTCGGAATTCAACCGGGTCAGCATCACCATCTCCAACCCCCACCACGCGGGCATCACCGATGCCGAGCGGCGCCTGGCCGCGAAGGTGGACGCGGCCATGGGCGATGTGGAGTGACCCCGCACACCCGGCCGATGCCCATGCGCCACGTCGTCGGGGAGGTACCGCTGGGGTCGTCCACGTGATCCGTGCCGATCAGGAGCTGGCGCGGTCCGAGCCGCTGGTGGTAGCCCCGGCGGCCGGATTCCTCGTCCCCGATGAGGAGGACTAGACCGCCATGGATCCGCTCAGCCTGCTCTGGCTGTTCTTCATCCTGGCGTCGCTCCAGCCCGCGGTGGCCCGGCAGATGCTCATCATCCAGCGCCGCCGTGCGCTGAGCCACATCTCGCGGCAGCGCAGCGCGACGGTCATCACGCTGATCCACCGGCAGGAGACGATGGCGCTACTCGGCTTCCCGCTCGTGCGCTTCATCGACATCGACGACGCCGAGAGCGTGCTGCGGGCGATCCGTGAGACGCCGTCGGGCCGCCCGATCGAGATCATCCTGCACACGCCGGGCGGGATGGTGATCGCCGCGCGCCAGATCGCCTCGGCGCTGGCCGACCACGACGCCGAGGTCACCGCCGTGGTGCCGCACTACGCGATGAGCGGCGGCACACTCATCGCGCTGGCCTGCGACGAGATCGTCATCGACGCGCACGCTTCGCTCGGACCGGTCGATCCCCAGCTCGACCAGATCGCCGCCGCGTCGTTCGTCGAGGTCGCAGGGATGCCCGGCGACCACGAGGACCGCACGCTGCTGATGGCGGACGTCGGCCGCAAGGCGATCGCCCAGGTGGAGGGGTTCACCACCCGGCTGCTCGAGCGCCGGATGGAGCCGTCGAAGGCCCGGGCCGCGGCGCACCTGCTGTCCACCGGCACGTGGACCCACGACCACGCGCTGCAGGCGCCCGACCTTCGGCTGCTGGGTCTGCCCGTGCGGGTCGGCGTCGGCGAGATCGAGCGCGAGCTGCTCACCCTGTATCCCCAACCGCGCGGGCGCGCCCCCGCCGTCGAGTACGTCCCCGGCCCGGCTCGCCCCGGGCTGCCGGCGGGGCGCGGCGCGCGCACGTCGTCCGGTCCGAGATGAGCCGCCTGGTCCAGATCGTCGCCGACTACGGCCCGGGCGACCTCGCCCACGCGGAGCTGATCCAGCGGCTCGAGCTCGCCGCGCCCGACTGCGTCGTGCACCTCACGCCGGTGGCCACCGGCGACACGCTCGCCGCCGGCTTCTGCGTGGCGCGCCTGGCGCTCGGCGAGGGGCCGCCGGACCGCATCGTCGCCCACGACGTCGGTGCGCCCGACGCCCCTGGCGACCCGCTGTGGGCCGGCCGCAGCCGGGGTGGCGTGTGGATCGTCGGCCCCGACAGCGGCTACTCGTGGTCGTTCGCCGTGGATGCGCTGATCGCGCTCCGCCGGCTCGACGTGACTTCGGGCGGCTCGCCGCTGCGCCCGCGCGAGGGGCTGCCGGTGGCCGTCGGGCACATGCACCGGCGCCACCCGCATGCGCTCTGCGGCGAGGTGCCGCGCGCCTGCGTCCCGCGGCTGCCCGAGCGCGTCGTGGCCTACGTGGACGCGGCGGGCGACATCACGACCACGATCGCCGAGCTGCCGGGCGCGCTGGGGTCGCGCGTGCAGGTGCGCATCGGGGACGTCTCCGCGCCGGCCACGCTAGCGCGCCTCGGCCGCCCGGTGGCGGAGGGCGAACTCGTGGTCGCCGCCGGCGAGCCCGCGTGCCCGTTCGCCGCCATCAGCCTGGGCGGCGGAAGCGCGGCCGAGCGGTTCGCCCGGCCGCGCCCCGGGACGTCGATCCGGTTGCGCCCGGCCCGGCTTGCCTCAGCGAGCCGAGCCCGAAAGCTCTGAGAGCTCCGCCGAGCGTGAGTGCAGGTCGGCGATCGCGTAGGAGCCGTCGGCCAGCGGCCCGGGCGAGACGACCAGCGTACGGCCGATGGTCATCGTGCCGCGCTCGCCCCCGCACACGACCAGCCGGGCGCGGAGCGTCGCGGCCATCTCCGCCAGCGCCTCGCTGCCGGCCACGCCGGTGCCTTTGTGGGCCGGCCGAGTGGCGAACAGGAGGATCGGCTGCTCGTGCTCGGACAGCTCGCGCCCGATCAGCTTGAGCCGGTACTCGACCTCCCAGCGCGGGTAGCGCAGGCGGTCGACCTCGTCGCGCTCGCCGCTCGGGTCGTCGACCACCTCGCCGCCGAAGCCGGCCACCAGCACGGTGCCCGGCGCGAACGCCGCCGTGCCGTGCACGCCGTGCAGGAACGGGTAGGCGATCTCGATGTTGTGGGCCTCGCGCAGGTAGGCGCCCACCGGCGCGTCGGACGGCCCGGGCACCCAGTACGTGTCCAGCCGCGTGGCGCCGAGCGCACGGAATAGCGAGCGGAACTGCGCCGGCCGCTCGGCCGGCTCGCCGCCGCTGAGGTCGCCGACCAGGGCGATCCCTTGGACGTCCATCTCGGCGGCCGCGTGCAGCAGCGCGTCCACCGCGTCCGTCGCGCCGCGCGCCTCGGCCGCGCAGAGCACCCGAGTCACGCGGTGCGGGCGAGCCCGCTGCTTCGCAGCGTCCATTCGAGCTCCTCGTTCGTCGGTTGCACGAGCACCTTGCCGTCGACCGCCACCGTCGGGCTGCGAACCCGGCCGCCGGTCACCCAGGCGAGCCGGGACCGCGCGGACGGGTCGCGGTCGATGTCGACGTAGCGGTATGGGATGCCCCGGCGGTCGAGCCGGCGCCGCAGCATCTGGCTCAGGGCGCAGCCGGGACGCCCGAACACGGTGATCATGCGCGCACGCGCTGGATCGCGTCGATGGCGTCCAGCAGCTCGTCGAGTTCGGGCACGTAGTCCAGCCGCGGCGCGACCTGGCTGTAGCCGATCACGCCGTCGGCGTCGACGACGTAGAGCGCGCGGTCGGAGTAGCCGTCCTGCTCGCGCCAGACCGCGTAGTCGCGCACCACGGCGCCCTTCGGGTGGAAGTCGGCCAGCAGCGGGAACGAGATGCCGCGCAGCGCCGCCCAAGCGCCGTGGCTGTAGACGCTGTCGACCGAGATGCCGAGCAGCTCCGCCCCGCGCGACTGGAACGCGCCGATCTCCTGCGAGTACAGGTCGAGCTGCTGGCTGCAGCCGGGGCTCCAGTCCAGCGGGTAGAACACGAGCACCACCGGCGTGCCGCGCAAACCGCTCAGGCGCACCGGCTGCCCGGTGGCGTCGGGCAACGCGAAGTCCGGCGCCTCGACGCCCGGCTCCAGCGGCGTGCTGATGGCCGGCTGGTCCATCGGCGGGGCGATGTGGAAGAGGTCCTGCAGGTCGTTGAGCAGGTAGCCGTCGAGCGCCGCCGCGCCGTCGCCGTTGCCGTCGGGCTGGTGCTGCGCGCTGCGCCACACCTCCATGACGATCCCGTGCAGGACCGAGATGGCCTCCTTGGTCGGCGAGTCGGGGATCTGGTCCGCGAGCCGCTCGAACTCCTGCTCGAGCTCGGTGAGCACGTGTCGGGGCATCGGTCCACCCGGCACCTAGGCCGCTGCGCCGGGCGCACAAGCGGCTGGTCATCGGCGGCCGGCGTCCTACTGCCGATGTTGTGACCGGCCACGAGCTCGAAGTCCTGCCGCTGTCGCGGCACCGCTGGGTCGTCCGCTACAAGGGCGACGTCACGCCGCTGTCCGAGCACGCGACGCAGGCCGAGGCGCGCGCCGACGCGCTCAACTGGGCGCGGCAGTTCGGCGAGGTCGCCATCCATGTGCACGAGCTCGACGGCGAGTGCCACACGGACGCGGTCGAGCCGGACTTCCGCGCGCCCACTCCCGCCGACGTCAAGGGACCCGTCGTCGAGCCATGAGGGTCACGATCGTGGGCACCGGCAACATGGCACGGGCCATCGCCACCCGCGCGCTCGCGGGCGGCCATCACGTGAGCCTCGTCGGCACCGACCCGGGAAAGGCGGAGGACCTGGCGGACGAGCTGACCGGCGCGGGCGAGGTCGTGGCGAGCAGGACGGCCGAGGGCGACGTCGTCGTGCTCGCGGTCCCGTTCTCGCAGGCGCCGCACGCGGTCCGCCAGCACGCCCGTGAGCTCGGCACCGCGGTGCTGGTCGACGTCACGAACCCGGTCGACTTCAGCGTGCTCGAACCGCTCGACGTCTCCCCCTTCCGCTCCGGCGCCGCGCTGATCGCCGACGCCGCGCCCGAGGGATCGCCGGTGGTCAAGGCGTTCAACACGGCGTTCGCCGGCACGGTGCTGGCCGGGACGGTCGCCGGGCAGCCGCTCGACATCTTCCTGGCCGGCGACGACACGTCGGCCAAGCAGACCGTGGGTCGCCTGATCACCGAAGGCGGGATGCGCCCGATCGACTCCGGGTCGCTCGCGCGGGCGCGCGAGCTCGAGGCGCTCGGCCTGCTGCACATGGCGATCCAGGGGCCGCTGGGGACCCACTTCGCCTCCGCGATCAAGATGCTGGCACCATGAGCCACGAGTACAGACGTTCATGACGACGGTGCAGCAGAAGGCGCACCTGTCGCACGAGCCGCTCATCCGCGAGACGGAGGGCGAGTTCGCCGGCGTGGCCATCGAGGCGCAGCGCTGATGGCTCCCCCGATCCTCGTCGGCTACGACCCCGCGACCCGCGACCGCGCTCCGGTGCAGTTCGGCGCCGAGCTCGGCCGCTACGGCGGCGCCCGGCTGATCGTGGCGTCGGTCCACGGCACGGTGCGGTCGATCGGGCTGTCCGCGGGCCAGACCCTGCCGTTCGCCCTCGTGCGCGCCGACGAGGACCTCGTCGCCGACTGCGGGCCCGAGCTGTGGCAGCTCGCCGAGGAGCTCGAGGAGCAGGGCGTGCAGGCGGAGTGCCGCGCGCTGCCGGGCGCGAGCGTCGCCCGCGCGCTGCACGAGGCGGCCGAGGCCGAGCAGGCCGGCACGATCGTCGTCGGCTCGTCGCGCCGCAGCGGTGTCGGACGCGTCCTCGCGGGATCCACTGCCCAGCGTCTTCTGCACGGCGCGCCGTGCGCGGTCGCAGTCGTCCCGCAGCGCTGGACGCGCGACGACGAGGAGCGCCCGATCGGCGTCGCGTTCGTCGACACCCCGGACGGGCACGACGCACTGCGCGCCGGCCTTCTGCTGGCCCGGCGGGCGGGCGCCGCGCTGCGCGTGATCCACGTCGTGCGCGCGACCGCGGAGATGTACACCGAGACCGAGTCCTACACCGCCGGCCAGCGCGGCAAGTACTTCGAGGACGTCCTCGGCGAGCACGCGCTGGAGGCGATCCGGGCCATGCGCAAGGCGATCGCCGACCTCGACCCCGGCGACGTCCCGATCGACGTCGACGCGTTCGTCGACGACCCGGCCGAGACGCTCATCCACCTCTCGCAGTCCCTCCGGCTGCTCGTCTGCGGTTCGCGCGGCTACGGTCCCGCCCGCGCCGTGCTGCTCGGAGGCGTGTCGCGCAAGCTGGTCGCCGTGGCCCGCTGCCCCGTGATCGTGCTGCCCCGCGGACGGGCGTCCTCCCTGGAGACGGTCGTCAGCGAGCACGCCGTCCGTGCGGAAGCGATCTGAGGCCGTGGCCCCACGGCAAGCACGTGCGGGCTCTCACTATTCGAACGGCGGCCGCCGCGAGTGTCGCAGGGTAAGTGGTTCAAGACGCGTGCAAACGAACGGGGGCCCCTGTGTCCGACCAGACCGCAAGTGCCGCCGGCGGACGGCTGAACCAGCAGATCACCAACGCGATCGTTCGCCGGCGCAAGCGCTTCCTCGGGCGTGGTCCGACCAGGGCGCAGGCGTTCTATCGCGACAACGTCGTCGTGGTCCTCATGGAGGACAGCCTCACGGACGGGGAGCGGCGCCTTGCCGAGGATGGCGGCAGCGAGGCGGTGCTGGGCATGCGCCTGCGCTACGAGAAGCTGATGCGTCCCGAGTTCGTGGACGCCGTCGAGGAGCTGACCGCCAGCCGGGTCGAGGCGTTCCTCAGCTGCAACCACATGTCGCCCGACCTCGCCGCCGATCTGTTCGTCCTCGATCGCCCGGTCGTCGCGCGAGCGGAGCCGCCGCGGGCCTGAAGCGGCCGGGCACCTGCCGGGAGGCGTCCTGAAGCCCCCGCTGTCCGACCGCGCGCGCAACTGGCGCGGCAGCACGCTCGCCCGCGGGTTCACCCGCCGTGTCGTGCGGCGCGCCCGGATCGAGGCCGTGGTGCTCGTGCCGCTCCTCGCCGCGGTGCTCTTGATCTACAACCGCCGCCGCGAGCTGCTCGGGCCGGAGTGGGACTCGACCGTGCGCATCGCCACCGCGGTGATCCTGCTCGGCCTGGGCTGGCACCTCGCGCGCGACATCGGCCGAGCGCTCGCGCCGGCGCTGTTCAAGCGCATGGAGCCGGGGACGGCGGGCGCCGCTGGGTTCCTCATCCGGCTCGCCGCGATGCTCATCGCCTGCGTGGCCGCCCTGCGGATCGTCGGCCTCAAGCCGCGGACCCTGGCGCTCGGCGGTGCGGCCAGCGCGGTGATCGTCGGCCTCGCGGCCCAGCAGACACTGGCCAACGTCATGGCGGGCACGGTCCTGCTCAGCGCCCGACCGTTCCGCGTCGGCGAGCCGGTGCGCCTGCAGGCCGGCGGCCTCGCCGGCTCGGTCGAGGGCATGGTCAGCACGCTCGGCCTGCTCTATACGACGCTGGTCAGCCACGACGGGCCGATCATGATCCCGAACGCGGTGCTGCTCGCCGCCGTGGTGGTGCCGCTCACCGAGCCGACGGCGGTCGAGCTGCGGGCGCGTTTGCGCCCCGACGTCACGCCCGAGCAGGTCGACCGGCTGCTGCGCGAGGAGATCGACACGCCGATGCGCGGCTCGCCCCGCGTGACGCTCGAGGAGGTCGACGGTGACTCGCTGGTCGTGCGTATCTCGACCACGCCGCTGCGCCCGTCCGACGGGCCGCGGCTCGCCAGCGAGGTCCTCGAGGCCGTGACCTCGCAGATGCTGGCCCGCTCGCGCAACGACCAGGCCGCGGAGCGGTCATGACCTCGGGAGGCCCCGATGGATCCCGAACCCGCACGTGAGCCGATCCCGCCGCGCGTCGACCGATCCCGTGGGCCGGGCGCAGCGCGGAAGCGCACGAGCGCGACGAGCGAGGCCTGTCAGACCAGGTTGATCGGCCGCCCGACCGGCGTACTCACGGTTGGAGACCCCATGGCCTACCTCACGGGAGTGAATACCCAGCGCATCGGCGGTCCCGCCACCCAGCACGACCGGCGCGTGGAGGAGTCCATGCGCAAGTGGGCGGCCGACGTGCTGTCCGGCCGGACCGTGTGGTCGGCGGTCGGCATCCCCGAGGGCCGCCGCGGCGCCCGGGCGCTGGGCTCGTGCCTGGCCTGGGCCGGCGAGAGCGGAGTCGGGGCGCAGCGCCTCGACGTGCGCATCGGCGATCCGTTGCGTGCGTTCGCACGCCGGCTCGAGCAGCGGCTGCGCGGGGGCGAGCCGGGCAGCGAGGCGCCGGGCGCGGCCGACGGCGAGCTCTACACCGGCGGCGCCGGCGAGGCCGACGCGCTGCTGGAGCGCGACGTACGCGAGGGTGACGTCGTCGTGCTGCACGATCCGCTGGCCGTGGTGATGGCCGAGGCCGTCCGCGCGCGCGGCGCCCACGCGGTATGGGAGATCCGGATCGCCGTCGCCGAGCCCGTCACGTGGGACTTCCTGCGCCGCCACACCGCGGCCGTCGACGCCTTCGCCCTGGTCCGCGGTGGCCCGGCCGGCACGAGTCGCATCGCCGTCCGCCAGGTCGCCGCGCTTCTCCCCTCGCGCGGGCTGGTGCGCGCCAAGCTCGCCGACACCGACCGCGACAGCGGCGACCTCGCGTGGGCCAGCGCGCTGGCCGACGTCGTCGTCGGCGATCGCGACGAACGCGTCGGCGGCACCCGCCACGCCCGACCGGCCGTCGCCGTGCGCTGAGCGCACCTGGGCGGCCCGCGAGCCCTCCTCTCCGCTCGCGGGCCGCCCGCTCAGCTGCAGGCGGCGAGCGGCCGCCCGTCATGGGCGAGCCGCTCGTGGATCAGGCGGATAGCGACCGCACCGTCGCCGACCGCCGCGGCGACCCGCTGGGCGGAGCCGCTGCGCACGTCGCCGACGGCGAACACGCCGGGGAGGCTGGTCTCGAGCAGCAGCGGCTCGCGGCCGTCGCCGCGCGCTCGCGCGGCCGCCGGCCCGGTGAGCACGTAGCCGCCGGTGTCGAGCGCGAGCCGGCCGTCGAGCCACCGGGTATGCGGCTCGGCCCCGATGAACACGAACAGCGCCCGCGCGGGCACCTGCTTGCGATCCCCGGTCAGCTGGTCCGCCACCGCGATCGCCTCGAGCGCGTGCTCGCCGATCAGCTCGCACACCTCCGAGTGCAGGAATACCTCGATGCTCGGGTCGCGCTCGATCCGGTCGGCCAGGTAGCGCGACATGTGCTCCGACAGTTCGCGCTCGCGCACGAGCAGGCGCACGTGCGCGGCGTGCCGGGACAAGAACAGCGCGGCCTGCCCGCCCGAATTGCCGCCGCCGACGACCGCCACGGGGTCGCCGGCGCACAGCCGGGCCTCCATCGGCGTCGCCGCGTAGAAGATGCTGTGCGCCTCGAACTCCTCCAGGCGCGGCAGGTCGAGCCGGCGGTAGCGGACGCCGGTCGCGATGACCACGACGGACGCGGCCACCGCTGCCCCGTCGTCGAGCCGGAGGAGGTGGCGGCCGTCCCGCTCGTCCAGCGCGGTCGCGGCCACGGGCACGGTGATGTGGGCGCCGAACTTCTCCGCCTGGATCGTCGCCCGGTCGGCGAGCTCGGCACCGGAGATCCCGGCCGGGAACCCGAGGTAGTTCTCGATCCGCCGAGACGAGCCCGCCTGCCCGCCGAGCGCGGTGCTCTCCACGACCAGGGTCTCCAGACCCTCGGATGCGCCGTAGACCGCCGCCGCCAGGCCCGCGGGGCCGGCGCCGATCACGACGAGGTCGACCTGTTCGCGGGGTGCGAGCTCGCGGCCAACGCCCAGCGCGCGGGAAAGCTCGCCGGTCGATGGGCCTCGCAGCTCAACTCCGCCCGGCAACCGCACGAGCGGAACGTCCGCCGGATCCAGTCCCGCCACCAGCACGGCCGCCGCCTCGTCGTCCGCCTGTTCCGGGTCGCGCCAGGTGAACGGAAGACGATTGCTCCGCGCGAACTCGACGATCCGCAGGGTGGCCTGGGATGAATGCGGCCCGAGCACCTCGAACCCGATCCCATGCACGCCCTGCAGCGCCTCCCGCCGAGCGATGAA
>DATBDM010000311.1:0-3381 GCA_036269915.1 Solirubrobacteraceae bacterium | reverse complement strand
GTCAGGCGGGCACGAGCGCCGCCGCCGCCTCGGGCGTGGCGACGCGGAACGAGAACGACTGCTCGATGTAGAGGTGCACGGCGTCGGCGTCGTAATGGTCGAAGCCGACGACGAGATCCTGCCCGGACTCGAACAGGAAGTCGCCGCCGCGCTGGCTGAGCACGACGCCGCCGACGACGCCGGGCGACCACGCGATCGGGCCGCCGAGGATCTGGCGCAGGTGGTCGAACAGCGGGTAGCCGCCGTGCTCGGCGGTCTCGACCACCGCGGTGTAGTCGTCGGTGCCGAGCGCGAGTCCGTACGGGCCGCCGATGCCGCCCTGCAGCAGCAGCTCGACCGCCTTGGCGACGTGGCTCGGGTAGTCGTTGAAGTCGCCGCCGCGGGGGACGCGGTGCGGCGAGGCCTCGGTGATGCCTTCGAAGCCGGCCTCGGACCAGCCGTGGAAGACCGCCTTGTTCTCGGCCACGGCCATGTTGCGCGCGGCCTGGTCGAGCGCCGCGAAGTCGACATCCTCGGCACCGCGGTCGCCCGCGCGCAGCTCCTCGCGCGAGACCGTGAACGGCGCGCGCACCTCGGCGAGTGGGAGCACCCGCCGGCGCAGGCCGTGGACGCCGTCGCACGGCGCGCTCGCGATGGGCTCGGTGCGGCCGAGGTTCGTCGCGGAGTACGTCCAGCCGCTCGGGCCGGAGAAGTCGACGAGCTTGCGCGCCGAGAGCGCCGCGACGAGCCGCTCGCGCGCCTCCTCGTCGATCGCGGACCACGCGTCGTCGGAGATCGGCGCGTGCGAGCGCAGCAGGTGGTTGCTCATGACCGCCCCCTCAGGCTGCCGATTCCGAGCGAGTCCGAGCCGGCCGGGCGCGGGTCGACGGTCGGGTCGTCGTCGTCCGCGGCCTCCTCGGCCGCCTCGCCGTGCGCGACGATGTCGCCCTCCCTGAAGAGGATCCCGCGGGCGATCTCGCGCCACTCGGGCTTCTGCCGCAGCAGGAACTCGAGGTCCATCGAGAAGTGCTTGTACTCCTCGCCGACGGCGTTCTGCATGACCGAGCGCGCGACGGGATTCGGCTCGATCGCGAGCCGCTGCTCGTACCAGCCGATCGCCTCCGCCTCCTCGGTGAGGGAGGCGCAGAGACGGGCGAACGTGCGCGTCTCGGCCGGGAGCTCCTCGGGTGGTTCGTGGTACTGGTCGAAGCCCATGCCCGCACGCTACCCGTTGGCGCGCGTGAGGATGGTCTTCGTCTGCGCCGAGTGCACGTGCGCGGCGAGCGCGGCCGGTGCGTCGTCGAGCGGCGCGGTCAGCGTCGTCACCAGCTCGGGCCGCAACCGGCCCTCGCGCATCAGCTCGAGCACGTGCGGGATCACCGCGCGGGCGTGCGTGCGGCCGACGTGCAGCGTGGCGTTGCGGCCGTACATCGCCGAGAAGGGGAGCGTGGCGGTCTTGTAGAGGCCGCCGACCGAGCTGCAGGTCCCGTCGGGCGCCGTCAGCGCGATCGCGAGCTGCAGCCCCTCGTTGGAGGTCGACGCGTCGACGACGAGCGGCGTCGGCGCGAGCGTGCCCGCCCGCTGCGGCTCGACCGGCTCGAGGCCGAGGTCGGCGGCCTGCGCGCGCACCTCGGGCCGGGCGTCGATCACGAGCACGTCGCGGGCCCCGAGCGCCCGCGCGATCAGCCCCGCGTACAGCGGCACGCTCGCGGAGTGCACGTGCGCGCGCAGCGCCGCGACGATGACCACCCGCACGGCGGGATCGCGCTCGAGCAGGGCGGGGAGGTGGGGACCGACGTGGCGCCACGCGTCGGCGACGTTGTCGGCGACGCTCGCCGCGTGCTCGGGCTCGATCCCCTCGGGGAGCGCGACGAGCATGCCATCGGCGAACGGCACCGCCAGCTCGTCGGTGACCGCGCCGCCCCAGTGCCCGCCGGCGAGCCCGAAGCCGTACATCGAGATCGGCGGGACCGCGGCGCAGTTGCCGGTGCGGCCCTCGCGGCAGGCGGGGCAGGCGCCGCAGCTGATCTGGAACGGCACGATCACGCGCTCGCCCGGCGTCACCGTCGAGACCCGGTCGCCGACCGCCACCACCTCGGCGACACACTCGTGGCCGAAGCAGAGGGGGAGCGGGAACGGCGAGACGCCGAGTGCCAACGCCCGGTCGAGGTCGCACGTCGCGACCGCGAGCGGGCGCACGACGGCGGCGAGCGGGCCGGGCGGCGGCAGCGCGGGCACCGCGCGCCAGCGCGCGCGGCCGCCGGGGCGCATCTCGAGCGCGCGCATCGGCTTCGGAGCCGACCGCTCGCGCACCCGCCCGCGCGCTGCGTCCGCGAGGCGCCGCGCGCGCTCGGCGCCGTCGCGCTCGAACGCGACCCCGGCCGCGGGCGCCGCCGACGGGCGGAGCAGATGACCGGCGTGTCGCGCCCAGTCCACGGCGGCACGGCGCCCCATCAGCGGGAGAGGTCGAAGAGGTGCGCGCGCGCCCAGGGACCGCCCGGCCGCGGGCCGGGCTCGAGCAGCTCGTCCCCGCCGCCGCCGTCGTCGAACGGCGGCATCCAGCCGAGCCAGAGCATCACGAGCACGACGCTCGCGACGGCGACGTCGATGCAGCAGTAGAGGCTGAGGAACCAGGCGGCGAGGGCGAGCTGGAAGCTCGCGCCGGTGGTCAGGACCGCGACGAAGGCAGGCAGCGCGACGACGGCGCCGAACAGCAGCCAGCCGTAGTGCTGCACGCGGCGGTTGGCCTTCTCGGAGTGGGGCAGGCGCGGATCCGCGGCGGCGCGCGCGATGCCGGCGGGCTCGGCGATCGCGGCGAGCCGGTCGGCCGCCGCGCCGAGCCAGGCGCTCCCGCCGCGCCGTGACGCCACGCGCAGCTGGATCCCGATCGCCACCAGCGCGATCAACTCGACGAGGAAGGCTCCCCACCAGATCACGAGCGGAAATCTACGCCTACGGCCGCTCGGCCGCGACCAGGCGCGCGCGGGCGCCGGCGACGATCGCCTCGGCGAGCCGGTCCAGCGACGCGGAACGCAGCCGCCACTGCTGCCAGTACAGCGCGACGTCGATCGTCCCAGAGGGATCGATCCCGGTCAGCGCCGGCGCGCCCGGCGCCTGCGCCTGGAGGTCGGGCACCATGCCCCAGCCCATGCCGAGGCCGATGGCGGCGACGAAGTCGGCCGAGGAGGGGACCATGTGCATCGGTGGCGACGCGTCGGGCGCCGCGCGTGCGAGGTAGGCGTGCTGGTGGGGATCGTCGCGGTCGAAGATGACCATCGGCGCTTCGGCGAGCGCCTCCGCCGTGGCGCCGCCCGGGAACCAGCGGGCCGCGAACTCCGGCGCGGCCATCGGCCGGTAGCGCATGGCGCCGAGGGCGGTGACGCTGCAGCCGGCGACGGCCAC
>DATBDM010000310.1:0-5823 GCA_036269915.1 Solirubrobacteraceae bacterium | reverse complement strand
CCGATCGTGAGCTGGTAGGCCTTGGCGTCGGCGGATCCCGAGTGGTAGTCGTGGCCCTTGGCATCGGTCGGGGCGCTGTACTCGTGCTTCGCGGGGCTGAGGTTCTTCACGATGTTTCTGCCCCAGTACGAGTTGGCCATGAGACCCGGCTGGTCGTGCAGGAACGTGCGGAAGGTCGCGGCGCTCTTGGTGTCCTTCGCCGGGTCGGCGAGCAGCTTGGCCATCGCCGCCGGCTCGTCCCAGGCGAAGCTGAGATCGCTGCCGAGCAGGAGGGTCAGCCGCTCCTGCTCGCTCGGGGTCAGCGCCCTGAAGCCGGCGGTCTGCCGCATCTGGGTGATCTCTGGAATCTCAGCGCCGACGAGGTTGAGGACGTGGCTGCGCTCGTCGGCGGCCAGCGCGTTCAGAGCCGCCGAGTGCTGGACCTCGAACGAGGCACGCGAGATGTAGCCGCCCTGCAGGACGGCCAGGCTCACGACGCGCACCCGTTCGTTGTTGATATCCGGGACGCCTCCGACCTGGTCCATTACGGGGCCGAGCGCGAACTTGGCGGCCAGCGCCTGGGCCTCGCTGATGATCTCGTCGACCGTCTGGGCGTCGAGCCAGCGCAGCGCCGCCCAGATGTCGGCACGATCAGGGCCGGTCCAGATGCCCTGGCCCGTGAGCGCTGCGAGCATCTCCTCGCGCGAGGTGAATGTCTTGCGCGGCGGCTGCTGGAGCGTGGTCAGCGATGGCGTCGCCGGTTTGTCGTCGGGCAGGACCCGTCGCGCGAGCCGGCGAGTCGCCCGATTGCCGATCGTGCGCTGCAGCCACAGGCCGGCCAGCGCCCGCTGCCCGAGATCGGCGCTGGGGTCCAGCGCGGCCACGCGTGGTGCGGCGAAACCAGCGGCCGCGGGCCGCGCGGCCTCCGTCGCCACTCCCTCGGTCCCGTGCGATCTCATCTGCCCGGGGACAGCGTACCCCTGACCGGCGCGCCTGACTAGGCGTAGGCACCGACGATGACATGGGCGACATCTACAGGCGAGAATGGTGGCGTCGCTCAGACCCCAACCTTGAGGAGGCAGCGGTGACTGAAACCACTCTGATCGCGAACGGGACGATCGTGACCGCCGAGGGCGAGTTCGCCGGAGACGTCCTGATCGACGGCGAGACGATCGCCGCCGTCGGCCGAGTCGACTCGTCGTCGGATCCAACCACGGTGATCGATGCCACGGACTGCTACGTCCTGCCGGGTCTGATCGACAACCACACGCACCTGTCGATGCCGTTCATGGGGATGATGTCCTCCGACGACTACAACACCGGCACGCAGGCCGCGGCGGCCGGCGGCGTCACGTGTCTGGTCGACTTCGCCATCCAGCGTGAGCCCGACACGCTGCGGTCGGCGCTGGAAGAGTGGTCAGGCCGCGCTGACGGCGCCGCGCACGTCGACTACGGGTTCCACATGGCGATCACGAACGCCAACGAGTCCACGATCGACGACATGGCCGCGATCGTCGAGGCGGGCGTGAGCTCGTTCAAGCTCTTCATGGCCTACAAGGGCGAGCTGATGACGCGCGACGACGCGCTCACCGCGACGATGGACCGCGCGCACGAGCTCGGCGGCCTGATCATGGTTCACGCCGAGAACGGCGACGTCGTCGACCTGCTGGTCAAGCGCGCGCTCGCCCGCGGGGACACGTCGGCGATCAACCACGCGCTCACGCGGCCGGAGTTCGTCGAGGCCGAGGCCACCGGCCGCGCGGCCCGCCTCGCCGAGTACACGGGCGCCTCCCTGTTCGTCGTGCACGTGACCTGCGCGGCGGCCGCCGCCGAGGTCGAGGCCGCCCAGCAGCGCGGCGCGCACGTCAGTGCCGAGACCTGCACGCAGTACCTCGTCAACACGATCGACGACCTGCGCCGCCCGGGGGTCGAGGGCGTGCGCTACATCTGCTCGCCGCCGCTGCGCGACGCCTCCAACCACGAGCCGCTGTGGGACTACGTCCGCCGCGGCGTGCTGGAGAGCGTCTCGACCGACCACTGCCCGTTCAACTACGAGCAGAAGTCGCGCGGCCTGGAGAACTTCAGCCTCGTGCCCAACGGGCTGCCCGCCATCCAGCACCGGCTGGCGAAGCTGTGGGACGAGGGCGTCGTCGCCGGCCGGCTCACGCCGAGCCAGCTCGTCGACCGCACGAGCACGACGATCGCACGGCGCTTCGGCCTCGCCGACAAGGGCGCGATCGCCCCCGGCAAGGACGCCGACATCGTCGTCTTCGATCCGGGCGCGCCGCGGCCGTACGGCGTCGCGACGTCGCTGATGAACGTCGACTACGACCTCTACGAAGGCGAGCTCGCCAGCGGCAGCGTCCGCCACACGTACTCGCGCGGGACGCTCGTCTACGACCGCGGGGAGATCCGCACCGCTCCCGGCCACGGCCGCTTCGTCGCGCGCTCGCAGGCGGGCGCCGCGGTGGCGGCATGAGTCTCGCGATCGACGTCGACCACGTCCTGGCGGACCTGCGCGAGCTGCACGAGCGCCACGGCGGCCCCGGCGGAGCACGGCGGCTGGCGTGGACCGAGGACTGGCTCGCCGCGCGCGAGTGGCTGCTCGGCAAGCTCGCGGAGCTGCCGGTCACCGTCGAGCGCGACGAGGCCGGCAACCTGTGGGCCGAGCTGCCCGGGCGCGAGCCGGACGTGGTCGTCGTCGGCTCGCACATCGACGCGGTGCCGTCGGGCGGCTGGCTGGACGGCGCGCTCGGCGTGCTGTCCGCGCTCGGCGTCGTGCGGGCGCTGGCGGCCGGGGACCCGCCGCCCGTCACCGTGCGCCTGGTCGACTGGGCCGACGAGGAGGGCGCGCGCTTCGGGCGCAGCCTGCTCGGCTCCTCCGCCGTGGCCGGGACGCTCGACCCCGACGACGTCCGCGACCTGCGCGACGCCGAGGGCACGCGGCTGGAGGACGCGCTCGCCGCCTGCGACGTGTCGCTCGACGGTGCGGGCGCCGCGAGCGCGCGGCTCGACGGCGTGCGCGCCTACCTCGAGCTGCACATCGAGCAGGGCCCGGTCCTGCTCGACGGCGGGCGGCTCGCGTCCGCGGTCAGCGGGACCTTCGGCGACGAGCGCTACCTGGTCCGCTTCACGGGCCAGGCGGCGCACGCGGGTTCCACGCCGATGCGCCTCCGCCGCGACGCGCTCGCGGCCGCGGCGACCGCGGCGCTGGCGATCCGCGAGGTCGGTATCCGCCACGACGGCGTCTGCACGGTCGGCGCGATGCACGCCGAGCCCGGCGTGATCACGGCGGTGGCCGGGGCGTGCGACATGATGCTCGACCTGCGCCACCTCGACGCGGACGTGCTCGCCGCGATGCTGCGCGACAACCTCGAGGCGTGCGAGGCGGCCGCGCGCGAGTTCGACTGCGAGGTCGAGTTCCGGCGGGTCTTCGGCGCCACGCCGACGCCGTTTCACCCGCGGCTGATCGAGCTCGCGCGCGCGGCCGTCGCGGAGTCCGGCGGCGACGACGGGCCGCCGATCCCGTCCGGGCCGCTGCACGACGCCACCGAGATCGGACGGCTGGTCCCGACGGTGATGATCTTCGCCCAGTCGGACCCTCCGCTCTCGCACACCGCCGTCGAGGATTCGCCCGAGGCGGCGCTGCGCGTGGCGATCGAGGCCTACGGGCGCACGGTCGGGGCGGCGCTCGACGCGGTCGCCGCCGGCGAGGTCGAGCGGGTGGCGGCATGAGCCTCGACTTCGGCGTCGTGCTGCAGGCGGACCCGCCCGCGTCGCGCGTGATCGACCTCGCCAAGCGCGCGGAGAGCTACGGCTTCACGCACGCGTGGACGTTCGACTCGCACCTGCTGTGGGAGGAGCCGTTCGTCATCTACAGCCGCATCCTCAACGAGACCCACCGGCTGATGGTCGGGCCGATGGTCACGAATCCCGCCACGCGCGACTGGACGGTCACCGCGTCGCTGTTCGCGACGCTCAACGAGATGTACGGCAACCGCACCGTCTGCGGCATCGGCCGCGGCGACTCGGCGGTGCGGGTCATCAACGGCAAGCCGGTGCGGCTCGCCCAGCTGCGCGAGGCGATCGGCGTCATCCGCGCGCTCGCCAACGGCGAGGAGGCGGAGTACAAGGGCACGACGCTGCGGCTGCCGTGGAACCCCGACAGCCGACTGCCGATCTGGGTCGCGGCCTACGGGCCGAAGGCGCTCGCGCTCGCCGGCGAGGTCGGCGACGGGTTCATCCTGCAGCTCGCCGACCCGGACATCACGGCCTGGAGCATCGCGGCGGTGCGCCGCGCCGCCGAGGCCGCCGGCCGCGATCCCGATGCGATCACGATCTGCGTCGCGGCGCCGGCCTACGTGACCGACGGCAGCGACGCGGGGCTCGATCACGCGCGCGAGCAGTGCCGCTGGTTCGGCGGCATGGTCGGCAACCACGTCGCCGACATCGTCGCCCGCTACGGCGACGACGGCGCGGCGGTCCCCACCGCGCTCACCGACTACATCGCCGGGCGTGAGGGCTACGACTACAACGAGCACGGGCGCGCGGGGAACACGCACACCGCGTTCGTGCCCGACGCGATCGTCGACCGCTTCTGCCTGCTCGGCCCGCCGGAGGCGCAGATCGTGCGGCTGCGGGAGCTGAGCGAGCTGGGCGTCGACCAGTTCGCCCTCTACCTCCAGCACGACGACAAGGACGCGACGCTCGCGAGCTACGGCGAGCACGTCATCCCGGCGGTCAACGTCCACGAGGCCGCGAAGAGCTGAAGACCGGGGGACGCGTCAGACCAGCAGGACGATCTTGCCGCGGGTGTGGCGCTCGGCCAGCCGCGCGTAGGCCTCGCGGACCTGCTCGAGCGGATAGGTCGCGGCGATCGGGATCTCCAGCTCGCCCGCCGCGGCGAGGCCGGCGAGCTCGGCAAGCGCGTCGGCGGAGGCGATCTGCGAGCTGCCGAGCATCTGCGCGCCGACGCGGCCGGTGGCCTCCCGGTCGACCAGCGTGTTGATGCGCTCAGGTGCGACGCCGAGCTCGATCGCCAGATCGACGTAGCCCCCGCCGAAGCAGTCCGCCCACGCGTCGACGCGCCCGTCCGAGGCTTTCCGGATGCGGTCGGCCTGCCCGTCGCCGTAGGCGACCGGGAGGATGTCGTGCGAGCGCAGCCAGTCGTGGTTGCCGGGGCCGGCGAGCCCGATCACTGTCGCGCCGGTCCGGCGGGCCAGCTGCGCGGCGACCGAGCCGGTGCCGCCCGCGGCGCCCGAGACGACGATCGTCTCGCCGTGCCGCGGCGCCGTCGCGCGGACGCTCGCGAGGCCGGCCATCGGCGCGACGTACAGCGCGCCCGCGACCTCCCACGAGAGCGCCTCGGGCTTGGGCACGAGCTGCTCGGCCGGGACGGCGACGAGCTCGGCCTGGGCGGCGCGGTCGTCGGTCCAGCCGAGCACCGCGTCGTCCGGCGCGAAGCCGCTCGCGCCCTCGCCCACGGTCTCGACCTCGCCGGCGAGGTCGCTGCCCTCGCCGGACGGGAACGTCGCGGGCCAGACCGCGTGGAGCAGGCCCTCACGGATCGCCGCCTCGCCCGGGTTGATCGAGGTGGCGCGGACGCGCACGACCACCCGGCCCCGCACGGCCTCCGGGGGATCCACCTCGCGGACCTCGAGCACGTCGAGGCCGCCGTAGTCGTCGAAGCGGACCGCTCGCATCCGCCTACGGAGCTGTGTCGCCGTAGATGTCCTGGTCCAGCCCGCCCGCGCGCGGGCAGAGGTCCGCGGTGAACACGCCACCCGCCTGGGTACGGCACTGCAGCACGTCCGATCCGGGGTCGCCGTCGTCCGCCGCCGCCTC
>DATBDM010000309.1:0-13169 GCA_036269915.1 Solirubrobacteraceae bacterium | reverse complement strand
CCGATGCCGATCGCGGCGCGCGCGCCACCATCGTCTCGACCGGGGGTCATCGAGCCCACCTACGCCCGTATCGCAGGCACCGCACGCGCCGGAATGGAGGGAGGGCTCGCGGGCACCGCGCCCTCCCTCCGATCCGTGGGTCTCCGGACGACACCCGCACGTGCGCCAGCGCGGGTCGTGGGGGTCGCCAGGTACAAAGGTCATACATCGCCGGCGCCGATCTGTGGGCCACTACGGTTTGAATGCTGACCCCAGAAGCGCCCGTGGTATCAGCCCTCTCGGCGGAGACGTGAGGAGGAAAGGAGTCCGGTGTCGCGGAGCCTACCCCCGGGCGAAGCGGCGTCGCAGGATGTTCAGTCGACGGGTGTGCAGCACGGCCCGCGCGGCGTTGGCGCCCGCCGCGCCGTGGACGCCGCCGCCCGGGTGCGCCGACGACGAGCCCAGGTAGAGCCCGGGGATCGCCGTCTCGGGGCGGGCGAGGCCGGGCCACGGGCGCCAGAGCAGCTGTTGCCAGAGCTGGGCGGTCCCGCCGTTGATCGAGCCGCGGTCGAGCGAGCGGTCCTGGGCCTGGAGATCCTGAGGCATCGTGACGGCGCGGTCGCGCACGAGCGCGCGGAAGCCGGGGGCGAGCCGCTCGACCTCGTCGGTCATCCGCTCTGCGATGACCTCGGCCTCGCGCGCGTCCCAGGCGCCGTTCAGGCCGTCCTCCCCCGCGTCTCCGCGCACCGCGCGCGGGACGTGTGTGTAGGCCCAGAACACCTCGCCGCCGGCGGGCGCGCGCGTCGGGTCGGCGCGTGTGTACTGGCCGGCGACGAGGAACGGCCGCCGCGGCACGAGCCCGCGCGAGAGCTGCGCGGTCGCCTCGGTGAGCGCGTCGACCGAGTCCACGACGTGGACGGTCCCGGCTCGTTCGGTGCCCGGCGCCGACCACGGGATCGGGCCCGAGAGGGCGAAGTCGAGCTTCACCGTCGAGTTGTCCCACTGGAACCGGTCGAGGCCGCGGCGCGTCGTCTCCGGCAGCCGCTCGCGGCCGACCAGGCCGCCGAGGAGCTGCGGCGCGTCGATCGCCCCGATGACGGCGTCGGCCTCGAGCTCGCGGCCGTCGGCGGTGCGGACGCCGGCGGCCCGGTCGCCGCGCACGAGGATGCGCTCGACCCGGACCCCGCACTCGATGCGCCCGCGGTCGCCGAGCCGGTTCACCAGGGCGTCGGTGATCGCCCCGCTGCCGCCCTCGGGGATCGGGTAGCCGTGCTCGGCCGCGAGCCCGCAGAGCACGAGGCCGTAGACCGCGCTGCCCGGCGACTCGGGCGTGAAGTCGGCGTGCAGGGCGTTGCCGGCGAACAGCCGGCGGGCGCCCTCGCCGCGGAACTCCTCCTCGCCGAAGCGGCGCACGGAGAGCATCCCGAGCCGCCCGAACTCGAGCAGGCCGCGCGGGCCGAGCGTCGCCGCGAGCCGGGCGCCGCCGCGTACCGGCGGGAACGGCGCGAGCAGCGCGTCGAGCAGCCGCGGGCCGACGCGGTGCCAGTACTCCATCCAGCGCGCGAAGCGGTCCCCGTCGCCGGGCGCGAAGGCGTCGAGGCTCGCGCGCGTCTCGCCGGGGTCGGCGCTCACGTACGCGGACAGCTCGTCCGCGCCGGGATGCGCCACGGCGATCGGGTGGCGTCGCCAGCGCACGCCGTGGCGCTCGAGCTCCATCGAGCGCATCACCGGCGATGCGACGCCCAGCGGGTAGAACGAAGAGAAGCGGTCGTGGCGGTACCCGGGCAGGGTCAGCTCGCCGCTGCGCACCGCGCCCCCGGCGTCCGGCTGCTCCTCGAGCACGAGCACCTCGCGCCCGGCGTCCGCGAGGACGTTCGCCGCGACCAGGCCGTTGTGCCCCGCTCCGATCACGATCACGTCGGCCACGACCAGCCTCTACCCGGCACGCGCATCCGGGCACCCCTCGACGGGTAGCGCCTGACCATGCCGACCGTGAGCACGCACTTCGACGCACCGCCCCAGCGGACGTGGGAGGTCCTGTCGGAGGCGCGCGCCTACGGCTTCTGGGTGACCGGCGCCCAAGGCGTCCACGAGGCGGACTTGCACTGGCCCGCCGTCGGTGCCACCTTCCGGCACACCCAGGGGATCCCGCCGCTCGTGATCGCCGACACGACCACCGTGCTGCGCTCCGATCCGCCGCGGCGCCTGGAGCTCGAGGCGCGCGTGCGCCCGCTGCTGATCGCGCGCGTCGTGGTCGCGATCGAGCCGGAGGGCGACGGCTCGCGGGTCGAGATGGAGGAGCTCGCCACCGGCGGCGTCCTGGCGCCGCTGATGCGACTTCCCGGCGCGGGAGCGCTGATCCGCGCGCGCAACAAGGAATCGCTGCGCAGGCTGCGCAAGATGGCGGAATCCTGACCTGGGGTTCGATCTCGGACAGGCTGCCGGTGCAACGCCCTTGAGAACGCGTTGCGCTGGGGTAGGGAAAGATCGTGACGAATTCCGCTCCTGCCGCCGTCCCCACGGCGGCCGTCCGCTCCTCTCCCCGCGAGGGCGCCCCCCAGGACCGGGCCAAGCGGCAGCGCGAGGACCAGCTCCTGATGCAGCGGCATCGCACGGGTGACGCGCATGCCCGCGAGGTCCTGATCGAACGCTACATGCCGCTCGCCCGCAGCCTCGCGCTGCGCTACCGGCGCGCCTCCGAGCCGCTCGACGACCTCGTCCAGGTCGCCTCCGTCGGCCTCGTGAAGGCGGTCGACCGCTGGGATCCCGGGCGCGGCCTCGCCTTCTCCTCCTACGCCGTGCCCACGATCCTCGGCGAGCTGCGCCGCTACTTCCGCGACGCCACCTGGGACGTGCGCCCCGCCCGCGACCTCCAGGAGCTCTGCCTCGCGGTCGAGGCCGCGCGCGAGAAGCTCTGGGCCGAGCTCGGCCGCTCCCCGACCGTCGCCGACCTGGCCGAGCGCCTCGGACGCGCGCCGGAGGACGTCGTCGAGGCGCTGCAGGCCACCGAGGGGCGCTCCGTGCGCTCGCTCGACGCCCCCGTCCACGACGAGGAGGAGGGCTCGGCAAGCGCCGGCGACCTGATCGGCGCCGACGACGTCGAGTACGACCGCGTCGAGGCCGGCGTGACGATCGAGTACCTCGCCGGCATCCTCGACGACCGGGCGCGCGAGATCCTGCGCCTGCGCTTCAAGGAGGACCTGCTGCAGTCGGAGATCGCCGAGCGCGTCGGCTGCTCGCAGATGCACGTGTCACGGATCATCCGCTCTTCGCTCGAGCGCCTGTACGCGTACGGGTCCGGGCTGAAGGTCGACTGATCGGGTAGGCCCTGCGCATGGCGACCCTCGAGATCCCCACCACGCCCGCCGACCCGGTCCAGCCGGTCGTGCCCGAGACCCCGACGGTCCCGGCCGCGCCGTCCGAGCCGCCGACGACGCCGGGGCCCGACGATCCCCAGCCCTCCCAGCCGGTGGGGCCCGACGCCCCGACCGAGCCGGACCCCGAGCCGTCGCAGGAGTAGCCGCTCAGGCGGCGATCCGCTCGACGCCGGGTGCGCGCCCGCCCTCGCGCTCGTCGAGCAGGTCGAGCACCGCGGCCTCGACCGCGGCATGGTGGTTGGGGAGCTCGCCGATGCCGGTGTCGGCGGCCTCCTCCATCGCCGGGCGGATGATCAGCCCTCCGCGATAGGCGTCGAACACGCGCGGATCGATGTAGGACGCGCGGCAGACCGCCGGGGTGTTGCCGAGGTAGTGGGCGACCTCGTCGACCGCGCGCGTGATCGCCCGCTTGCGCCCGGTCTTCGTGCCCGCCACCTCGCCGGAGACGGCGAGCGCCATCGCGGCGAGCACCGTCGCGTTCCACGTGCGGAAGTCCTTGGCCGAGTGCTCACCGCCCGTCGCCTCCTTGAGGTAGGCGTTGATCTCGTCGGACTTGACGTCGCGCCAGCGCCGCGCCTGCTTGTAGGCGAGCAGCTCGGGCGAGCCGCCGCGGCGGCGCTTGAGGCGCTCGACGAGCGCGGCGGCCTGGGGGTCCACGACGGCCTGGATGCGCCGCTTGCCGCTCTTGGCCGTGTAGTCGAAGACCATCGTGTCGCCGTCCTCGAGCGAGACGTGGCGCTTGTGCATCGTCGCCAGGCCGTAGGTCTCGTTCTGGACCGAGTACTCCTCGGTGCCGATGCGGAAGAAGCCACGATCGAGCAGCCGCACCGCGCAGGCCAGCACCCGCTCACGGGTGGGTTCGTCGCCGCCGGCGAGATCGGCGGCCACGCGCTCGCGCAGCGTGGGAAGGTCGTGCGCGAAGGCGATCATGTCGCGGAACTTCTCCATGTCGCGCCGGCGGCGCCATTCCGGGTGGTACAGGTACTGCTTGCGGCCGGCCGCGTCGACACCCGTCGCCTGCAGGTGCCCGCGATCGGACGAGCAGACCCAGACGTCCTTCCAGGCGGGCGGGATGCCGAGCTCGCCGATGCGGCCCAGCTCGTCCGGATCGTCGATCCGGTCGCCGTGCTCGTCGAGGTAGGTGAAGCCGCGACCGTGGCGCCGGCGCGTGATGCCCGGCCCCGAGCAGTCTGACCGGCGCAGGCGAGGCATGCGGCCGAGTCTCCCCTGACGGCGATCATCGGACACCGGGGAGTACGGGGAGTTTGGGGTCAGGCGCTGTGGACAACCCTCTGGTCAGGTGTTCGACCAGACATGCCAGCACGGGTGAGCCTCGAGCTCGAGCTCGCCAGCAGCATCTACGCGGCCGCCGAGGCGCGACGTGCGCTCGTCGCCGTGGACGGGGAGCTGTCCGCGGCACGCATGCGCGACGTGCAGCTGCTCGTCTCCGAGCTCGTCACCAACGCGGTGCGGCACGCCGGCATCGCCGCCGGGGCGCCGATCAACATGCTCATCGACACCGGCGACGGCCGCCTGCGCGTCGAGATCGCCGACGGCGGCAGCGGGTTCGAGCCGGGCCCGCCGGAGCCCGATCCCACCCGCGCCTCCGGCTGGGGGCTCTACCTGGTCGAGCAGCTTGCGGATCGCTGGGGCGTCGAGCCGGCCGATCCCGGAACCCTGATCTGGTTCGAGATCGACCGCTGACGACTAGGACTTCGAGGCCGTCGCCTTCTTCTTCTTGGCGCCGCCGCCCGAGGAGGACTTCGGCGAGGACTCCGTCTTCTTCTTGTCTCCGGCGCCGTCGTCCTTGACCGCTGCGAGGCTCGCCTCGAGCGCGGCCATCAGGTCCGGGACGCGCGCGGGCTCCGGCGCCTCGGGTTGCGTCGCGATCTCCTCGCCCTGGGCCTTGCGCTCGATCAGGTCGAGCACCTTCTCGCGGTACTCGTCGTGGTAGCGCTCGGGCTCGAACTCCGAGGAGAGCGAGTCGATCAGCTGCTGGGCCATCTTGAGCTCGCGGTCCGAGGTCTTGGCGTCGGCCTCCTCGGGGAGCTCCTCGATCGTGTCGGGGGCGACGACCTCGTCGTGGAAGACCATCGTCTCCATCATCAGCGCGTTGCCGGCCGGGCGGATGGCAACGAGCTGCTCCTTGGAGCGCAGCACGACGCGCGCGATCGCGACCTTCTCCGACTCGCGCATCGCGTCGAGCAGCAGGCGGTAGGCCTTGCCCGCGCCCTTGTCGGGCGCGAGGTAGTACGGGTGGTCGTAGTAGACCGGGTCGATCTCGGCCTGGTCGACGAAGTCCTCGATGTCGATCGTCCGCGTGCGCTCGGGGTCGAGCGCGTCGAGCTCGTCGGGCGTGACGACGACGTAGGACTCCTTCGTCAGCTCGTAGCCCTTGACGATGTCCTCGAATGAGACCTCGTCGCCGGTGCTCGGATCCACGCGCTTCTGCTGGATGCGCGTTCCGGTCTTGCCGTTGAGCTGGTGGAAGCGGACGGTTTTTCGCGAGACGGCCGAGTACAGCTTGACCGGCACGTTCACCAGTCCGAAGGAGATCGCGCCGCTCCAGATCGATCGGGGCATAGACGCATTGTCGTACCC
This sequence comes from Solirubrobacteraceae bacterium, assembly GCA_036269915.1. GTDB lineage: Bacteria > Actinomycetota > Thermoleophilia > Solirubrobacterales > Solirubrobacteraceae > DATBDM01. The sequence goes on along the minus strand of DATBDM010000309.1, from coordinate 7,212 downwards.
CGGCGTACGTGCGATCAACGCACGCACGCCGGATTGCGGCCCGACGGGTTCGCTACGCGCGCTGCGGGGCGAGGCCGGCGGCCTCGGAGATGGCGTCGAGCTCCTCCTGGGAGAGCTCGAGATCGACCGCCGCGAGCGAGTCGGTGATCGTCTCCGGGCGGCTCGCGCCCGGGATCGGGATCATCACCGGGCTGAGCGCGAGCAGCCAGGCCAGCGCGACCTGCTGCGGCGAGACGCCGTGCGCCTCCGCGGCGTCCTTGACCGGGTTGTGGTTGCCCGCGGCGTCTGACGCGTTCGAGATGCCGCCGAGCGGCGACCAGGGCAGGAACGCGATCCCGTGCTGCTCGCACAGCGCGACCTCGCCCTTGGTCACCGGCGAGGGGTACTCGAGCGAGAGCTGGTTCTGGACCGAGGCGAGCTCGACGATCGAGCGTGCCTGATCGATCTGCTCGGTGTCGGCGTTGGAGACGCCGATCCACCGGACCTTGCCCTCGTCCTGGAGCTCCTTGAGCGCGCCGATCGAGTCCGCGTAGGGCACCTCGGGGTCGGGGCGGTGATACTGGTACAGATCGATGCGGTCGGTCTCGAGCGCCTTCAGCGAGGCCTCGCACGCCTCCCTGAGGTGCTTCGGGGAGCCGTCGAGCGGCCAGTCCTGACCGTCGCGCAGGTGCCCGCCCTTGGTGGCGACGAGCACGCCGTCGCGCCGGCCGCGCAGGGCCTTCGCGATCAGGCGCTCGTTGTGCCCGATGTCGGTGTGGTCCTTGGAGTAGGCGTCGGCGGTGTCGATGAGGTTCACGCCGGCGTCGAGGGCGGCGTGGATCGTGCGGATCGACTGTGCCTCCTCGGGACGGCCCTCGAGCGACATCGGCATGCCGCCAAGGCCGATAGGGAAGACGTCGGCGTCTGCAAGCTTTCGGGTTCTGGCCATGCGTCTTGCCTGCCCGGTGGTTGAGCGAGCAAACGCATCCTGGCGGCCAGGCCCCACGGTCGGGGGGTGGGTCGGTCGATCCGCCGAACCTAAAGGGGGTCTGACCCTCTTTAGGTAAACGGGGTCAGACCCCATTCAGGTGGCGGTCGGCGGGCGCCGGCGAACGTCAACCCCGGCTGGGTAGGCGGCGAAGGTCTGGCCATCGCGTACCGGCGGTCGCGGACGACCACAGCCGCCGATGACCAACACCAACGTGCATCTCGCCCGGCGGCCGACCTTGAGATGCACGTTCGCGACGCTCAGCGTCCTCGACGTGCATCTCGCCGCCGCCCGGAGGCCGAACGCCCTCAATGCCGGGGTTGACGTTCGGCGGCGCTGCGCAGGCGCGGGCGCCTACTCCTCGCCGAACACCACGTCCTCCGGCGCCACGTCGTCGCGCAGGCCGCGATAGACGGGGTGGCGGAGGGTGCGGGCCGAGGTCCACTCGCCGTAGTCGACCGCCGCGACCAGCGTCGGCTCGACGAAGCGGGCGCTGCGCGGAGGCTGGCGGCCGGTGAAGGGCGACGAGTCCCGTGACAGGCCGTCCAGCAGGCCGCCCAGCCGCTCCAGCTCGGCCTGGTCGAAGCCCGTCCCGACGCGGCCGGCGTAGCGCAGCTCGTCATCCTCCATGTAGCCGACCAGCAGCGCGCCGAGACGGCCGGAGCGGTTGCCCTCCCCCGGCATCCAGCCGCCGATCACCACGTCGGTCCGGCGCACGTTCTTGACCTTGATCCAGTTGCCCGAGCGCCGGCCCGGCGTATACGGGCAGTCGGTGCGCTTGGCGAGGATGCCCTCGAGGCCCTGCGCGCGGGACGCCGCCAGCAGCGCGGCGCCGTCGCCGACGTGATGGGCCGGCGCCTGCCACGCGCGCCCCGCCAGGTCGAGGGAGGCCAGCGCCTCGCGCCGCTCGAGGTACGGGCGGCCCATCAGCGAGTGCCCGTCGAGGAAGAGCAGGTCGAACGCGATGTACGTGACCGGCTCGCGCTCGCTCAGCCGCCGCACCGCGTGCTCGGAGGTCAGGTGCATGCGGCTCTGCAGCCGCTGGAAGCTCGGCCGGCCGTCCGGCCCGAGCGAGACGACCTCGCCGTCGAGGACCGCCTCGCGCGAGCCGAGCGCGGCGCCCAGCCCGCGCAGCTCGGGGTAGCGGGCCGTGACGTCGCGCCCCGTGCGCGTCTGCAGCCGCACGCGACCGCCCTCGACGAAGGCGATCGCGCGCACCCCGTCCCACTTGATCTCGTAGGCCCAGCGCCCGTCCTCGCGTGGCAACGAGCCGGAGCGGGCGAGCATCGGCTCGATCCGCTCGGGCATCGGCTCCCGGTCCGGATCCTCCGGCGGGTCCATCCGGTGGATCATCCAGTCCTTGCCGCGCGTGCGGAACAGGACGTAGCGGCCGCGGGCGCGCTCGCCGTGGAACGTGACCATCACCTCGTCCTCGCGGAACTTGTGCAGCTCGTAGGTGCCGCGGTCCCAGATCTCCATCGTCCCGGCGCCGTACTCGCCGGCCGGGATCTCGCCGTGGAACTCCAGGTACTCGAGCGGGTGGTCCTCGGTGCGCACGGCCAGGTGGTTGCGCGCCGGATCGGGCGGGATCCCCTTCGGCACCGCCCATGACGCGAGCACCCCGTCGTGCTCGAGCCGGAGGTCCCAGTGGAGCGCCCGCGCGTGGTGCTCCTGGACCACGAAACGGGGCTGCGGCGCCGCCTCGGAGCCCGGTTCGGGGGTCCCGTGCGGCTCTGCCGTCTGCCCGAAGTCGCGCTTGGCGCGGTAGGAGTCGAGTCGGTCGCCCATCGGAAAGCCCAGCTGGCGACGTTACATGCCCGACCGAGTGGGTATCGTGCGACGGCGTATGGACGCCAATCCGATCGTGCTCGACGACACCGCCGGTGACGTCGTCGTCGTCCTCGTCGAGGGCGAGCACGACATCTACACCGCGCCGACCCTCCGCGAGCGCCTCGACGAGGCGCTGGGCCGGGGCGGCGGCATCGTCGTCGACCTGACGAGGGCGACCTTCGTCGACTCGTCCGTGCTCGGCGCGCTGCTCGACGCCCGACGCCGCGCGATCGAGGCCACGCAGGGCTTCGTCGTCTGCGTCGGCGAGACCGTGGAGCCGGGCGTGCAGCGGATCCTCGACATCACCGGGCTCGTCCCCGTGCTGCCGGTCCTGCGCGGCCGCGAGGAGGCGATTGCGACGGCGCGGGGGGACGCCGCGACCCTATGAGCTCCGACGCGGCCACCGTCGTCCAGCCGGAGGTCCTGCTGACCATGCCGGCGCGGGCCGAGGGGGTCGGCGTCGTGCGCCAGGCGCTGAGTGGTGTGGCGGACGCGCTCGACTTCGATCCGTCCGTGCTGGCGGACATGAAGATGGCGGTCACCGAGGCGTGCACCAACGTCGTCGTCCACGCCTACGACGACGAGGGGCTGCTCGAGGTCGAGATGCTCGCGGGCGAGCACGGCCTGACGATCGTCGTGCGCGACCACGGCGCCGGCATCCAGCCCCGGCCCGCCCGCGCCGGCGCGGCGGCACTGGGCCTCGGCCTGCCGCTCATCGCCGCGCTCTCGGACGCCTTCGAGCTGCGCGGCTCGGCCGGCGTCGGCACGGAGGTCCGCATGACGTTCTCCTACGCGCGCGACCGCGATCCGACCCAGGCGAACCCCGTCACCGGCACCGTCGGCGACGACGGGCGCTGGGATCCGGACGCCCCCACCGGCTGAGCCTCACGCGGCCTGGCGCAGCGCGTCGATCTCGCGCATGCGGCCGAGGCGGCCGAGCGCCTTCGACTCGATCTGGCGCACACGCTCGGGCGTGATCCCGAGCTGCCGGCCGATCTCGCGCAGCGGGCACGGCTCGCCGCCGTCGATCCCGTAGCGCAGCGCGACGACCGTGCGCTCGCGCTCGGGCAGATCCTCCAGCGCACGGCGCAGCGCCTGCTCGCGCAGCGAGACGTGGACGACGTCGTCAGGCGCGGGACCGTCGGCCGGGAGCAGGTCGCCGAACGCGGCGTCGTCCTCCTCGCCGAGCGGGCGATCGAGTGAGGTGACGGTCCGCGCGGCGTCGCGCATCGCGTGCAGGTCGGCGATCTCGATGCCCGCCTCGCGCGCGATCTCCTGGTCGGTCGGGGTACGGTCGAGCCGCATCGCGAGGGCGTTCTCGGCCCGCGCGACCTTGCGCTGGGTGCGGACGAGGTTGATCGGCAGCTTGATCGCGCGCGCCTTCGCGTCCATGCCGCGCTCGACGGCCTGGCGGATCCACCACGTCGCGTAGGTCGAGAAGCGGTATCCGAGCCGGAAGTCGAACTTCTCGACGGCGCGGATCAGGCCGAGGATGCCCTCCTGGATCAGGTCGAGCAGGGTCAGCTCGGAGCCCTGGTACTTCTTGGCGATCGAGACGACGAGGCGCAGGTTCGCGTTGATCATGCGCTCCTTCGCGGCCAGGTCGCCCTTCTCGATCCGCCGCGCGAGCTCGAGCTCCTCTGCCGGGGTCAGCAGCCGGTGGCGGCCGATCTCGTTGAGGAACAGCTGCAGCGTGTCGGTCGTGGTCGCGGCGAGCGCGGCGTCGTCGACCGGCGCCGCCGGGACCTCGCGTCCGCAGTCGTCGCGCAGATCGATGTGACGCTGGTCGAGCGTCTCCATCAGCCGCCCGACCTCGGCTTCGTCGAGCTCGAGCGCCTGCGTGAGCTCGTCGACCTCGGAGTAGTTCAGGCAGCCGAGCTCTTCGCCGCGATCAAGCAGGGCGGCGAAGGCGCCGTCGAGGGCGTCGCTGGCGGCAGACATGTCCCGTAGTTCGTCACCGGAAGGCGGTGCGACCAAACCTTGCCGCGCGCTGCACACCGGGTTCCGGTGCGCGTGCGAACGTGCGTTTCACCTGTTACTTGCAGCGGGAAACCTGACTCCAAGGACCACGTCAGGGAGGGAAACGCACATGTTCGATCGCAAGCGAGGCCGCGAGCCCGCGGAGGAGCGCACCACGACCACCGGGACCGCCGTCGCCGACCGCTCGGCGGACGACGACACCCGCGTCGACGACGGCCGCCGCCGCTTCGGGCGGGACAGCGGCGCGACCGCGACCGGCGGGATCACCCGCGACCACGTCAGCGATATGCGCGCGCGCCAGCGTGACGAGTACGGCGGCATCAACTGGGGTGCCGCCTTCTTCGGCTGGCTCGTCGCGGTCGGCTGCGCGGCGATCCTGATCGGCCTCGTGGCCGGCGCCGGCACGGCGATCGGGCTCACGCAGCTCTCCGCCCAGGACGCCCGCGGCAACGCCGAGACGATCGGCCTCGGCGGCGGCATCGCGCTGCTCGTCTGCCTGATGATCGCCTACTACGCCGGCGGCTACGTCGCGGGCCGCATGTCGCGCTTCGACGGCGCGCGCCAGGGAGGCGGCGCGTGGATCGTCGGCGTCGTCGTCACGGTCATCCTCGGCGCCCTGGCGGCGATCTTCGGCTCGAAGTACAACGTGCTCGAGCAGCTGAACCTGCCGCGCATCCCGCTCAGCGGGGAGACGCTGACGACCGGCGGCCTGATCGCCCTCATCGTCGCGCTGGTGGGCACGCTGATCGCGGCGGTGGCCGGCGGCAAGGTCGGCGAGCGCTACCACCGGCGCGTCGACCGGGTGGCCATCACCGACTAGTCGCGCCAAGCTCGAGCGCCACGCCCGGCGGGCCGTCTTTAAGCGACGGCCGCCGGGTAGGGCGAATCTGTGACAGGGGGTACACGCATGCATCGGACCGGGGAGGCGGTCCGGCTCCTGGAGGCCGACCCGGATCTCGGGTCGCTGCTCTCGGACACCCGGCGCGCCGAGGCCGAGCGCGAGCTCGTCGTCCGGACGCACCGCCTCGCAGTCGGACCCTGGGACGTCTCACGCCTGAGCGGGGCCAGCGCCGACCACGTCGGCCTGCTCATCATGGACGGCGTGCTCGCCCGCGAGCTCGTGGTCGCCGATCACGTGAGCGCGGAACTGCTCGGGCCGGGCGACCTGGTGCGCCCGTGGCAGGTCAGCGGGCGCTCGAGCCTGCTCCCCGTCGACGCGCTGTGGTCCGTGCTCTCGACGCTCACCTTCGCGGTGCTCGACCGTCGCTTCGCCGTCGAGGCCGCGCGCTACCCGGAGCTGACCGCCGCGCTCTTCGACCGGCTCAGCGAACGCTCGCTGCGGCTGGCGACGACGCAGGCCATCTCGCAGCTCACGCGCGTCGACCGGCGCCTGAAGGCGCTGTTCTGGCACCTGGCCGAGCGCTGGGGCCGCGTGGCCGGCGACGGCGTCGTGGTGCCGCTCGCGCTGACCCACCGCATCCTCGGCCAGCTCGTGGGAGCCCGCCGGCCGACCGTCTCCACCGCGCTGTCCGAGCTCGCCGAGCGGGAGGAGCTCGTCCGCCGCTCCGACGGCTCGTGGCTGCTGCGCGGCGACCCGCCGGACGCCACCACGCTGGCCCGCCGGCCCACCGCCGCCGAGCTGCGCGGCCAGGACCTCATGCGCCCCGCCCGCCGGTTCGCCCGCGAGGGCGAGGGCGAGAGCGAGCAGATGCGCGCGGCGATGGACCGTCTGCGCGACGTGCTGGAACCCCGCTAGGGGTTGCGGCGGCCGACGCCGGAGAGGAGCTCGCGCACCCGGAAGCGCCCGCCGGCCCGCGCCGCGAGCGGCGGGGTCCCGGCCCCGTCGGCCTCGCGCAGGCCGTCTAGCAGCTCGATCAGCGCCTCGTCGGCGCCGCGTGACGGCGTCCAGCCGAGCTGCTCGCGCGCCCGGGTGATGTCCATCGTGGGCACGCCGAGCCCCATGTCGAGCCAGCCGGGCGGGGTCGGCTGCAGGTGGGCGCGCCAGCTCAGGTCGGCCAGCGCACGGACCACGCCGGCCGGGACCGGCACCGGGCGGGCATTGAGCAGCCGGGCCAGCGCCGGCACGTCGAGCACCGGCTCCGCGGCGATGTTGTACGCGCCGCGGGCGCGCGGCTCGGTCGCGGCCAGGCGGTAGGCCTCGGCGACGTCGTCGGAGTGCACGGCCTGGAAGGCCAGGCCGGGCAGCGCCGGGACGACCGGCAGCAGCGAGCGGCGCACGAGCGGCGAGGGCAGCAACGGGCCGATGAAGTAGCGGCGGATCTCCTGGGCCGCGGAGCGCTTGAAGATCAGGCCGGGGCGCAGCCGGACGATGCGCACGTCGGGCGCCTCGGCCTCGACGGCGTCGAGGATGTGCTCGGCCTCCGCCTTGTGGCGCGAGTAGAACGAGCTGGGGATCCCGTCGCGCGGCCAGCTCT
>DATBDM010000308.1:0-23843 GCA_036269915.1 Solirubrobacteraceae bacterium | reverse complement strand
GAGCGCGTCGGCTTCGACGGCGACGAGCTCGTCTACCAGTACTACGCGGGCCAGGGCCTGCAGATCCAGTGGCTCGGCACCTTCGGCAAGCTCAACGCGATCGCCAAGAGCAAGGCGAGGTCGAGCACCGCCGAGTCGAGCACGATGATCGACCAGATCCTGCCGCTCGCCTCCTCCCGCGCCGGCGGGATCGCGTGGGAGTACGAGTTCGGATTCGGGGGCGGGCTCGCGCCGTGGACCAGCAGCCTCAGCCAGGGCACCGGGCTGCAGGCCCTCGCGCGCGCGGGCGTGAAGACCGGTCGTGCGGCGGAGGTGTTCCGGGCCACGCGCAAGGGGCTCGCCATCTTCCGCCGCGCGACCCCCTCGGGCGTGCGCGTGAAGGTGCCGGGCGGCGTCCACTACGCGCAGTACTCCTTCGCGCCCAGCCTGCGCATCATCAACGGCTTCGTGCAGTCGCTCGTCGGCCTGCACGACTACGCCGAGCTGACCGGCAACGGCCGCGCGCAGAAGCTCTTCGAGGCGGGCAACGCCGAGGCGCAGCGCGAGGTCCCCACCTACGACACGGGCGCGTGGTCGCTGTACTCGCGCGGCAGCTCGACGCACGAGTCCGACCTCAACTACCACGTGCTGCTGCGGGACTTCCTGAACTCGATCTGCGACCGCACCGCGATCGCCGTGTACTGCAACACCGCGCAGCGCTTCACCGACGACCTGACGACGCCGCCGGTGGTGAGGATCCCGGCCCAGCGGCTCGTGCGAAACCGCTACGGCTACGTGCGCATGTCGCTCGACAAGATCTCGGCGCTGAGCCTGCGGATCGCGCGCGGGAGCACGCCGATCACGAGCCGCGCCGTCGGCACGCTCGCCTACGGAGCCCACCGCCTGGGCTGGGCGGTGCCCAAGCGGCGCGGGACCTACACGGTGACGATCGCCGCGCGCGACCTCGCGGGGAACGCCGGCACCGCCACCGGCAGGGTGAAGGTAGTGGCGCCCTCGCGCGGGTAGGCTCCGCGCGAGATGGCGCCGCGGACGATCCTCTACACGGGCAAGGGCGGCGTCGGGAAGACGTCGGTCGCCGCCGCCACCGCGCGCCGGTGCGCCGCGGCGGGCGCGCGCACGCTCGTGCTCTCGACGGATCCCGCCCACTCGCTGGCCGACTCGCTGCAGACGTCCGTCGGCTCCGAGCCGACACCGGTCTCGGACGGGTTGTGGGCGCAGCAGGTCCAGGCCCAGGAGGAGCTCGAACGCCACTGGTCGGCTGTGCAGGAGTGGCTCGGCGGCGTGCTCGCGGAGCGCGGGGTCGGCCGGATCGCGGCCGAGGAGCTGACCGTGCCGCCCGGCGGCGACGAGCTGTTCTCGCTGCTGCGGCTCAAGCAGCACGCGGACTCGGGCGAATGGGACGCGATCGTGGTCGACTGCGCGCCGACGGGCGAGACGCTGCGGCTGCTCTCGTTCCCGGACGCGGCGCGCTGGTGGCTCGACAAGGCGCTCGGCCGCGAGCACGCGCTGCTGTCGGCCGCGCGGCCGTTCGCGCGCGCGTTCCTCGACCTGCAGCTGCCGGACGAGCGGGTGATGGACGACGTCCAGACGCTCGTCGCCAACCTGATCGAGATGCACGAACTGCTGCGCGAGCCGCAGGTCTCGCTGCGGCTGGTGATGACACCCGACCGGATGGTCGTGGCCGAGGCGATGCGGACGTTCACCTACCTGAACCTCTACGGCTACCTGACCGACGCCGTCGTCGTGAACCGCGTCTTCCCCGACGAGCTCGCCGGCACCTACTTCGGCGCGTGGCGCGACGTCCAGGCCGAGCAGCTCGCGCTCGTCGACTCCGGCTTCGCGCCCGTTCCCGTCCTGCGCGCGGCCTACTTCGAGCAGGAGGTGCTCGGCGGCGCGATGCTCGACCGGCTCGCCGATGCGCTGTTCGAGGGCCGCGACGCCGCCGGCGTGCTCCACGACCGGCTCACGCAGGAGCTGCGCCTCGACGACGGGCACGCCGAGCTGCGGCTCGACCTGCCGTTCGCGCGCAAGGGCGACGTCGCGCTGCGCAAGATCGGGCTCGAGCTCGTGGTGCGCGTCGATGGCCAGAAGCGCACGATCGTGCTGCCGGGCGCGCTCGCCGGCTACGAGCCGACGGGTGCGTCGCTGCGTGAGGGCTCGCTCGTCGTCGCGTTCGCGGACGGTGGCCGCGATGGCTGAGGCGCGGCGCGAGCACGAGCAGGCGTTCGCGGACGCCGAGCGGCTGGTGCGCGAGGCGCAGTCCGCCGCGGAGGACGCGGTGCGCGCCGCCGGCGGCGAGGCGCCGCCGAGCGGATGGGCGTCGTCCGAGGGCTCCTCCGCGCCGGGCGTCGGCGCGTTCCCCGACCTGTCGGGCATCACGGCGCTGATCGAGGCGGTCCGCGGGACGGTCCCGCCGGAGCTCGGCCAGCAGCTCACCGAGGCGCTGCGCGGCCTGCTCGTGGCCCTGCGCGCGGTGCTCGACTTCTACATCACGCGGCTCGAGCCGCCCCGTGCGAAACGCATCGACGTGACCGACATCCCGATCGACTGATTCCGGGGTTGGCTCTGGCAGACTGGGAGCCATGTCGCTCGCCGAGCGCCTGAAGGCGACGCCGCCCGAACTGCGCAACGCGGGCATCGCCGCGGCTGCGCTCGTGGTGACGATGATCCTGCCGTGGTACCAGAAGTCGTTCGTCCCGCCGGGCGCGCACGAGTTCACCCAGGTCAACCTGACGGCGTTCGGGGTCTTCTCGTTCATCGAGGCCGCGGTGCTGCTGGTGGCGGCGGGCGTGCTGTTCCTGGTGTGGGCGCGGACGAACCAGCGCGCGTTCCACCTGCCGGGCGGCGACGGCGCCGTGATCACCGCGGCGGGCGCGTGGGCGCTGCTCCTGCTCGTCTGGCGGCTGTTCGACAAGCCCGACGCCGCCGGCCCGAGCGCCACGATCGGCATCCAGTGGGGCATCTTCGGCGCGATGCTCGCCGCGGGTGCGCTGATCGTCGCGGGTGCGCGCGTGCGCGCGGCGCACCGGCCCGAGCCGCCGAACCCGGCCGCCGACGACTTCGACTTCGAGCGCCCGGCACGCCGGCGCTCGACATCGCGCCCGGACCGGCGTCCGCGCGACCCGGGCGCCGTCACCGAGGTGCTGGGCGACCGCCCGACGTGGGAGGGCGACCCGCCGGACGAGCCGCGGCGCGACGCGCCGCAGCCGCCGGACGCGCCCACGGAGCGCCTGGGCGACTCCCGCCCGCCGCGCCGCCGGAACGGAGCCGGCGAGCCGCCGGCCCCGGATCGTCTGTTCTAGCCGGGCCGGTTCGTTCAAACCCGCATCGAGAGGAAGCCCGAGGCGTCGCACGAGTTTCGCCGGACGCGTGGGCGGAGGGCGATACGTCCGGCGAAACACGTCCCTGGGACACGTTTCGCCGGACGCGTCGCGACGGGCACGATGCGACCGGCGAAACCGCCACCCAGCCGGGGTTGACGTTCGCCCGCGCCACCACGGACGCCGGTGAATCGGAAGCGGCCTAGCCCTGCTGTGCCAGCGCGGCGCGGCGGACCTCCACCGTCTCCGCCAGCTCGGCGAGGATCTCGGCGTAGACCTCGCGGAGGTCGTCGTCGTCGAGCCGGCCGTCGGCGTCGAAGCGCTCGTCGGCCTCGGAGACGGGGAGCTCGCGATCGACGACGCGGGCGCCGATCGTCTGCAGGATCTTGCGCGTCTCGGCCTGCGCCCAGACGCCGCCGAACATGCCGGTCGAGGCGCCGACCACGGCGGTCGGCTTGCCGCGCAGCGAGTTGGTCGCATGCGGGCGGGACACCCAGTCGAGCGCGTTCTTGAGGACGCCCGGGATGGACGCGTTGTACTCGGGGGTGGCCACGAGCACCGCGTCGGCCTCGGCGATCGCCTCGCGAAGCTCGCGCACCGCCTCGGTGACGTCGTGCTCGTCGTCGGCGTCGTACGGCGGGATGGCCTTGAGGCCGTCGTACACCTCCAACTCCGCCCCGGACGGCAGCAGCTCAGCGGCCGTCCGGAGGAGCAGGGAGTTGTACGAGTCCCGGCGCAGCGAGCCGGAGATGCCGAGGACTCGCATCGCGGCTACGCGACCTTGGCGAGCTCGAGCTCGACCGTCAGCTTGACGTCGTCGGAGAGCGCGAAGCCACCCTTGGGCAGCGGGGCGTTCCAGTTGAGGCCGTACTTGGTGCGGTCGATCGTGGTCTCGAGCGAGAGGCCGAGCTTCGTGTTGCCGAAGGGGTCCTCGGCCGGGCCGGTGATCGTGCCGGTGCCGGTGACGGGGTGCGTGTTGCCCTTGATCGTGAGGTTGCCCTCGACGGTCACGTCGTCGCCGTTGCGGACGACCTTCAGCGACTCGAACTTGATCTCGGAGTAGGTCTCGGTGTCGAAGAACTCGGGCGACTTGAGATGCGCGGCCAGGTTCTCGTCCTTGACGACGATCGTGTCGGCCTTGACGACCCCGTTGAGGACGGCGTTGCCGGCGTCGTCGACGACGAGCTCGGCGGTGAAGTCCTCGAAGCGGCCGCGGTAGGTCGAGACGACCATGTGCTTGACGGCGAAGGTCGCGGCGGAGTGGACGCCATCGTCCTTGTAGGTGCCGGCGGGGATGGTGGTGGCAGCAGCGTCGATAGCGGTCATGGTGGGTGTTCCCTCCTGAAGATTGACTTGCGGACCGGAGTCCGTTTGGTGCTGAGAGGCACTGTAGCACGCTATGCGGACCGTGGTCCACTTGCTACCCTATGGGGCGTGGAGACCCACCACGAACCCGCCCCGATCGAGCTCGGGATGCTTGCGCCGGAGGGCGACCTGCCCGTCGCCGGCCAGGCTCCGCGCCGTCGCGCCGACGCGCAGCGCAACCACGAGCGCGTGCTCTGCACCGCGCGGCGCCTGTTCGCGGAGCGCGGGCCGCAGCAGGTCTCGATGGACCTGATCGCGGCCGAGGCCGGCGTGGGCAAGGGCACGATCTTCCGCGCCTTCGGCGACAAGTCGGGCCTGGTGGGGACGATCCTCGGCGACGACGAGAGCCCGCTGCAGGACGCGCTGATCCGCGGTCCGTCACCGCTCGGCCCCGGCGCGCCGCCGCTCGACCGGATCATCGCCTTCGGCGAGGCCTACATGGCCTTCCTCGAGAGCCACCTCGACCTGCTGCTCGCCTCCGAGCTCGGCCTGGGCGTGCGCTTCGCCAAGGGCCCGTTCCAGCTCTACCGCACGCACGTGTCGCTGCTCGTCCGCGAGGCGCTCGGCGACTCCGACGTCGACGCCGACTACACCGCCGACGTCCTGCTGACGCCGCTGGCCGCGGACTTCTTCGCCTACCAGCGCCGCGGGCGCGGGCGCTCGATCGAGGAGCTCTGCGACGCCTACCGCTGCCTGGCCGCGCGCGTACTCAGCGGTCGCTGAGGTAGAGCAGCAGCGGCAGCGCGAACGAGCCGAGGAAGATCAGGCCGATCCCGGTCGCGATCGTCGGCTTGCTGTGCAGGATGTGGCCGGTCACGCCCACGAAGAACCCGAGGCCGATCAGGATCAGCAGCGGGACGGGCGAGGGTTCGGCGGCCGCGAGCACGGCGGCGAGCATCGCAGACGGTCCTGTTCCTAGACTCACTCGTCATGAGCGCGCCGACCGCAGAGCCCGGGTCCGTCGACGAGGTCGCGGCGGGCCTGCGGTCGGCGGGCTACCTGCCGGGTGAATCCACCGCCCTGGTCTCCTACCTCGCCACCCGCCTCGGGAAGCCCGTGCTGGTCGAGGGTCCGGCCGGCGTCGGCAAGACCGAGCTCGCCAAGGCGCTCTCGCGCTACCTCGGCCGCGAGCTCGTGCGCCTGCAGTGCTACGAGGGCCTCGACGAGGCCAAGGCGCTGTACGAGTGGAACTACCGCAAGCAGCTGCTGCGCATCCAGGCCGGGGCTAGCGCAAGCGGCGATGAGCGCGAAGCGCGAGGCAGTGGCACCGCCTGGGACGCGGTCCACGACGACATCTTCGGCGACGAGTTCCTGCTCGCCCGCCCGCTGATGCGCGCGATCGCCTCCGAGGATCCCGTCGTGCTGCTGATCGACGAGATCGACAAGACCGACCAGGAGTTCGAGGCGATGCTGCTCGAGCTGCTCTCGGACTTCCAGATCACGATCCCCGAGCTCGGCCGCGTCGAGGCGCGCACGCACCCCGTCGTGGTGCTCACCTCCAACAACACGCGCGAGCTCACCGAGGCGCTCAAGCGCCGCTGCCTGTACCTGTGGCTCGACTACCCGCCGACCGACCAGGAGCTCGAGATCGTGCGCATGCACGCGCCCGAGCTCCCGGAGGCCGTCGCGGCACGGCTCGTCGAGGTGATCGGGATGGTGCGCGAGCTCGACCTCAAGAAGCCGCCGTCGATCGCGGAGTCGATCGACTGGGCGCGCGCGCTGCTGCTGCTCGGCGCCGACGACCTCACCCCCGAGGTGTTCGCCCAGACGATGTCGATCATCGTCAAGCACCGCACGGACCTCGACACGGTCGCCGAGCGGGTCGGCGTCAAGCTCGCGAAGACGCCCGCCGGCCTGCGGTGAGCCCGCAGCCCGGCTTCGACGCGCGGGTCGTCGAGTTCGGCGAGGCCCTGCGCGCCGAGGGCGTCGCGATCGGCACCTCCGAGCTCAACGACGCGTTCGGCGCGCTCGCCGCCGTGCCGTGGACGCAGCAGTCGTCGTTCCGGGCGGCGCTCGCGGCGACACTGGCCAAGTCGCCCGAGGACCGGCGCGTCTTCGACCTCGTCTTCGACCGCCACTTCTTCCGCGCCGCCGAGGAGGGCGCGCTGCGCCGCGGGGTCCGCGAGGGCACGGGCGGCGAGGACGCCGAGGGCGATGCGGACGCCGCCGCCGAGGGGCAGCGCATCGACCTCGACAACCTGCGCGAGCAGGTCCTGCGCGCGATCCGCTCCGGTGACGAGGCCGCGATGCGCGATCTCGCCCGCCTGGCGATCGCCGCGCTCGGGCGCCGCGGCGAGGGCTCCGGGGTGCTCGGCGTCGACGTCCAGCGCATCCGCCGCGCGCTCGGCCTGCGCTCGGAGCCGGGCACTCCGGTGCGCGAGGACCAGCCGGGCGAGCCGCCGGAGCCGCCGCTCACCCGCGACCAGATCCGCGCCTTCGAGCAGTTCCTGCGCCGCGAGCTCGAGCGCGGCCAGATCGAGCGCACCCAGCAGCTGCCGCCCGCGCGCCCGCTCAACGAGCTCGACCGGGCGCTCCCGAGCGGGCCGCTGCAGGACCTCGCCGCCGTCCATCGCGTCGTCGCCCAGCTCAAGCGGCGGCTCGCGACGCAGGGTCACGAGATCAAGGGCCGGCGCCGGCGCGCGCACGTCGACGTTCGCCGCACGATGCGCGCCTCGCTGCAGACCGGCGGCGTCCCCGTCGAGCTGAAGTTCCGCCCACAGCGCCCGCGCCGCCCCGAGCTCTACGTGCTCTGCGACGTCTCGACGAGCGTCACCTCGGCCTCGGTGTTCTTCCTCTCGGTGATGCACGCGCTGCACGACACGTTCCGCAAGATGCGCTCGTTCGTGTTCGTCGAGCGGATCTCCGAGGTGACCGACGTCTTCGCGCGCGAGCGCCGCTTCTCGGCGGTGTCCGACGCGATCTCCAAGGACGCCGGCGTCGCCGACGTCTCGGGCTACACGGACTACGGCCGCGTGTGGCGCGAGTTCCTCGAGCTCGTCGAGGACGACCTGCACCCGCGCGCGACGGTGATCGTGCTCGGAGACGCGCGCACGAACGGCCGCGATCCGCGCGCGGACGTCTTCGCCCGCATCGCCGCCCGCGCCGGGCGGACCTTCTGGCTCAATCCCGAGCCGCGGCTGTACTGGAACTACGGCGACTCGGTGATCGACGCCTACGCCGCGTTCTGCGAGGCCCACGAGTGCTGGACCACCAAGCAGCTCGAGGACTTCGTGAAGGCGCTCACGCGTCCGAATCCGTGATCAGCCGCATGCCCGCCTGAGCGGCCAGCGCCGGGGCGAGCGCCATCAGGTCGGGCCACGCGAGCGAGCAGCCCTTGAGACCGCCGATCCCGCGAAGGTCCTCGTAGGTGCCGTCGCGCAGCTCGGTGCGCGAGCAGCTGGCGTCGGCGACGTACGCGCTCGTGAGGTCGCAGCCGGCGAGCCGGACGTCGTGCAGGCGCGCCTCGCCCAGGTCTGACTCGCGCAGGTCGCAGCGCTCGAAGCTCACCCGCTCCATCCGGGCGCCGGCGAACGAGGCGAGGTCCATGCGGCAGTCGCGGAACGTGACGTCCTGCAGGCGCCCGCCGGCGAGGTCGGCGCCGGTGAGCCGGCTGCCGGTCACCACGACCCGCACCCACGACGCCTCGCGCGCCTGGAGACCGGCGAGGTCGCAGCGCTCGAGCCGGCAGTCGAGCAGCGAGAAGCGCTTCAGCGGCTCCGTGCCGACCCGCTGGTCGCGCAGCAGCGTGTCCTCGAGCCCGAACGCGAGCTCGTGGTCGTCGACCTCGCGTGGCTGCACGTCGGGATCCAGGCGCGCGACGAACGGCTCCTTCGCGACGCTCACCCGGCGGGTTCCTCGCGGCGGACCCTGAAGGTCTTCACCGGCGCCGAGAGGCCCTTGATCCTCTTCGCACCGGCCGCGGACCAGATCCAGCCGTCGCCGGCGCGCTCGCGCACCTCGCCCGTGGCGAGCACCGAGGCCGGGCGGGCGCGGGCGGTCAGCCGGCTCGCGAGGTTGACCGGTGTGCCGTACCAGTCGCCCCAGCGGTTGACGGCCGGGCCGAAGGCGATGCCGGCGCGCAGCGGGGGGAAGTCGTCGTCGTCGCAGGTCGCGTCGACCAGCCGGACGACGGTGTCCACCATCCGCTGCGCGTCGGGCGAGACGAGCATCACGGCGTCGCCGATCTGCTTGACGAAGCGGACGGGCGGCTCGACGAGGTCGCCGGTCAGCTCGCCCAGGCGCCCCGCGACGCCCGAGAGCTCCTCGATCGGCGCGCTCTCCCCCAGGCTCGTGAAGCCGACGAGGTCGGCGAAGGCGACCGCGGTGTCCTGGGTGTCGTCGAGGCGCCCGGACGCGAGCTGCTCGCGCGTGACGGCGTCCTCGCGGAGCCCCTGCAGCAGGTGCAGGCGGAAGACGTGCTCCATCCACGGGCCGACGAGCGGCAGCAGCTCGCGCCCGACGGTCTCGTAGCGGCGGGCGAGGTCGTGCTCGTCGATGCCGGGCTCGAGGAAGGCGCGCGCGGCCATCGTGCGGGTCGCCTCGGCGTAGCGGGCCAGGCCCTGGCCGAGGATGCGGGTGACCTCGATCGACTCGTCCTCGGGGAAGGCCTCGCGGTAGCGGCTGCCGAGCTTGGCGGCCTCGAGGTCCTCGTCCCCGTAGGCGATGACGTCGGGGTCGGGGGTCGTGAGGCCGAGCGCGCGGCGCGTGGCCTGGAAGAACTCGAGCGGCAGCTCCGCCTTCTCGACCAGCTCACGCGCGCTGTAGCGCGGCTCGGAGGTGAGGATGCGCTCGACGGGCAGCAGCGCGAGCCGGTCCTCGTCCACCGCGGCACGCAGCTGGTCGAGCGACACGCCCTCCTCGTGCAGCTCGTCGAGGAGCTTCAGCCGCGCCGCCCGGGCCTCCGCGCCCTCGACGCCCTCCAGCAGCCCCTCGGATTCCCAGTCCATGTCCGCGGGGACGGTACCGCTCGGCCTAGTACGCTGTCCGGGCAAGGCAACAGGGGGGCTGGGGAGATCGCCCGGCTGAGATAGGTCCGCGCTGGGCCTGACCCTTCGAACCTGTGGGGTAATGCCCGCGGAGGGAGCGAATGGAGACGGACGTCGAGGCT
Organism: Solirubrobacteraceae bacterium; assembly: GCA_036269915.1. GTDB lineage: Bacteria > Actinomycetota > Thermoleophilia > Solirubrobacterales > Solirubrobacteraceae > DATBDM01. The sequence goes on along the minus strand of DATBDM010000308.1, from coordinate 14,051 downwards.
CGGAGCTTGGAGCCTCGAGACGACGCAGAGCAGGGCCGTGCCGGCGAAGGCGTAGAGGTCGCCGGCGTAGCGAAGGCCTTCGGGACCGTCCGCGCGCTGGACGGCGTGTCGCTGCGCGTGCGCGCGCGGTCGACCGTCGCCGTCGTCGGCCCCAGCGGCTGCGGCAAGACGACGCTGCTCGAGCTCGTCTGCGGCCTCCAGCGGCCCGACGCCGGCACCGTGCAGGCGCCGCCCGCGGCGCTGATGCCCCAGCGCGACGCGCTGCTGCCCTGGCTCTCGGCGCTCGACAACGCCGCGCTCGCCACCCGGCTCGCCGGCACGAGCAAGGCCGACGGGCGCCGCGCCGCCCACGCGCACTTCGCCCACTTCGGCCTCGAGGGCTTCGAGGGCGCCCGCCCGCGCGAGCTCAGCGGCGGCATGCGCCAGCGCGTCGCCTTCATCCGCACGCTGCTCGCCGGGCGCGAGCTGCTGTGCCTCGACGAGCCCTTCGGCGCGCTCGACGCGCTCACCCGCCAGCACATGCAGACCTGGCTCGCGAACGCCCTCGCCGAGCAGCCTCGCACGGTCCTGCTCGTCACCCACGACGTCGAGGAGGCCGTCCTGCTCGCCGACCGGATCGTGCTGCTCTCGGCACGCCCCGGCCGCGTGGTCGCCGAGCTCGACGTCGCGCTCGAGCGCCCGCGCCGGCGCGCCGATCCCGGCGTCCAGGCGCTGCGCGAGCGCGCGCTCGCCACCCTCGGAGGCGTGGACTGATGGCCGCGCTCGCCGTCGTCGTCGCGCTGCTCGGCGTCTGGGAGGCGGTCGCGCTGGCCGGGCTCGTCGACCCGCTCCTCCTGCCCGCGCCGACCGACGTCGCGCAGACGCTGTGGAGCGATCGCTCGCTGCTCGCCCCCGATCTCGCGACGACGACCTGGGAGGTCCTGGTCGGTCTGCTCGCGGCGATCGCCGGCGGGGTCGCGATCGCGCTCGCCATGCACCTCTCCCCCGTCGCACGCCGCGCGCTGCGCCCGTTGGTGATCGGCTCGCAGGCCGTGCCCGTCCCCGTGATCGCGCCACTGATCATCCTGGCGCTCGGCTTCGGCTTCGCGCCGAAGGTGCTGCTGGTCGCGCTCGTCTGCTTCTTCCCCGTGACCATCAACCTCTACGACGGCCTGCGCGACGCCGACCCCGACGCGCGCCGGCTGCTGCGCTCGCTCGACGCCACGCGCTGGCAGACGCTGCGGGTGCTCGAGGCGCCCGGCGCACTGCCCGCCGCCTTCACGGGCGTGCGCGTCGCCGCCGCGGTCGCGGTGATCGGCGCCGTGTTCGCCGAGTGGTCGGGCTCGGACGCCGGCCTCGGCCACGCCGTGCTGACCGCCAACGGCCAGCTCGAGACGTCGCGCGCGTTCGCCGCCACCGCCCTGCTCTTCGCCCTCGCCGTGGTGCTCTACGGCGCCGTCGCGCTGCTCGAGCGGCGCGTCGTGACCTGGACCCCACGCACGGAACCCGGAGGATCATGATCCGCACCGCCCGCCTTCTGTCGATGGCGCTCGCGCTCGTTGCCGCCGCGCTGCTCGCCGGCTGCGGCGAGAAGCCCGAGCCGAGCGCCGGCGCGACGTCGTCGGGCCATCGCGACGCCATGCGCGTGATGCTCGACTACCTGCCCAACGCCGACCATGCCGGTCTCTTCGAGTCCAAGGCCAAGGGCGATTACGACCGCGCCGGGCTCGACGTCACGCTGCAGTCGCCTCCGGACCCCGCCGCGCCGCTCAAGCTCCTGCAGGCCGGCCGGGTGGACCTCGCGATCTCCTACGAGCCCGAGCTGCTGCTCGCGCGCGACAAGGGCGCCACCGACCTCGTCGCCGTCGCCGCGCTCGTGCAGAAGCCGCTGACCTCGCTGATGTCGATCGGCAAGAACCCGATCCGCAACCCCTCCCAGCTGCAGGGCAAGCGCGTCGGCACCGCCGGGATCCCCTACCAGTCGGCCTACCTGAAGACGATCGCCAAGCGCGCCAAGGTCGACCCCTCCTCGATCGACGAGACCAACGTCGGCTTCAACCTCGTGCCGGCGATGCTCTCCGGCCGGGTCGACGCGACGCTCGGCGCCTACTGGAACTACGAGGCGATCGACCTCCAGCGCCGCGGCAAGCAGCCCGTCGCGCTGCGCATGGACCAGCTCGGCATCCCCACCTACGCCGAGCTCGTCGTCGTCGCGCGCAAGCAGGACCTCGACGAGGCCGGCGCGTCGCGGGTGCGGCGCTTCCTGCAGGCCACCGCCACCGGCTACCGCGCCGTTCGCAGCGATCCGCAGGCCGGCGTCGACGCCCTGACCCAGGCGAACAAGGACCTCGATGCGGGGCTGCAGCTCGCCTCGATCAAGGCGACCAACCCGGTCTTCTTCCCCGCCTCCAGGCGACTGCCCTGGGGCTACCAGGATCGCGCGTCCTGGGACCGCTACGCGCTGTGGATGAAGCGCAACGGGCTGCTCGAGGGCCAGCCGAACGGCGGCGCCGCGCTCACCACCGAGTTCCTGCCGGGGCAGCAGCTCGACCCGGGGCCCTCCGGGCTGGATGCGCCCGGGACGGGATGAGCCCGCGCGCGCCGGCCCAGCGCAGGTACTCGCCGGCGAGCCCGCGCCACTCGCCGTAGGGCTCGAAGAACTCGCGCGCCTCTGGCTCCTCGACGCGCGCCCTGGGGTTGCCGGTGCGGATGCGGCCGACGAGCTTGATGAAGCCGAGGTCGCCCGCGGGGACGACGTCCATCCGGCCCTGCCCGTAGAGCCCGAGGATCTCGACCGTCCAGGCGCCGATCTCCGAGATCGCGAGCAGGCGCCGGACGTCGTGCGCGTCCAGGTCGATGCGGCCGGCGGCGACCTCGAGCGCGCAGCGGCGCAGCGCGATCGCCCGCTTGGGCGCAAGGTCGATCGAGGCCAGCCAGGCCGGCGCCTGCGCCGCGATCACCTCGGGCCCGGGCAGGTCGCGCAGCCCGGAGTGCGGGCAACGCGGGCCGAGCCGGGCGATCAGGCGGCGCTGGATCGCGACCGCCCGCTCGAATTCGATCAGCTGCTCAGTGACCGCGGCGAGCAGCGCCTCCCACGGGCGGCACCTGCGCCGTACGCGCAGGTACGGGTTCGCCCGCACCGCGCGGCCGATGATCGGATCGTCGCGGAAGCGGTCGTGGAACGGGCGCAGGTCGTCGTCGACGCCGGTGGCGAAGCGCAGCCGGTCGATCCCCTCGGCCGCGGCGTGCGGGCAGGCCGAGCGGGCGGCGAAGATCACGCGATCGCCGGCCGGCTGGATCGCCGCGACGAGCACCGGCTCCTCCTCGACGTGCAGCCAGCGCTGCAGCGAGGCGCCGCGGCGGCGCAGCAGGCCGTCGGCGGAGCCGCCCCCGAGCCGGAACGGCCATGGCGGGCGGACCTCGCAGCGGATGTCGACGGGAGCGTCCGCCCAGGGGGACGCCGCGGCGGCGGTCAATCCCGGCGCAGCAGGTGGACGTCGACCAGGAACGAGTTCGAGGTCACGATCTCACCCAGGGTCGCTCCACCGCGGCGCTTGCGCCGGCTCACGCGGCGGGCGCGGCGGCGGCTGACCACGGCTGCGGTCGCGGCACCGGCGACGAACGTCGTCGCGGCGAGCGCGACGGCCTGGCGGGCGGGCACCGCGCCCGGCGGGAGGGGCTGCAGCTCGGCCGGCTCGGCGACGACGGGGAGGCCGTCGACCTCCTCGCCCTCGAGCGCGTCGTCGATGTGGGATGGGTCCGTCACGAGTGCTGGAGCATGGCCGTCGTCCCGGACGCGACGGCTCAGCTGTCCTCGTCGCGCGCGCGGGGGACGGTGCGGAACACGATGTCCCAGTAGGGGGCGCTGATGCCGAACCCGCGCTCGTCGTCCTGGAAGTGGTGGCGCATGTGCAGCTCGCGCAGACGCTTGCCCAGCCCGGTCTTCGGGGTGTGGTGGTGCAGCGCGTAGTGCATCTCGTCGTAGATCACGTACCCGATGAAGAAGCCGGCAACCACGGCGGGCGCGTGCGTCGGCCCGACGATCAGCCACAGGACGCCGATCACGGCCAGCGCCAGCGGGATGCTCGCCGCCGGAGGCATGACCAGGCGCAGCGGATCGTTCGGATGGTCGTGATGGACCCCGTGGATCATCCAGTGCAGCCGCGCGCCGAGCCCGTCCTCGGGTTCGAAGTGGAACACCAGGCGGTGCAGCCAGTACTCGAACAGCGTCCAGAGGACGTAGCCGCAGACGGCGAGCCCCAGCGTGTCCAACCACCCGTCGCGGTCGACGCCCAGCACGAGCATGAACGCGATCAGCGGAAGGTAGATGACCAGCGGCACCGCAGGGTGCACGCGGGTGAAGCGGTCGAGCAGCCTCGACTCGAACATCGGAGGCGAGGTCTTCAGGTAATCCGTGCGCCGCATGTCCATAACGTACCGTCAGAGCGGCCGCTCGTACATGCGATGCGTCCGCACGATGCGTCCGCCCATGGCCTCCAGGGCCTTGTTCATGTTGCGGTTGCTCTCGAGGATCCAGCCCGCCTCGCCCTTGTTCTGCGGGCGCACCCCGGCGGTGTCGAAGTGCTCGACGTAGAGCTTCGCGGCCACGCCGGTGTGCTGGTACTGCGGCTTGACGCCGAGGAAGCCGATCCGGACCCGGTCGATGCTCTTGTTGCGGCGCAGGAAGTGGTACCAGCCGAACGGCAGGATCCGCCCGTTCATCTTCTTGAGCACCTGGTTGATGTCGGGGATCGTGATCGCGATCGCCGCCGTGTCGCCCTCGGGCGTCTCGGCGACCATGAACCAGTGGTGGTCGAAGACGAGCTGCAGGTCCAGCGCGTAGGCGTCGAGGTCCTTCTTGTCGTAGGGCGTGAAGCCCCAGTTCTCGCTCCAGGCCGTGTTGTAGACGTCGGCGAAGCGATCCAGGTCCTTGCGCAGGCTGCGCCGGCTCATGCGGCGGATCGTGATGCCGTGGCGCTTCTCGACCTCGCCGGCGAGCTTGAAGATGATCGGCAGCATCCGCTCGCGGTCTGAGATGTGCAGGTCCCAGAAGTAGAGGTCCATCGCCTTGGTCAGCCCGGCCTCCTCGCAGAGGCGCTTGTAGTAGGGCGGATGCCAGGGCTGGCGGATCATCGGCTCGAGCTCGTAGCCGTCGACGAGCACGCCGGACTCGTCGTTCATCGTGAAGTCCATCGGGCCGACCATGTGGTCGCAGCGGTGCTCGCGCAGCCATGCCGCGGCGGTCTCGAGCAGCGCCGGGAGGATCTCGGGGTCCTCCTCGAGCTCGAGGAAGCCGAACATGCCCCAGCGATTGCCGTGATGGGCGTTGAACGCGTTGTCGTAGTGCGCGCTCAGGCGCCCGACGACGCGGCCGTCGCGGCGCGCGAGGAACAGCTGCGCGTCGCCGTGGTTGAAGAACGCGTTGAGCCGCTTGGAGAGGAAGATCCGCCGCTCGATCCGCAGCGGTGGCACCCACAGCGGGGAAGTAGCATGCAGGCGGTACGGGAGATCGATGAACTCCTTCAGGTCCCGCCGGCCCGAGACGGGACGCACGTCAATCGACACGAGAGCGCACGCTACATGCCGACCGCCATCGACGTCTTCGCGAAGGTCCGAGGACATGAGAGGGCCGCCCAGCTGCAGGCGGCCCGCGACGCGGACCTGCTCCCGTACTTCCGCCGCCTCGAGGGTCCGGCCGGCCCCGTGGTCGAGATGGAGGGCGCCGAGCGGGTCATGCTCGGCTCCAACAACTACCTCGGACTGACCGGCGACCCGCGGGTGATCGAGGGCGCGCGCGACGCCCTCGCCCGCTACGGCACCGGCCTCACCGGCTCGCGGCTGCTCAACGGGACGATCGACCTCCACCTCCAGCTCGAGGCCGAGATCGCCGCCTGGATGGGGACCGAGGACGCGATCGTCTTCACGACCGGCCACCAGGCCAACGTCGGCACGCTCGGCACGATCCTCAGCCCGGGCGACACGGTGATCGCGGACTCCGCCGACCACGCCTCGATCCTCGACGGCTGCCTGCTCTCGCGCGCGAAGCTGCGCCCGTTCCGCCACGGCCGCCTCGACAAGCTCGAGAAGATGCTCGAGCGCGGCTCCGAGGACGGCGGCGGCATGCTCGTCGTGGTCGACGGCGTCTTCTCGATGGAGGGCGACGTCGCCGACCTGCCGCGCATCTCCGCGCTGGCCCGCGCCCACGGCGCGCGGCTGATGGTCGACGAGGCGCACGGCGCCGGCGTGCTCGGCGCGCGCGGCGCGGGCGCGTCGGAGCTGCTCGGCGTCGAGGACGAGGTCGACCTGCGGATGGGCACCTTCTCCAAGAGCCTCGCCTCCTGCGGCGGCTTCATCGCGGGCCCGGCCGAGGTGATCGAGTACCTGCGCATCGCCTCGCGCGCGTTCCTGTTCACCGCCTCGGCGGTGCCGGCCGCCGTCGGCGCGGCGCTCGCCGCCCTGCGGATCGTGCGCTCCGACGAGGGCCCGGCGCTGTTCGCCCGCGTGCTCGACAACGCCCGCGCGCTCAACCGCGGCCTGCACGACCTCGGCTTCCGCGTCGTCGAGCCGACCCGGCTGCCCGGCGGCGAGGAGGTCGTGACCCCGATCGTCCCCGTGGTCGTGGGCGACGACTGGAAGGCCGTCCTGCTCTGGCGCGCGCTCTACGACGCCGGCGTCTACGTCAACGTCGCGCTGCACCCCGCGGTGCCGCCGGCCGGCGCGCTCCTGCGCACGTCGGTGATGGCCACGCACGACCGCGCGACGCTCGACCGCGCGCTCGAGACCTTCGGTCGCGTCAAGCGCGACTTCGAGGCCGAGCACGGCCCGCTGCCCGCGCCGGCGGTCTAGCCGCCCGCGGCCCAATCCGCGCGTCCGGTCCGCTCCTCCCGGCGAGCGCCGACGCGCCACATGCCCAGTGACGCACGCGCGTTAACCGATCCGAACGCGCGCGTGCAAGCAATCTCCGTCGGACATCCGTCGAGCGATCGGGCCTCGCAGCTTTTGGCTCTGGACAGGCCTCCAGGGCGCGTCGATAAATCACCCGCTTTTTGCGAGTGCGGAGGGTGGTTGAGCGTTGATGAGGAGGGTGGAGCGTGGCTAGCCTGCGTCCTCGGTCGAGCGCTTGTCGCACGACGGGAGACGAGGAGCGATGCTGTAGATGGGCCCGTAGGGGCGGCCGGAGAGGGCCGACCGCCAAGCCCCAGCCTGCGGTCCACTGTCGTCGTGCGCCCACGCCCGGCCGGAGCCACTACACAACGAGGAGATCGGCCACCACGATGGTGGTCCGGGACCGGGGAGGTTCATGACTTTGAGCGCAACTGCGACTGCCCCTGCGCCGCAGCACCTGAGGGCTCTCGCCCAGGCGAATCGCGTCCGCCTGGCACGTGCCGAGCTCAAGCGCCAGGTCGCCGAGGACGAGATCAGCGTCGCCGATGTCGTGCTGTCGTGCCCGTGGGAGGCGGAGAGCATGGCCATCGCCGACCTGCTGATGAGTCAGCACCGCTGGGGCCGTACTCGCTGCCGTCGCTTCCTGGCGGCGCTGCCGATGACCGAGACGAAGACGATCGGCTCCATGACCGATCGCCAGCGGCGAGCGCTCGCCGCGATGCTCGGCGGCGACCCCGCCACCGCGGAGCTCAGCCTGCGTTGAGCCGCATCCCCTACGAGCCCTCCGCGCGCCGGGTGAGGAGATCGGCCAGCGCGGAGAGGCTCGCGGGGAGCCCCGAGACGTCGACGCGCTCGTCCAGGGCATGGACCTCGGAGCTCTCCGCAAGCCCCACCGTGACGGCCGGGATGCCGGCCCCGAGCGCCGCGTTGGCGTCGGTCGAGGAGGCGGCGAGCGCCGGCCGCGCCGCACCGGCCTCCTCGAAGGCGCCGAGCGCGTCGCGCACGAGCGGGTGGTCGCCCGCCACCGTGCCGCCCGGCCGCCGGCCGAGCGTCTCGACCGCCACATGGGCCGTCGCGGCCGCCGCCTCGAGGCGCGCGACCGCGGCGTCGAGGCGCTCGGTGTCCGTGTCGCGGAACTCGGCCGTGGCGTGCGCCTCGGGCGCGAGCACGTTGATCCCGGCGCCGCCGTGCAGCTCGCCGACGTTGAAGGACGCGGTGCCCGGCCGGGCGGTGAGCGGCGCGAGCAGCCCGATCAGCTGGTGCAGCGCGCTCGGGCGGCCGCGGTCCTGCCATGAGTGCCCGCCCGCCGTCGTCGCGGTCAGCCGCAGGCGCGCCGAGCCGACGCCTCGGGTGACCAGCTGGCGCGCGCCGCCGCCCTCGAGCGCGATGAACTCGCTCGGGTCGAGCGCGTCCACCACGCCGCGCGCCCCGCGCAGGTTGCCGAGCCCCTCCTCGGCGACGGTCGCGGCGAGCACCACCGGGCGCCCGCCGTCGCCGAGCCGTCGCGCGAGGAACAAGAGCCCCGCCACGCCCAGCGAGTTGTCGCCGATCCCGGGCGCCCGCAGCACGTCTCCATCCCGGTGCACGCGGATCTCGCGCACGTCCGCGAACACGGTGTCGAGATGGGCGGCGACGACGATCGCGTCCTCCCCGGACGAGCGGGGGCGCCGCGCGAGCACGCTGCCGTTCGCGTCCAGCTCCGCCTCCAGCCCCGCCTCGCGCATCCGTGCGGCGACCCAGGCCGCGCGCTCACCCTCCTCGCCGGTCGGGGCCGGGATCTCGCAGATCGCGATCGCGTCCTCGACGCAACGCGCGACCTCCGCAGGGGTGGCCGGCCCGCCGAGCACGGCGCTCAGGGGGTGAAGCCGGGACCGCGCGTGGCGATCTCGACGATGTGCCCGTCGGGATCGCGCACGTAGATCGACTTGAAGGAGCCGCGGTCGAGCACCTCCGAGCACTCGACGCCGTGGTCGCGCAGGTAGTCGCGCCAGGCCTCCTGCTCCTCGGCCGTCTCGACGGCCAGGGCGAAGTGGTGGGTGGAGCCGACGCCGACGGTTCCCTGCCCCAGCTCGGGGTATTGCATGAAGCTCAGCAGCTGGCCGGCCCCGCCCTCGAGCGCGCCGAACCACACGTGGCGCGCCTGCGGATCGTCGTCGGACGGTCCGTCGTGGACGATCGCGAGCCCGAGCAGGTCGCGGTAGAACGCGATCGTCCGCTCCAGGTCGGAGGCGATGACGGTTATGTGGTGCAGCCCGCGGAGCTGCATGCGCTGTGCCTCGGCCACGGCGGGACCCTATTAGGTGACGCGGCGACGCCACGCGCGGTCGAGGGTGACGCCGGCCGCGGCGAACACGACGACCATGGCGACCACGACCGCGATCCACGGCGCCTTGGCGAAGAACAGCACCGCGCCGACCGACACCGCGGGCACGCCCGCGAGCACCGCCGTGTGCGACGCCCAGCCGGAGAAGTGCTCGCGCGCCGCGGTGTCGAGCCCGCCCAGCGACCCGAGCGCGAGCCCCGTGACGAGCAGCAGGCGGCCGCGTTCGCCACTGACCCCGGCGATCAGGCCCGCGACGATCAGGATGATCCCCACGAGCACGCACAGCTCGGCGAGCGGTACGGGGTGCCAGGGCGCCTTCGGGCGATCCTCGGCCGGCTTGCCGCGCGCGGTGCGGGCGGCGAAGCCGGTGTCGCGCGCCGCGGGCGCGGGGCGCGCCGGCGGTCGCGGGACCGGCCGCGCAGGCGGCGTGGCACGGCGCTTGCCGCGCTTGGCGTGGCGGCTCATCCTCGAGTGGGTCGATCCGGGGCCGTGACGGTGGTCACGGCCCCCAGGCTAAGGGACAGCCGGACGAGACCTTGACCTGCCACCAGCCGGCGAGCATCCCGACCACGCCGGCGCGGGGGACGACCTCGTAGGCGGTGCACCCCGGCAGCCCGAGGTCGGCGTTGACGAGCCGCACCCGGCGATGGGCGGGCGGGTCGAGGTACATCCGCTCGAGCAGCGCGCGGGCGTCGGCCTGGCGCGCCGCCTGCTCGGCCGCCGCGGCGCGCTGGATCGTCAGGCGCTCCGCGAGGCCGTCGCGGACGCGCTCGAGCTCGCCGAGCCCGAGGACGCGCGGGCCGCGGCAGACGCTCGGCGGGGCGAGCTGCGACAGGCGCGGGTAGGTCGCGGCCGCCAGGTGGGCGAGCTCGCGCTCGATCCGGGCGATCTGCGCCCGTAGGTCGTTACGGGCGGCGCGCTCGGGCGCGACGGCCGGCTGCGGCGGGCGGAGCTCGTGGGCGATGTGCTCGATGGCGCTCATCACGGGACCCTCACGGGCGCCGAGCGTACCACCGACCCGGCCCGGAGCCGTATCCTCAGGTCAGGCTTATGCCGCGCAACGACCCAACCGACACCGGCGGGCTGTTCATCGGCCGCAGGCCTGGCACCGCGCCGCTGCACTACCGCGCCGCGCCGGAGACCGGCGGCGAGGGCCGGCGGCGCGCCGACGCCACGCTCGCGGCGCTCGTGCTGGCCGCCGAGACCGTGCTGTGCCTGTCGCTGTGGGGCCCGCAGCCGGCCGGCTGGCTGTGGATCGGCTCCCAGGTCGACTACTGGACGAAGTCGGTGACGGCGGGCATCGCGGTCGCCTTCGCCGGGATGATCGGCACGCTGATGTTCACGCTGGCGATCGCCTCGCGGCTGGACCGCCTCTGGCGGCTGCTGCGCCGCGCGGCCGGCCACGACCAGCGCGAGGGGATGCTCGGCCGCATCTTCGCGGTCACGGCGGTCGTCGCCGGCGGCATCTTCCTGTTCTGGTTCGTGATCATCCAGGGTCCCGGGCCGACGTTCAGCTCGACCCACTGAGCTTGCGCCGCTTCATCGACTACTACCGGCAGTTCGACGAGATGACGCCGGAGGAGATCAGCGCGGACCTGCGCGCCCGGCGCGACGAGGAGCGCGCCAGGCAGCTCGAGGAGGTCCCATCGCTGGACCTCGCCTCGGGCGCCTGGCCCGGGCCGCCGCACGCCGAGGCGGTCAACGCCGCCACCTTCGCGCTGCGCCGCGCGCTCAACGCCTACCCCGACCCGTCCCGCGCGGTCGCCGCGATCGCGCAGCGCCACGGCGTCGACGCCGACCGCGTCGCCACCGGCCACGGCGCGGGCGACCTGCTGCGCGCCGCGCTCGCGGCCGTCGCGCCCGGCGGCGAGGTCGCGGTCGCCTGGCCCGCCTGGGGCCCGATCCCGCGGCTCGTCCACGAGGCGGGCGGGACGCCGGTCCCCGTGCCGCTGGGCGCCGACGGCGCCCCGGACGCCGCCGCGCTGCTCGCCGCCGCGACGCCCGTCACCCGCGCGGTCGTGCTCTGCACCCCGAACGACCCGACCGGCGCCGCCACCGACCCCACCGCGCTGGCGCGGCTCGCCGCCGAGCTGCCCGAGCCGGTCTGGCTGATCGTCGATGCCGCGCTGGCTCCGTTCGCGCCCGACGACCCCTCCACATTGGTCGAGGCGCGTCAGCGCGTGCTCGTCGTGCACTCGGCGTCCAAGGCGCACGCCCTCGCCGGCCTGCGCGCCGGCTACGCGCTCGGCCCGGCCGGGAGCCTGATCGAGCGCATCGCGCCCGTCGAGGGTCTCGCCTCCCCCGCGCTGGCCGCGCTCGCCTGGGCGGCCTCCGCCGGCGACGCGGCCGTGGAGCGCCGCCGCGCCCACGCGAACGCCGAGCGCGAGCGGCTGGCGCGCGAGCTCGAGGACACCCCGCTGTCCTTCCCGGCCGGCCACGGCCACCTCGTCTGGCTCGGGTCGGAGCGCCACGACGGCCGCACGCTCGCCGGCCACCTCGCCGCGCGGCGGATCGCCGTGATGCCGGGCGCCGCGTGGGGCGACGACGCGCGCATCCGGATCGCGCTGCGCGACGCCGCCGCGACCGAGCGACTCGCCGCGGCGCTGCGCGAGCTCGACTGACGCGCCGCGCCGCGGTGATCCCAAACCCGCCTCGACGTTTGTCCCCATCCGAGGTCGTCCCGCCCGACCCGGCGCTCCCCCACCCAGCGGGGGTTGACGTTCGCGCGATGCTCGCGGCTCAGCCCTTCGCGGGCTTGACCCGGAAGGCGCCGCGCATGAACGGGTGGATGCGGCAGAAGTAGGTGTACGTCCCCGCCTTGAGCCGCTTCGGCGTGCGCCAGACGATGCGGTTGGCGGCGGCCGTGAAGTTGACCGGCCCGTAGCCGAGCGTGCCCGAGTCGAAGCGCGCGCGGCCGTTGGCGAGCGGGTAGGCGATGCCCGTCGCGCGGTTGCAGGGCGACTTGCAGCTCGTGATCGAGTGCTCGATGCCGATCGACGCGTCGCGGTTGACGAAGCGCAGTTGCTGGCCGGCCCGGATCACCGGCGGGCGGCCGCGGCGGCCCTGCAGCCCGAGATCGCCCCGGCGGTAGGTGAAGCCCGAGACGGCGACGCCGCTGCCGGGCAGGGTGGCCGCGAGCAGCGTGCGTGCGTCCGGCAGCCCGGTGAACTGGCCGCCGTGGTTGCGGTTCTCGGCCAGCGGCCCGTGCGTGAGCGCGCCGGGCACGTCGACGTTCGTCGTGAACGGGTCGGGGCCGCTGCCGCCCGGGCTGAAGGCGACGGGCATGATCCCCATCGACTCATACCAGGAGGCGCGCGACGTGTCATAGGTCGCGTGCACCGAGAGCACGTCGCCCTGCTTGACGCCGACCCGCCAGCCCGACGGCGTCGCGGTCATCGCGACGTCCCAGGAGACCGCGCCGGCCGGCTCCCAGTAGTGCGCCGTGGAACGGAACAGACGCACCGTGCGCCCGTTGCGGGTGAGGTCGAGATCCGTGTAGAGGCCCCCGGGGTGCAGATGCCCGGCGGTCGCGACGAGCACGCCGTCGGCCGGGACCACCCGCTGGTTGAGCGTGTAGCCCTTCTTGCCCGACTCGTCCGGGTAGGTGTAGCGGCGGTCGCCGCCGTGGCGGCCCATCAGGGCGTTGAACACCGGATAGGCCTTGAAGCCCATGACGTCGACCCACAGCGTCTGGACGTCGTGCATCCCCTGGGCGACCGGCGACGTCATCGGGATGAAGTCGATGTCGTAGGTGATGTAGACGTCCGCGGGCGACGGCGTCAGGTTGTGGATCATGTGGTTGAGGTACCAGCGGTCCGTCGGCCGGTAGTGCCAGCCGTAGCCGGGCGGCGCCGTGACGCTGGTCTTCTCCTCGCCCGCCGCCCACAGCGGCTGCAGGTTGCTGTCGAGCCAGACCGCGTGATGCAGGTGGATCTGGTCGACGCGCGGGATCGTGCGCTTGCGGTCGGTCAGCGTCAGGTTCGGCCGGAAGGCGACGATGTAGCCCTCCTCCGGCGGCGTCAGGTCGTTGCCCCCGATGCGGATGTCGTTCTGGCCCGAACTGACGTGGACCGGCCCGTACTCGAAGTGCAGGCGCTGGGCGCCGGGGACCGGCGACGGCAGCACGGTCATGTGCGCCCTGGCCGCGTGCGCGGCGGCGGGCGTCGTGAGCAGCGCCGCGAGGCCGATCAGCAGGGCGAGGGCGCGGCGCATGAGCGGCGATCCTATGGTGCGGGGGGTCAGGCTTCCAGTGCCTCGGCCGCGATCCAGAGCGCCTCCTCGGCGAAGAGCGCCGGAACGTGCGGGACGACCACCGTGATCAGCGCCAGCCGGCGGGCGTCGCGCGTCGGCTGCTCCGGGGCCTCGAAGAGCACCGCGAGCGAGCGGGAGGCGTCGGCGAGCACGAGCCGCCCCTCCGGCGCCGGCGCGTCGGCGGCGGTCGCGGGGCGGATGCCCGGCGGCCCGTCGAGGCGCTCGGCGTCGAGCGCCCACACGGGGACGCCGGTCTCGACGCAGGCGATCGCCAGCGCGTCCGGCAGCCGCCCGCGCGACGGGAAGCCGCCGCGGGTCAGCCGCTCGACCACGAGCGCCTCGACCGGGATGCGCGTCTCGTCCGGCTCGAGCCCGACGTGGCGGAAGAACACGCGGTAGGCCTGGGGCACGTCGCGCCCGCGCAGCGCGATGGCCTCGGCGCCGCGCAGGCGGTCGGAGAGCACGCGGAGGCGCTCGCGCAGCGCCGGCGGCGACGGCCCGCCGGCGGCGGGCACGAGGCAGTAGGCGACGCGCAGCCCGGGGAACTCCGCCGCCAACCCGGCGTCGACCCAGCCGTCGAGGACCTCCGGCTCGTCCACCTCAGCTCCCGAGC
>DATBDM010000307.1:0-9318 GCA_036269915.1 Solirubrobacteraceae bacterium | reverse complement strand
TGCGCGCGGCTGCTCGCGCAGCAGGGCGCCGCGGTGGCGATCCTCGATGTCCGCGACGATGCCCTGAACGACGCGGTCGAAGAGATCGAGGCCATCGACGCGCGGACGGTCGGCGTGCGCTGCGACGTCGGCAGCGAGCCGAGTGTCAGCGATGGCGTCGCGCAGGCGGTCGACCGCCTCGGTGGCTTGGACACCGTCGTCGCAGCCGCCGGGATCGCGCGCCGCGGGCGCACGCACGAGCTCGCGCTCGAGGAGTGGGACACGGTCCTGCGCATCAACCTCACGGGCGTCTTCCTGACGCTGAAGCACACGCTCGGCGTGCTCAGCGAGGGCGGCGGCGGATCGATCGTGACGATCGGCTCCGTCGCATCGCTTGTCGCGGCGGGCAATGCCGCCAGCTATGACGCATCCAAGGGCGGCGTCCTTGCGCTCACGCGTCTGATCGCGACCGAGTACGTCGACGACAACATCCGCGCCAACTGCGTCTGCCCCGGCATCGTCGACACGCCGCTGGGGCGCAACAGCCGCGACCTCTACGGGCCGCTCGCGCCCGCCGGCGACGCGCCATCTGACCGCATCCGCCGCCCGATGGAACGCAACGCTGATCCGATGGAGATCGCCGCGGTTGTCGCGTTCCTGTGCTCGGACGGCGCCTCGTTCATGACCGGCGCGGCGGTGCCCGTCGACGGCGGCTACACCGCGATCTGAAAGGACGCGCATGCTGGAGTCAAAGACCGCCATCGTCACCGGGGCGGGACAGGGGCTGGGCCGCGCGATCGCGCTCGAGATGGCACAGCAGGGCGCGCGCGCCGTCGCGGTGGTGGATCGCAACCCCGACACGGTCCCCGAAACTGCCGAGCTGGTGCGCGAGCTGGGCGCCGAGGCCGAGCCGATCACCTGCGATCTGCGAGACGCGGCGCAGATCCGCGCGATGGTCGACACGACCGTGGAGCGCTTCGGTGGACTGGACGTTCTGGTGAACAACGCCGGCATCATCGAGAGTCAGCTGACCGCGGACTGCGCCGTCGACTCGCTGCCCGAGGACGTGTGGGACGCGGTCTACGAGACCAACCTGCGCGCCCCGTGGCTGGCGACGAAGTACGCCGCGCCGCACCTGCGGCGCTCGACGCGCGGGCCGAACATCGTCAATGCAGGCTCGGTCTCGTCGTTCGTGGGCTTTCCGCTCGGGCCCGCCTACTGCACGACGAAGGGCGGCGTCGCGCAGCTCACGAAGGTCACAGCGGTCGACCTCGGGCCGCACGTGCGCTGCAACGCCTACTGCCCCGGCGTCATCGAGACCCCGCTGGCGCGCAAGCACTTCGAGTCAGCGGCCGACCCGGTGGCCGCCGAGCGGTCGCTCGTCGCTCCCCAGATCATCGATCGCCTCGGGCAGCCCGAGGAGGTGGCGAAGCTCGTCTGCTTCCTGGCCTCCGATGCGGCGTCGTTCGTCACGGGCGCCCTGTACCTCGTCGACGGCGGCCAGCTCGCCTGGGGCACGCGCCACCACGAGTAGCCGCTACCGCACGCCGTCCCACAGCACACGCCGCTCGGCATGTGGGTCGTCGATGACGGTCGAGGTCTCGTCGAACCGCATGACCGCGCGGCGTTCGAGATCGTAGGGCGGCCAGCCGGGATCCCCGCTCGTCGCGAATGCGACCCACGCGCCGTGGACCTCGTCTGCGAGCTGCTGCGGCGGCTGCTCGCCGAGCAGCGGGATGCCGGACTCGTCCGCGAGCGTGTCGAACGCGAAGGCGACCTCGATCGCGTGGCAGGCGCCCAGCCGGCCGCCGAGCTGCGGTGAGCACCAGGCGAACTCGTACTGCCACGACCTCGCCGTGCCCGACGCCGGCCGCGCCTCGCTCACCCGGATCGCCGGGATGCGGAAGAACCAGTCGGTGAGCAGGTCGGACAGCAGCTCACCGGCGCTCGCCCCGGGCCGCGCCGCGCGGTAGGTCGCCAGCGCCGTCGCGGGGGCGAGGCCGCACAGCGCCGCCGCGACCGGCAGCGCGTCGTCGGTCGTCGCATCCGCTACCCCGCTGGGGACCAGGAAGAGCCGGTGCTCGTCCGTCGTGGTGCCGGCGAGGATGTCGACGTCCGCAGCGGCCCCGGCGGCGAGGCACCGGATCGGCAGGTCGGTGAGCAGCTCACCGTCGACGACGGGCTCGAACGCCATCATGTTCGCGGAGACCTCGCCCCACCGCGCTGGGTCCGGGTTCAGCTGTACGTCCTGCATCACGGCGACCTGCGCCGCAAGAAGTTCGTCGGGACCGGCCGCCGACGGTGCCACGCCGAGCCGCGCGCGAACCTCCGCCGCGACCAGCCGTGCGGTCGCCGGGGTGATCGTGTGGTGGCCCGCGCCGCTCTGGAGGATCGCGCGGCGAAACAGTCCATCGGAGCGCTCCGTGGCGAGCAGCGCCCCGATGCTCATGGCGCCCGCCGACTCGCCGAACACCGTGACGTTGCCGGCGTCGCCGCCGAACGCCGCGATGTTCTCGTGCACCCACTCCAGAGCGGCCAGCTGGTCGAGCAGGCCGCGGTTGTTGACGCCGTCCTCGAGCCAGAGGAATCCCTCGGCGCCCAACCGGTAGTTGATGGTCACGAGGACCACGCCGTCGCGCGCGAACGCGCTCCCGTCGTACGTCGGAACGGCGCCCGAGCCGTTCACGAACGCCCCACCGTGGATCCACACCATCACGGGCAGGCCGGCGGCGCCGGGATCCGGCGTCCACACGTTCAGGTTCAGGCAATCCTCGCCGGGGAGCACCGGGTCTGGCAGCAGGACGTCATACGGCGGCGCATATCCGGGGTGCGGCGCCGTCGGACCGAACGCGACGGCGTCCCGGACGCCGTCCCATCGCTGCGGTGGCTGAGGCGCCGCCAACCGCCACGCGCCGAACGGCGGTGCCGCATACGGCACGCCCTTGAACGCCGTGACGTCATCCGCGGTCTGTCCGCGGAGCGCCCCGTTTTGCGTCTGCACCACCGTGTCCAGCATCGTCATCCCGATATCCATTCTCGTTCAACTGAGGTCAGTTCAAGATTCGTAGAATACGTACTCGACAGCGCTATATCCACCTGATAGTGTGAACTCACTTCAGGTCAGTCCCTCCCGAGGAGAGCCAGGAATGACAGACATGGCCGCGCCACCGCGGGCGCCGCAGCGCGACGTCGGCGGTTGCCCCGTGATGCACCGAGACTTCGCGCCGCCCGGGCCCGCCGGCTGCTACTGGGACCTCGCGAAGGAGCTGCGCGACGGCAGCCCCGTCTACTTCAACACCTTCGCCCAGGGCTACTGGATCTTCACGCGCCACGACGCCGTCAAGGACATCTACAAGACGCCCGAGCTCTTCTCGAGCGAATCGTTCACGCCGTGGGACCCGGAGCCGATCTACCGGTTCGTCCCGACGCAGATCGACGCGCCCGACCACATCAAATACCGGCGGATCCTCAATCCCTGGTTCTCGCCGCGGGCCATCGAAGCGGCCGAGGACGATCTGCGCGCGCTCTGTCGCAGCCTCGTGGAGGAGGTCGCATCGAAGGGCGCCACGGACTTCGTCTCGGAGTTCGCGCTGCGCTACCCGACGGAGGGCTTCCTGCAGGTCATCGGCATCCCGCCCAAGGACGCGGACCTGTTCGTGACGTGGGTCGAGGATTTCTTCGCCGGTTTCGGCGGCGACCCCGCCGGGCTCGAGCGGATGACCAACGCCCTCCAGGGCATCCAGGCCTACTGGGCCGCAGCGCTGGAGGAGCGCCGCGCAGAAGCCGAGCCGCGGCCGGGCGATCTGGCCTCGCACCTGCTGCACTCCACGTTCGACGACCGCCCGCTGACGGACACCGAGATGCTCGACATGCTCACGGTGCTCGTACTCGCGGGCCTGGACACCACGCGTGCCGAGCTGGGCTACATGTTCCGCCATCTGGCCGAGCATCCCGAGGAGCGCCGCCGCCTCATCGAGGAGCCGGAGCTCATCCCGCTCGCCGTCGAGGAGGTCCTGCGGTACTACACGATCATCTTCGGCGACGGCCGCAAGGTCACGCGCGATGTCGAGTTCCACGGCGTCGAGCTCAAGCAGGGCGAGATGGTGTACGGGTTGGTGTCGGCGGCCAACCGCGACCCCGACCACTGGGAGCGCGGCGAGGAGTTCGTCATCGACCGCCAGCGCAACAACCACATGGGCTTCGCCAACGGCCCGCACCGCTGTCTCGGCATGCACCTCGCCCGGCGCGAGATGAAGATCGCCGTCGAGGAGTGGCTGCGGCTCATCCCCGACTTCGAGATCGCGACCGAGGAGCAGCTGACCGAGCGCGGCGGCGGCTCGATGATGACGCTCCTGTCGCTTCCGCTCGCGTGGGACGTCGCGTCGTGAAGCTGCGCATCGACGGCGACGTCTGCATGGGGCACGGCCGCTGCTACACCATCGCGCCGGATCTCGTGACCTACGACGATGAGGGCTTCCCAACGATCCGCGACGAGCTGTTCGCGGTCCCGGACGATCTGGTCGCGACCGCCGAAGAGGTGGTCGCGACCTGTCCGGAGGAAGCGATCTCGCTCTTCGACGAATGAGCCGTCGCTGATGCTCGCCGTGCGCCTGGAGGGCTGGCAGCGCGAGCCCGTGCTCCGCGACGTGCCCGTGCCGGAGCCCGGGCCGGGCGAGGTCCTGGTCAAGGTCGACGCGGCGGGTCTGTGCCACAGCGATGTCCACATGATCGAGGCGCCGCCCGGCGTCTTCCCCGTCGACCTGCCGTTCACGCTCGGGCACGAAACGGCCGGCACGGTCGCCGGGCTCGGGCCGGGTGCCACCGGTGTCGCGGAGGGTCAGCGCGTGCTCGTCTACTCGCGCTGGGGCTGCGGCGCGTGCTGGCAGTGCGTCCAGGGCCGGGAGAACCTGTGCGAGCGTTCGATCCAGGAGCTCGGCGGCTACGGCGGCGGCATCGGTCGCGACGGCGGCCTGGCGGAGTATGTGCTCGTCCCGTCGACGCGCTACCTCGTCGGCATCGACGGCCTGGATCCCGTGGCCGCGGCCCCGCTCAGCGACGCGGCGCTCACGCCGTACCACGCGATCCAGCGCTCGCCGCACCAGCTGCGGCCCAACGGAGCCGCGGTGGTCATCGGGGTCGGCGGCATCGGGCACCTGGCCGTGCAGCTTCTGCGGGCGCTGAGCGAGGTGCGCGTCGTTGCCGTCGACGTGCGCGAGGAGGCGTTGGCACTCGCGCACGCGGCGGGCGCGCACACCGCGGTGCCGGCCGCCGGGCTCACCGCCGAGGCGCTGCGCGCGGAGGTCGGTCGCCCGGGTGCGACGCTCGTGCTCGACTGTGTCGCGTCCGACGAGACCCTTGCCCTCGCGGCGGGCGTCGTCCGGCCGGGCGGCGACATCGTCTACGTGGGGCGCGGCGGCGGCAGGCTGATGGTGCGCCCCGGCGACCTGCCGTTCGAGTGCTCGGTCTATGTGCCGAGCTGGGGCACGATCAGCGAGCTTGCGGAGGTCGTCGCGCTCGCGCGCGCCGGGGCCATCCACACGGAAACCCAGCGCTTGGACCTGGACGAGACTCTCGACGGCTACCGGCGCCTGCAGCGCGGCGAGGTGGTCGGGAGGGCGGTTGCGGTGCCATGATCAACACAAGGAGAGAGCCATGACTGAGATGACGACGTTGCCGGCGGCCGACCCCGCGCTCCGCGCGATCCAGGACCGCCTCGACGTCACCGACGTGCTGTACCGCTACGCGTCGACGATCGACCGCTTCGACTGGGACGGCCTGCGGTCGACGCTCGCCGACGACCTCGTCGGGCGGTACGGGAACGCCGACCCGGTCGAGGGCGGCGCCGCGGTCGCCGCCTGGATCTCCGAGTTCTGCGCCGACGTGGTCTGGCAGCACCACTTCCTGAGCGTCTACCACGTAGAGATCGACGGCGACCACGCGAGCGCGCTCGTCTACCACACGTCGCATCAGCTGTTCGGCACCGAGCCGGACTCGCCGAAGGTGCTCGTCGGTCGCTACACCAACGAGCTGCGCCGGGAGGCAGACGGCTGGAAGATCAGCAAGCTTCTGCTCGAGATCCTGTGGGCCGAGGAGAAGGCCGACAAGGGTTACCTCGAGGCCGTCGGGGGCCGCGGGCCCCAGCTGTGACGGATCGATGAGCGCGACGCTCGAACACGCCGCGCGCCCGTTCGACCTCGCAGGGCTGGCGCTGCGCAACCGGATCGTCGGGACCGCCCATGGCCGCGGCCTGGGTGCGAACGGGCTGGCGCTCCCCGACGACGCCGAATACTGGCGCCGCCGGGCGGCAGGCGGCGCGGCGATGATCACCGTCGGCGGGACGGTGACGGCACCGGAGTCGACGTGGCGCCGGCGGAACACCAGCGAGGCGTGGCGCCCTGAAGCCGTGCCGGGGTTCGCCGCGCGCGCGCAGGGGATCCGCTCGGAGGGAGCGGTCGCCGCGGCGCAGCTGGTCCACCTCGGTCGAGAGACCCTGGGCTTGGACACCTGGTATCACCCGGTTGGTCCGTCGCCGGTGCGCTCGCCACGTGAGCCGACGCGGCCGCGGCCCCTGACCGAGAGCGACCTCGACGTCATCGTCGAGGGCTTCCGGCTCTCGGCCGTGCACGCGGCGCAAGCGGGCTATCAGGTCGTCGAGCTCCACGCCGCGCACGGCTACCTCCTCGCGCAGTTCCTGTCGCCGATGACCAACCGGCGGCCGGGCGAAGAGGGTCCCGCCGGCCGTCTGCGCCTAGTGGCGCGCATCGCCGAAGCGATCCGAGCGTCGGCGCCGGAGGTCGTCCTGGGCATCCGGCTGTCGATCGACGGCGGTGAGGAGGCGGGCTTCACGCTGGCGGGGTTGTGCGAACTGCTGGGGCATGTCGATCCGCTCGTCGACTACGTCAACATCACCGTGGGCGTCCGCACGACGTACGTGCGCGACATGGGGACGCCGGCGCCGCCGCTACTCGAGCACGTCGAGACGCTGCGCTCGCTCGTCGAGCGGCCGCTGCTGATCTCGCAGGCGTTCCGCACGGGTGAGGCGATTGAGGCGGCGCTCGCCGCCGGCGCCGATCTCGTCGGCATGGCGCGGCCGCTGATCGCCGATCCCGACATGCCGCACAAGCTGCTCACAGGCCGGGCCGAGGAGGTCCGGCCGTGCGTGAGCTGCAACGAGGAGTGCCGGGCGTTCGATCCCGCGCTGATGTGCACGGTCAACCCCGATCTCGGGCCGACGGCCGACGGGCCGCGGCCCGCGGTGCCGCTCGTCGTGGCGCGCGGGGGTGCGCGCGACGGCGGCGCGGGATCTGTGGCGATCGTCGGCGCCGGACCGGCAGGCCTGGAGTGCGCCACCGCGCTGGCCGGCGTGCGGCCCGTCGTTCTCTTCGACCGGCGCCCGGCGCTCGGCGGCGAGCTCGCGGTGGCCGCCTCTGCGCCGAACCGCCCGGGGTGGACGGCGCTGCTGGACTTCTACGCGCATGCGTTGGAGCGCGCCGTCGGCGTCGGCGTGCGTCTCGGGACCGAGGCCGGGCGCGCGGACCTCGACGGTTTCGAGGAGGTCGTCCTCGCGATCGGCAGCGACGAGGTCCTGCCGGCGCTGCCCGGCATCGAGCGCGCGATCGCGGCGTCGGCGGCAATTGCTGCGGGCACGGGTGTGTTCCATGGCCGGTCGCGGCTCGTCGTGGTCGACGACGGGTTCGGCTGGTGGCTGTGCGCAAGCGCCGTCGAGCTCGGTGTGCGCGCCGGGTTCGACGCGATCACGGTGGTCACACCGGGCGCCGCGTTCGGCGCGACGCTGCCCCCGGAGGGGCGCGTTCAGCTGATCGGTCGCCTCCGCGGCGCGCCGCTCGAGGTGCGCGCGTTCACGGCGCTCGATGCGATCGGCGACGGGGGCGTCCAGCTGCGCAGCGTCATGTCCGGAGCCCTCGAGACAGTGGCCGCCGACAACGTCGTCGTCGTGGGGGAGCGGGTCGCGCGCGACTGGGGCGCGCTCGTGCCCGCCGGCGCCACGACGCGCGTGATCGGCGACGCGATCGTCCCGCGCAAGGCCATGCACGCGATCTCCGAGGGCCGCGCCGCCGCGCGGGCGATCGGCGGCGACCGCGTCGTCAACACCGAGACCGCGCGGCCGGTGCTGGCGCTGGGCTAGACCCCAGCGCAGGTCAGATCCGCACGAGCGTCTTGCCGACGGTCTCGCCGGCCAGCAGGCGGACGAGGGCCTCGGGCGCGCGCTCCAGCCCGTCGACGACGGACTCGGGGCAGCGCAGGAGCCCGTCGCGCAGCCACGCGCCCAGCTCATGTTGCATCTCGGCCATGCGGTGCACGTGGGCGCTGCCGCGAAAGCCGCGCAGCGTCAGGTCCTTGGCCGTGGCGAGGAACAGGTTGCACGGCCCAGGCCCGGGTTCCACGCGCTCGTAGCCCGAGATCGCGCCGCACAGCGCCACGCGGCCACCGCGGCGCAGCGCCGCGAGCGCCGCCTCGAGGTGGTCGCCGCCGACGTTGTCGAAGTACACGTCGATTCCCTCAGGTGCGGCGGCGCGCAAGAGCTCACCGACGTCGCCTGACCTGTAGTTGAACGCCGCATCGAGGCCGAGCTCTTCGAGCAGGAAGGCGACCTTCTCGTCCGAGCCCGCGCTGCCGATGACTCGGTGGCCGCGCAGCTTGGCGATCTGCGCGGCGAGGCT
Organism: Solirubrobacteraceae bacterium; assembly: GCA_036269915.1. GTDB lineage: Bacteria > Actinomycetota > Thermoleophilia > Solirubrobacterales > Solirubrobacteraceae > DATBDM01. The sequence goes on along the minus strand of DATBDM010000307.1, from coordinate 658 downwards.
GCCGACCGCGCCCGCCGCCGCGGAGACCCAGACCGCGTCGCCGGCCCGCAGCGCCGCCGCCTCCAGCAGCCCGGCGTAGGCGGTGAGGCCCATCCCGCCGAGTGCTCCCAGGTAGCTCTGCGGGGCCGCGGCGTCGACGTCCAGCCGCGTCAGCGTGGCGAGGCCGCCGAGCGCCGGCTCGCCCGCGCGCACGACCGCGTAGTCGCGCCAACCGGCGGCGTGCCAGACGGTGTCGCCTGCCGCGAAGCCCTCCACGCGCGAGGCGACGATCTCGCCGACGGTCATGATCCCGTCCATCGGCGCGTCGAGCGCGAAGGCGGCGAAGTAGCCGGCGGGCCCCGTCTCGGTCAGGCGCAGCCGCAGCCCGGGATCGACCGACGTCCACGTGTTGCGCACGAGAACCTCGCCCTGACCGGGCGCGGGCACGGGCGCCTCGACGACCTCGAAGTCGGTCGTCCGCACCGGGCCGCGCGGATAGGCCTGGAGATGGACCTCGCGGCCGACGAGCGAAGTGCTGTACTGAACTGAGATCGGTTTAGTATAGTCGTGCGACTATGCGCGCTGCCATCTTCGACAAGCCCGGTTCGCCCCTCACGATCGAGGCCGTCGCGCCGCTCGCGCTCGGTCCGACTGACGTCCTGGTCCGGGTCACCGCCAG
>DATBDM010000306.1:0-5657 GCA_036269915.1 Solirubrobacteraceae bacterium | reverse complement strand
CTCGAGCGACGCCCAGTCGGCGAGGTCGGACCAGAAGTAGGGGATCACGTCGTAGGGCCCGGGGTCGCCGGTCATCGCCTTCGCCACGTAGTGGCCCTGGGCGGCGGCGACCTCGAAGTGCTCGACCCGCAGCCGCCGGCCGTGGACGACCGAGTCGTACTCGCACGGGTCGCCGGCGCACCACACGCCAGGGGCCGAGGTCGCGAGCGTCGCGGAGCACTTGACGCCGCCGGTCTCCCCCAGCTCGAGCCCGGCGCTGCGCGCCAGCATGACGTCCGGGTGCGCGCCGGCGCCGATCACGACGAGGTCGGCGTCGAGCGTCCTGCCCGACTCCGTCACGACCCGCTCCACGCGTTTCTCGCCCTCGAAGCGCGCCACCCCGTCGCCGGTGACGAACTCGATCCCGTGCGAGCCGAGCAGGCCGGCGAAGAACTCCCCCGCCGCGGCGCCGAAGCCGGTCGACAGCGGCGCGTCCTCGAGCATCACCATCGTGCACCGCTTGCCCATCACGGTCAGCGACGCGGCGACCTCGGAGGCGATGTAGGAGCCGCCGATCAGCACGACCTTCTCGGCGTCGGCCGCATCCTCGCGCAGCGACACCGAGGTGCCGAGCGTGCGCAGGTAGTGGATGCCGTCGTGGTCGCCGCCCTCGACGCGCAGCCGGTTGATGTTGGCGCCCGTGGCGAGCAGCGCGCGGTCGTAGCGCACGGTCTGCTTGTGCGCGAGCTCGGCCGACTTCGCCGCCGGGTCGAGCTTCAGCACGCTCGTGCGCGTCAGCAGCTCGATGTCGTGCTCCGCGTACCACTCGTCCGGGTGCAGGTGCGCGTCGTCGGGCTCCGACTCGCCGCGCAGGAGGTCCTTCGAGCACGGCGGGCGCTCATAGGGCGGATGCGGCTCGCGGCCCACGAGCAGCACCGAGCCGCCGAAGCCGTCCTCGCGCAGCGCCTCGGCGCAGGACGCGCCGGCCAGGCCGCCGCCCACGATCAGGATGTCCACGTCGCGCTCGCTCATCCGTCCCTCCCGTCTCCGTCGGCCACGAACTGCGCCGTGATCGCGTCCTCCAGCCCGGGATCGAGCACCACGAGGACCTCGTCCCCCGCCTCGACCACGGTGTCCGCCTTGGGCACGAAGCCGGAGCCGTCGCGGAGCACGGAGATCACCAGCGCGCCCTCCGGGAGCTCCAACTCGGCCACGCGCGTGCCGGCCGCGGGCGCCGCGTCGGAGACCACGAGCTCGATGATCTCGAGCCGCTCCTCCGGCAGGTCGAGCAGGTGCACGAGCCCGTAGCGCGGGACCTCGTGCTCGATCAGGCGCAGGATCAGGTCGGTCGCCGACACCGCCGGCTGGATCCCGAGCAGCTTGAAGTGCTCGAGGTTCCGCGGGTTGTTGACGCGGGCGATGATCCGCTCGCAGAGGTACTTCTCCTTGGCGACCTGGCAGATCAGCAGGTTGTCCTCGTCGTCCCCGGTGACCGCCACGACGAGGTCCGCGCGCTGGATGCCGGCGCGCTCGAGCACCCACAGCTCGGTGGCGTCGCCGTACTGGACGGCGTGCTCGAGCTCCTGCTCGACCGTCAGGTAGCGCCGGCGGTCCTGCTCGACCACCGTCACCTCGTCGCCCTTCTCGATCAGCTCGCGGGCGAGGTTCCAGCCGACCTTGCCGGCGCCCGCGATGATCACGTACAGGCCGTCGGCCATCACGCGACCTCGTCGGGCTCGGTCAGGGCGGCGCGCTCGAGCTGCTCGATCGCGATCTGCGTCGGGCAGATCGTGTGCACGCCCTGCTCGCGGTACCAGGCGGCGCGGCGCGGGTCGAGCACGCGGGCGATCACCCGCGGCACGTCGAAGCGGCGCTGCGCGATCTGGGCGACCACGAGGTTGGTGTTGTCGCCGTTGGTGGAGGCGATGAAGACGTCGGCGTCCACGATGCCGGCCTCCTCGAGCGCGTCGAGCTCGAGCGCGGTGCCGATGGTGAAGCGCCCGCCGGCCTCCTCCCAGGAGCGGCCGAGCTCCACGTCCAGCCGCTCGTGGGAGAGCGGATCCTCGTCGAGGACCGAAACGGTGTGGCCGGCCCGGAGGGCCGAGGTGGCGACCGAGGACCCGACCCGTCCTGCGCCGATCACGAGCACGAACACGGGCGCGGACTCTAGCGAGATGAGTGCCCGTCGGCAGCTGCGTCGACGGCGACGGATGCGGGGTGCCCGAGCGAGACGGGAGCGCGTTCGTCGGCGACGGTGGCGGGGTCCTGCACCGCATCGCGGTGGGCGGGCGGGGCGGTGAGGATCACGCGGCACGGCGCCTTCTGGACCACGTAGCGCGTGGTCTCCCCCACGAAGGTGTCGCGCAGGCCCTGCTTGCCGCCGTAGCGCAGCCCGCCGCGCAGGCGGGTCGGCTCCTCGGCGGCGAGCACGATGGCCTCGACGCCGCGGCGCTTGGCCTCGTGCACGATCGCCTCCCCGGCGCGCCGCGCGCGCACCACCGCGGTCGCGACCTCGACCCCCTCGTACTCCTCGCCGACCGCCTTCGCCCGCGCGAGCGCCTTGCGGGCCCGCTTGAGCTCCTTGTCGGGCACGCGTGAGTCCAGCGGCAGCGCCATCGGCACCTCGAAGACCCAGATCGCCTCGATCACGGCGCCGCCCTCGCCGAGGTCCTCGTCCTCGTCGGCGGCAAGCCGGCCGGCGGTCTGCATGATGTCGTCGTCGATCTCCTCGCCCACGACCGGCACGAGGATCGAGCCGTACTCCGCGTCGGGGCGCTCGCGCTTGAGGATCCGCTCCGGGACCGTCACGCGCTTGGTCAGCGACTTGCCCTCGGAGATGCGGTAGATGGCGTAGACGGCGATCCCGAAGGCCATCCAGCCCAGGCCGACCCACCGCCCGCCGCCGTGGTAGGCGAGCACGGCGACGAGCGCGAGCGCGAAGAGGACGGCGCCGATCGCGGTCGGGATCGGCAGCTCGGCGCCCCCGATGCGCACGTTCAGCGGGACCTTGTACGGCCGGTCGCGGGTCGGCTCCTTCCAGCGCAGCCGGCAGACGGCGACGCAGACCAGCGTGAACGCGACCGTGGTGCCGAACGCGGAGATGCCGAGCAGCAGCTTGAGGTTGGCGGGGATCAGCAGGATCGTCGCCAGCGCCGAGCCGATGCCGATCACCGCCACGGGGGTGCCGAAGCGCGGGTGCAGGTAGCCGACCAGCGACGGGATCTGGCGGTTGAGGGCGAGCGAGTAGCCGAGCCGCGACAGCCCGAGCATCGCCGCCTGGCAGGCCGCGATCAGGATCGCGATCGCCGAGATCGCCACGAGGTAGCGCAGCCCGTCGTGCAGGAACGGCTGCTGGAAGTCCGCGACGACGCCGAGCATCGGCGCCTCGATCCACGACGCCGGGCCGCCCTCCCCCGCGCGCTCCACCGGCAGCGTCGAGGAGGCGACCAGCGCGATCCCCACGTACGGGATCAGCGTCGCGACCAGGCGCACCGCGACGAGCCGCTTGAGCCCCCTGCGGCCGACCGCGACCTGTCCCGACAGCCCCGAGGAGGCGTCGATGCCGCTGAAGGCGACCAGGACGAGCGGGATCGCCCACAGCAGGTCGCCGAGCTGCACGCTCTTGCCGGTCACCGCGGCCGGGTGGGTGAGCACCTCCGGCTCGAACAGGAGGGCCATGCCGAGGACGACGAGGACGATCTGCAGGACGAGGTCGAGCAGCACGATCACGACCGCGCGGTCGTAGCGACGCGCGGTCATCCCGCGCACGTTGTTGACCGTCACGTACGCGATGACCGCGAAGCCGACGCAGAACTCCGGGAACCCGCTCGCGAGCGGCGACCAGAAGATCGCCGCGTAGTCGGAGATCGCGAAGGCGGTCAGCGCGATCAGGATCAGGTAGTCGAGGCAGATCGCCCAGCCGGCGATGAAGCTCCACAGCTCGTTGAAGGCGTAGCGGGCGATGACCGTCGCGCCGCCGCGCTCCTGGTGCAGTGAGGCGCCCTCGACGTAGGAGACCATCACCAGCGTGAAGAGCAGGAAGCCGACGAGGAAGACGACCCACGTCAGCCCGAGCGCGCGCTCGGCGACGACGCCGACCGCGAAGTACAGCGAGGCGGAGACGAAGCCCTGGACGATCCCGAACAGCGCCGGGGAGCCGAGCCCGCGGCGGAGCCCCTCCGGCGTGTTGACCCGGGCGCCGCGCAGGCGCCTGACCGAGGGTGGAGCGGTGCGCGGCATCAGCGGCGCCGTTCCAGCATGAAGCGAAGCGCGCCGGCGCCGATGAACAGCAGCCCCATGAGCAGGCCGAAGGCGATCGGGCCGCCGCCGGCCGCCAACGTGCGCACGATGATCGCCACGCCGAGCACGACGAGGATGACCGACAGGACCTTCGGGGCGAGCCCGGTCACGCGAGCGCCGCCCGCTCCAGCGCACTGCGGCGCTGTTCGTTGAGGTTGCCGTCGGGGGTCGACTCGATCACGACACGGCAGGGCCGCTCCGCCAGCACCGTCTCGAGCGTCTTGCCGAACAGCGAGGCGCCGTCGACGCGGCGCGGCAGCGGCATCACGATCGCGGCCGCGCGCATGTCGCTCGCCTCCTCGACGATCCGCCGGCCGGCCTGCCCGGCGCGGATGCGCTCGACGTGCCCGGACACGCGCCGGCCGCCCTGGACCTTGGCCTGCTCGACCAGCGAGTGCGCGGCCGCCTCGGCATCCTCCATCGGCGCGTCGATCGCCAGCGCGTTCGGGACGGTGACCAGCGAGAGCACGTGGATCCCGCGGCGCCGGCGGGCGGCGAGCTTGGCCGCGGTCGCCATCACCGTGTCGTCGTAGGCGCCGTCGGAGAGCGGGACGAGCACCGAGTCGTACTCGGCCTCGTGGTCGACGACCGGCTGTGGGATCGCGACCTTGTGGGTCGACGTCAGGTCGAGGCCGTGGTGACGGCGGAAGAGCACGTAGATGACCGAGCCGACCGCGAGCCAGCCGACGCCGACGATCGACACGGCGGGGTGCAGGACGACGATCACGACGAACGCGATCGCCGTGAACGTCCCGCCGGCCACCGCGAACAGCGGCAGGTCGACGTTGCCGACGCGCAGGTTCCCCGGGCCCTTGTAGAACCGCTCGACGTCGGGCAGCTTGTAGCGCAGCCTGATCACCGACGCGTGCGCCATCGTGAACGAGAGCAGCGCGCCGAACGAGTAGATGTTGCCGAGGAAGTTCGCCTGGCCGGGCAGGCAGACGAGCACGGCGAAGCTCGAGAAGACGATGATGCCGATCCACGGCGTGCGGTAGCGCGGGTGCAATCGGCGCAGGCCGTCGGGCAGCTGCCGGTGGATGCCCATCGAGTAGACGAGCCGGGAGACGCCGATGATGCCCGCGTTGGTGGCGAGGAAGAGGATCGTGGCGGCCAGCAGGCCGACGTAGATCTCCGCCGGGTGCTGCAGGAACCCGAGGTTGATCTGCTTGACGACGCCGAGGATCGGGTCACCCGCGAAGCCGCCCTGCTCCTCGGTCAGCCCGAGCTTGGTGGTGTAGTGCCCGTCCGGGCCACGCGTCACCGGCAGCGCGGACAGCGCGACCGACGGCAGCGTGAAGTAGATCGCGAAGACGGCGATCTGCACGCGGTTGATCGCCGCCGGGATCGTCTTGGACTCGTTCTTGGCCTCCTCGCTCATG
>DATBDM010000305.1:0-11513 GCA_036269915.1 Solirubrobacteraceae bacterium | reverse complement strand
GAGGACGAGGCCGGCAAGCTCATCGTCAACGGCTTCATCGAGCCGATCGTCAAGGAGCTCCCGATGGAGTACGCGGTGGAGATGAACCGCCTCATCGAGCTCCAGATGGAGGGCTCCATTGGCTGAGCTGGCCGCCGTCCGCGAGCCCGATTGGCTGAAGGAGCGGCGCTCCGGGGCGGCGCGGCGCGCCGCCGAGCTCGACCTGCCGCGCTTCAAGGGGCGCGCCGGCTGGGAGTTCACCGACCTGGCGAAGCTCGACCTCGCCGCGTTCACCGCGGCCGCGCCCGGCGAGGGCGACGCGTCGGCGGTCGACCGCGTCGACACGCTGCTGGAGGCGCCCGAGGGCGCCATCCACCTCGGCCAGGTCGACGGCCGCGTGCTGGACGGCGGGACCGAGGACGGCGCGCTCGTGGTGCCGTTGACGCTGGCCGTCGAGTCGCACGCCGCGCTGGTCGAGCAGCACCTCGGCCAGGTGGTGGACCCCGACCAGGACGTGTTCACCGCGCTCAACGACGCCGGCTGGACCGGCGGCGCGTTCGTGTACGTGCCCCGCGGGGTGAAGGTCGAGGCGCCGATCGTCCTGACGGCGATCTCCGACGCCGCCGGCGTCGCGCTGCACCGCCGCGTGCTCGTCGTGCTCGACGAGGGCGCGGAGGCCGAGGTGTGGGAGCAGCACCTGTCCGGCTCACCCGACGGCGAGGCCCTGCTGAACTCGGTGGTCGAGCTGCGCGTCGGCCAGAACGCCAGGCTGCGCTTCGTCGGCGCCCAGGACATGAACGAGCGCTCCTACGTGTTCGGCTCACAGCGCGCCGAGGTGGCGCGCGACGGCTCGCTCGACTGGGTCGTGGTCGGCTTCGGCTCCGGCTCCGGCAAGGTGCGCACCGAGACGCTGCTGGCCGGCGAGGGCTCGCACGCCAAGGTGACCGGCGCCTACGCTCCGCACGCCCGCCAGCACATCGACTACGACACCACGCAGGAGCACGGCGCGGCCAACACGACCAGCGACCTGGCGTTCCGCGGCATCCTGGCCGACCGCTCGTCCGCGGTCTGGCGCGGGATGATCAAGGTCGACCCGGGCGCCCAGCAGACCGACGCGTTCCAGGAGTGCCGCAACCTGCTGCTCTCCAAGCGCGCGCACGCGGACGCGATCCCGGGCCTCGAGATCCTCGCCAACGACGTGCGCTGCACGCACGCCGCGGCGATCGCCCAGATCGATCCCGAGCAGGTCTTCTACCTGCGCTCGCGCGGCCTCGGCGAGGACCTCGCCAAGCGCCTGGTGATCGAGGGCTTCATGGCCGAGCTGGTCGAGCGCTTCGAGCCGGGCGCGATCCGCGACGCCATGGCCGGCGCCCTCGAGCGCCGCCTTCAGCGCGTCCTCGGCTAGTTCCTTCATCAGACATCCGTCCAACCTTCGCCCCACCGCGAAGGCGTGGACGGATGTGCGACGCGAGCTTTCGCGCCTTCTGCCGATGGCAGACGCACATGAACCGGAATCAGGCGCACGGGGCGCGCCTGCTGCCGGAGGGAAAGCGACTGCTGGAGGACGACCGGGATGGTCGAACGGACGCAACGGGAGGTCGAGGACACGGTCGTCTTCGGCATCCGCTGGGATGGAGGACGCCGCCCGCGCAACGGGCGCAAGTGGCTCGCCGCCGCCGTGGCGGTGCTCGTCGCCGCGCTCGCGCCCGCGGCCGCGCAGGCCATGCCGCTGCGCGCCCCCGCCCCGGCGCTGCAGACGGCCGTCGTCGTCCCCGCCGCCGGCCACGACGCCGGCGCCCGCGCGCTCGTCGCCCGCCTCGGCGGCCGCGCCGGCCGCCGCCTGCCGCTCATCGGCGGCTTCGCCGCCCGTGTCCCCGCGGGCGCGCTCGCGCGCCTGTCGGCCTCGCCGCTCGTCCGCACCGCCTCTCCGAACGTCGGCCTCAGCGTCCGCGACGACGGCTCCAGCGACGCCGCCACCTCGATGGCGATCGTCCGCGGCGCCTCGGGCGCGCAGGCGATCCAGGACGCCGGCGGCGACGGCTCCGGCGTCGGCATCGCCGTCGTCGACTCGGGCGTCATGCGCGTCCAGGGCCTCGACAGCGGCCAGGTGGTCCGCGGCCCGGACTTCTCCGACGAGGCCTACAGCGCCGACCTGCGCGGGCTCGACACCTTCGGCCACGGCACCCACCTCGCCGGCGTGATCGCCGGCCGCGACGGCGACGTCACCGGTGTGGCGCCCGGTGCCACGGTCGTCAGCGTCAAGGTCGCCGACTCCGATGGCCAGACCAGCCTGTTGCGCGTCCTGGTCGGGCTCGACTGGGTCCGTCGCCACGCGGACGACCCGGGCCTGAACATCCGCATCGTCAACCTGTCGCTCGGCGTCGACGCGAGCTCGGCCGGCTACGTCCGCGACCCGCTCGCCTACGCCGCCGAGGCGCTCTGGCGCAGCGGTCTCGTCGTCGTCGCCGCCGCGGGCAACAAGGGCGCCGACGCCACCTCGCTCGACGTCCCCGCCGCCGATCCGTACGTGATCGCGGTCGGCGCGCTCGACACCAACGGCACGCTCGATCCCTCCGACGACGGCGTCGCCTCGTTCTCGAGCCGCGGGAGCAGCATCCGGCAGCCCGACTTCGTCGCGCCGGGCACGGGCATCGTGTCCTTCCGCGTACCGGGCTCCTCGCTCGACATGCAGTTCCCGGGCGCCCGCGTCGGCGACCGGTACTTCCGCGGCAGCGGCACCTCACAGGCCACCGCGGTCGCCTCCGGCCTGGCCGCGCTCGTGCTCCAGCAGCGTCCGCGCCTGTCGCCCGATCAGGTCAAGGTGATCCTCGACGCCTCGGCGGCCGACCTCGGCGCGCCCGCCGCAGCGGAGGGCAACGGCCGGGTCGACCTGAGCCGCCTGGCCGGCCTGATCACCCCGTCGGCGGACTCGGCGAAGCAGTCGTTCCGCAACGCGATCTTCGACCTCGCGCAGAGCAACAACGCCGACGACTCCGGCCGCAACTCCGCTGGGAACTCCCGCTGGAACGGCCGTACGTGGTCGGGCCGCACCTGGTCCGGGCGTACGTGGTCGGGCCGTACCTGGTCCGGGCGCACCTGGTCCGGCGGTGAGTGGGACGACGGGAGCGCGCCGGGATCGTGACGGCCGCGCAGGTCACCGCCCGTCGCGAGCGCCTTGCCGGCCTCGCGCTCGGCACCCTCATCGCAGTGTCCCTCGCCCTCGGCGTCTTCCTCTTCACCGAGGTGGTCCGGGGGCTCGGCGCGTATGACGCCGGGGTGCGCATCCCGTGGTGGATGCTCGCCATCGGCTTCGCGGTGGCGGAGCTGTTCGTGGTGCATGCGCACGTGCGCGGGAGCGCGCACTCGCTCTCGCTGTCCGAACTGCCGCTGATCCTCGGCCTGCTGTTGGCGCACCCGCAGGACGTCGTGATCGCGCAGGTCGCGGGCTCGGCGCTCGTGCTGGCGCTGCGCCGCGGCCACTCGCCGGTCAAGCTCGCCTTCAACCTCGCCCAGCTGACGCTGACCTCGAGCCTCGCGGTGATCGTGCTGCACGCGCTCGCGCCGTCGCTGCACGCGTCCGGCCCGACGCTGTGGGCGGCGACGTTCGCGGCGGTCGCCTGCGGCTCGCTCGTCGGCGCCTTCCTGGTCTTCTGCGCGATCGGGCTGACCGAGGGCGCGGTTCCCTCGCGCCAGCTGGCGATGATGATGGGCGCCGACCTGGTGGTCGCCCTGACCAACACGAGCGTCGGCCTCGCCTGCGCCTCGGTCGTCGCCGAGGACGTCCGCTCGGGCTGGCTGCTGCTGCCGCCGTCGGCGATCCTGCTGCTCGCCTACCGCGCCTACCTGTCCGAGCGCACGAAGCACCAGAGCCTCGAGTTCCTCTACGAGGTCGCCCGCTCGGTCTCGCGCGCGCCCGACCTCGAGACCGGGCTGCTGAACCTGCTCGCGCGCTGCCGCGAGAGCTTCCGTGTGCGCACCGCGGAGGTCGTGCTGTTCGCGACCGGCGGCGACATCCCGCTGCGCACCGCGCTCGGCGAGGGCGGCCGGGACATCATGGAGCCGGTCGCGCCGTCGCTGGCCGCCGCGCTGCGCGACTGCGTGCAGGACGACCGCGCGGTGCTGGTCGAGCGCCGCACGAGCACCGGCGAGCTGCACCGCTACCTCGAGGGTCGCGGGATCGAGCAGGCCCTGGTCGCCCCGGTGCCCGGCGAGAAGCGCCTCACCGGCGTGATGATCCTCGGCGATCGCATCGGCGTCACCACCTCCTTCAGCCGCAGCGACCTGCGCCTCTTCGAGACGCTGGCCGAGCACGCCGGCATGTCGTTCGAGTTCGACCGCCTCGAGCAGGCGATCGGCCGCATGCAGGAGCTGCAGGCCCGCCTCGAGGAGCAGGCCTTCCGCGACCCGCTCACCGGGCTGCCCAACCGCGCGCTGCTGATGGCGCGCCTGGACGAGTCGCTCTCACGCGCGCACGGCAGCGTCACGCTGCTCTACGTCGATCTCGACGACTTCAAGCGCATCAACGACGAGGGCGGCCACGCCGCCGGCGACGCGGTGCTCGTCGCGCTCGCCGACCGCATGCGCGACTGCGTGCGCCCCGACGACGTCGCCGCCCGGCTCGGCGGCGACGAGTTCGCGCTGCTGCTCGAGGACGTCGACGACGTCCACGGCGAGGCCGTCGCGGCGCGGATCCTCGAGGGGCTCGTCGACGTCGTCGCCGACGGCGCGCGGCTGTCGGTCGGGTCGAGCGTCGGCATCGCCTCGGCCCCCACGGGCGGCGCGACGCCGGACGAGCTGATGAAGCAGGCCGACGTCGCCATGTACCGCGCCAAGCAGGCCGGCAAGGGCCACGTCCGCGTGTGGACGCCCGAGATGCGCGACGCCGGGCTGCAGGCGCGCCCGCGCGCCGCCGAGATCCGCCGCGCGCTCGCCGAGGGCGAGATCGAGGCCCACTACCAGCCGATCGTTGGCCTGCAGACGGGCGAGGTCGTCGCCGTCGAGGCGCTCGCGCGCTGGCGCCATCCCCGCCACGGGCTGCTCGGCCCCTGCGACTTCGTCCCCGCGGCCGAGGAGACCGGGCTGGTCGGCGCGCTGGACCGCACGATCCTCGCGCAGGCATGCCGCGCCGCCGCGGTGCTGCCCGGACTCGCGCCCGCCGTCCACGTCAACGTCTCCGCCGCGGGCCTGCGCTCGCGCGAGCTGATCGGCGCGGTCGACGAGGCGCTCGCGGAGTCCGGCCTCGTGGCCGGCCGCCTCGTGCTCGAGCTCACCGAGAGCGTGCTCGCCACCGACGAGCCGGTCGCCATCGAGGTGCTGACCGCGCTGCGCTCCCGTGGCGTGCGGATCGCGCTCGACGACTTCGGGACCGGCTACTCGTCGCTCGCCGCGCTCCGCGAGCTCCCGGTCGACGTGCTGAAGATCCCCAAGCCGTTCGTCGACGGCCACGGCCGCTCGCCGAAGGACCGCGCGCTGCTGAGCATGCTCGTGCAGCTCGGGACGCTGTTCGGCCTCCAGGTCGTCGCCGAGGGCATCGAGCGCGAGGACCAGCGCCAGTTGCTGCGCGAGCTCGGCTGCGGGCTCGGCCAGGGCTACCTGCTCGGACGGCCCGTGCCGCTCGAGGCACTCGCCGGGCGCGTCGCCCGCCCCGCGCTGCAGACCGCCTAGATCGCCCTCCCGGGACCATAGACTCCGGCGATGCAGCGAGGGATCAGAGCGGCGCTCCCGCTCGTGCCGCCGACCTTCGCGATCGGCGTCAGCTTCGGCGTCCTGGCCGCTCCGGTCATGGGCAGCGTGGCCGCGATCGTGATGTCGGCGATCGTGTTCGCGGGCTCGGCGCAGTTCGCGGCGCTCAGCGTGCTCGGCGCGGGAGGGACGGCCGCCGCGGCCGTCGGGGCGGGGCTGCTGCTCAACGCGCGCTTCCTGCCGATGGGGATCGCGGCCGCGCCCGCGACGCGAGGCGGCAGGCTGCGCCGCGCCGCCGAGGGCCAGACCGTGGTCGACGCGTCGTGGGCGCTCGCCGCCGACGAGCAGGGGCGCTTCGACCGCGAGATCCTGATCGGCGGCGCGGTCCCGCAGTTCGCGGGCTGGGTCGGCGGCACGATCGTCGGCGCGCTCGCGGGCTCGGCGATCGGCAACCCGGAGACGCTCGGGCTCGACGCGATGTTCCCGGCGTTCTACCTGTCGTTGCTGGCCGGGGAGCTGCGCTCAGGCGACGCGCGCCTCGCCGCCGCGATCGCCGCGGCGATCGCGCTGGTGCTGATCCCGTTCGTTCCGCCCGGCGTCCCGGTCCTGGCCGCCGGGCTCGCCGCGCTCACCGGGGTGCTGCGCCGGCGCAGGGTGGCCGCGTGAGCGCGGCCTGGGCCACGGTGGCGGCGCTCGCGGTCGGCACGGCGGCGATCAAGGCGGCCGGACCGGTCGCGCTCGGCGGCCGCGCGCTGCCCGCGCCGCTCGAGCGGCTCGTCGCGCTGCTGGCGCCGAGCCTGATCGCGGCGCTGGTGATCGTCCAGACCTTCTCGAGCGACGGCAAGCTCGTCGTCGACGCCCGCGTCGCCGGCCTGGCCGCCGCGACCGGCGCGATCGCGCTGCGGCGCTCGACGATCGAGATCGTGCTCGTCGCCGCCGCCGTCACCGCTGCGGTGCGAGCGCTGTCGTGAGCGCGCTCCCCGCCCAGCTGGTCGACGGGCTCTGGCGCTGGACGGCGCGCCATCCCGAGTGGCATCCGGGCGAGTTCGGCGCCGAGGTCGCCGCCTTTGCTGTTCGCGCCGACGGCGTCACGCTGCTGATCGACCCGCTGCTGCCCGAGGGCGGCACGCGCGCCGCGCTGCTCGAGGCGCTCGACACGATCGTCGACGGGCCGGCGGCGATCCTCGTCACCATCCCCTACCACGCGCGCAGCTCCGAGGAGCTCGCCGCCCGCTACGGCGCGACGATCCACGGCCACCCCGCCACGGCCAAGCGGCTCGAGGACGCGAGCGCGTTCCGCGTCGCCGAGCCCGGCGCGCCGCTGCCCGGCGGCGCCCGCGCCTTCGCGATCGGCCGGCCGCGGCGCTTCGAACTGCCGATGTGGCTGCCGTCGCAGCGCGCCGTCGTGTTCGGAGATGCGGTGGTCGAGACCGGCGGCGAGCTGCGCGTCTGGGCGCAGTCCGCCGTCGACGAGGGCCGCCGCCGCTTCCATCAGGAGCGCTTCAACCCGACGCTCCAGCCGCTCGTCGCGCTCGACCCGCGGCGGGTGCTGGTCACCCACGGCGAGCCGGTGCTCGAGGGCGGCCGCGCCGCGCTCGCCGCCGCCCTGGTGGCCGAGCCGTTCTGGCAACGCGGGTAGTTCCGGCGCCTTCTGGCCGCGGCGTCTGCAACGATCCACGAACTTGTTGCAGGCGAGTGCGAAGGGGATGATCTGACCGATGCGGCGCGACGAGATCCGAGCGACCGGCACGGTCGCGGCCAACTTCGTGGGCGGCTTCGGGCTGCTGGCGCGCGACGTGCACCTGGCGGTCGCCGATCGCGTCTTCGGCGCCCTCGGTGCCATCGGCGCGCCGATCCGGGTCCTGCACGACGGCGCCACCAAGGGCGTCCATGCCGCCGTCCGCAACGGCGTGGGCGCGCTCCCGCGCGGCGCGTCGGAGGCCCTCGCGCTCCGCGCCCCCGGCGACGCGCCCGCGCTCGGCACGACCGTGCGCGGCGGCCTCGCGCTCGCGGCGATCAACGGCTACGCCGGCGATGCGCTCGCCGAGCAGGGCAGCCCGCTCGCGCTCGAGATGGCGGTCCGCGTCGAGGGGCGCGACGTCGCGCCCGAGCCGGAGGCGCTGGCGAGCGCCTTCCCGGCGGCGACGGGCCGGCTCGCCGTCTTCGTCCACGGGCTCGTCGAGACCGAGGACTCGTGGCGGCTGTCACCGATCGGCCGCGGCGCCGGCGTCCGCCGCACCTATGGCGAGCGGCTCGCCGACGAGCTCGGCTACACCCCGCTGACCCTCCGCTACAACACCGGCCTGCACATCTCCGACAACGGCCGCGCGCTGGCGGAGCTGCTCGAGGCGACGGTCGCCGCGTGGCCGGTCGGGGTGGAGGAGGTCACGCTCGTCGGGCACTCGATGGGCGGGCTGGTCGCGCGCAGCGCCTGTCACTGGGGCGAGCAGCACGACCACGCCTGGATCGCCCCGGTCCGCCACGTCTTCACGCTCGGCTCGCCGCATCTGGGCGCCGATCTCGAGAAGGGCGTCAGCGTGCTCGGCTGGGCGCTGTCGAGGCTCCCCGAGACCGCGCCGTTCGGCCGCGTCGTCAACGGGCGCAGCGTCGGGATCAAGGACCTTCGGTACGGCTCGCTGGCCGAGGCCGACTGGCTGGGTCACGATCCTGACGAGTACCTCCGCGACCGCTGCCAGGAGGTCCCCTTCCTCCCGGACGCCGCCTACTACTTCATCGGGGCCACCCTCGCGGAGCCGTTCGGCCGGGTCCTCGGCGACCTGCTCGTGCGGCTTCCCAGCGCCTCCGGAGCGGGGCGTGAGGGGAGCCGCTCGATCCCCTTCGAGGTCGACAATGGGCGACATCTCCCAGGCCTGACCCACTTCGATCTGCTCAGCCATCCGGCGGTCTACGACCAGCTGACCGCATGGCTGACGCGGGCTCCCGCGTCACTCCCCTCTCCGGTGCGCTAGCACACCGGGTTCGGCCTGCCTGTTCGTTTTGCGAGGCAGGGGGTACTGTGCGCGGTCGGACTGGACGAATCGTTGAGGGACGATCCGTCGGACGACAGAGGGAGGCCCCATGAGCTGGAAGTGCTGAGCGCTTCGATCCCGACTTTTCGGGTCGACTTGTCGATCTCGCTTGAGAACTCCCCCTGGTATCGGGGATGATCCGTCGGGGATGCCGCCGATGACCATCAAGGCAGGACCGCGCCTCGTGCGCCGGCAGTGGGTGGGTCTGTCCCTCCACGCGGCGGCGGTGGCTGCGCTGATCGCTGCCTTCCTCACCTTTGCCCCGGCTTCGAGCTGGGATCGTCTCGGCCTGGTCGCCGTGATCGCGGTGCTGGCCGTGATCGCCGACCGCAGCGAGGTCCCGCTGCCCACCGGCGTGGCCTTCGACGCCACGATCGCCCTCGTGCTGCTCGCCGTGGTCGTCGCCGGCCCGCTGCCCGCGCTCGTCGTCTTCTTCGCGCCCTGGGCGCTCGACGCCGTCACCCGCCCCGCGCGCGCCTTCCGCGCGGGCGCGCTCGCCAACCTCGCCCTGTACGGCTGGCAGGCCATCGCCGCCGCCCTCGTCCTCTCCGCCGCGCCTCCCTCAGCCGGCCTGTCCACCATGCTCGCCTGGCTGCTCGTCGCCGGCTGGAGCCAGTTCGTCGTCGGCTGGGCCGTCGGCCCCGCGATCTACGCGACGCTGTGGGTCGGCGCCCCGTTCCGCGCGATCACACGCGCACTCGTCGACATGGTCCCGGCCGCCACGATCATGGTCGCGCTCGGCGCGGTCACCGTCGAGCTGGTCGGCGTGCACGGCATCCTCGGCCTCGCGCTGTTCGCGCTGATCGCGGTGCTCCCGCAGAGCTGGCTCACCTACGCCGCGCGCACGCGTCCGGTCGGCAAGCTCGACCGCGCGACGGCGACGCGCCGCTACGCGCAGGCGCTCGGCGCGCACCTCGGGCTCTCGCGGTCAGAGCGCCGGCACCTCGCCTCGGTCACCGCCGCCGCGCTGCGGCGCCCGGCCACCGGCGACCCGATCGACTACGCGGCTGCGACGCTGCGCGATCCGAGCCCGGCGAACATGGACGCGCAGGTCACGACGGAGTGGTGGAACGGCCGCGGCGGCCCGGTCGGCATCGCGGGGGAGACGATCCCGCTCGCCGCGCGCGTGCTCGCCGTTGCCGACACCTGGAGCTCGCTGACCGCGTCCGGCTCGCCGCGCCTGGCGCACGGCGAGGTGCTCGAGCTGCTGCACGCCGCGGCCGGCGCGCGCCTGGATCCGGCGGTCGTGCAGGCCGCGGCGGAGGTCGTCGCCCAGGAGCGCGTGACCGAGACCGAGCCCGCGCCCGAGCCGCGGCTGCATCACCTGCGCGTACCCGCCGCGCTTCGGCGGACGCTCGCCGGCGCCGCCTGACCGGTCTCAGCCGAGCGCGGCGCTGACGGCTTCGCCGAGCAGCTGCGTGACGCTCGCGCGCTCGGCCGGGTCGTCGGCCGAGTGGTACGCGGTGACCTCGATCCCGAGCACGGGCCCGCGCGCGGCGAGCGCGCCGAGCAGCCCGACGAGCTGGTCGGCCTGCAGGCCCCCCGGCCGGCCGTACGGGATCGGGTAGATCGACGGGTCGAGCACGTCCGGGTCGAGGTGGACGTAGACAGGCGCGTTGCCGAGCTCGGCGAGCACGCGCTCGGCGAGGTCGGCGGAGACGTCGATCATCGTCATCCCGCTCGTCTCCGCCTGCCGGTGGCCGGCCTCGTCGAAGGCCTCGGGATCGAAGCGCGCGCCGGTGTGCACGACGGTCTCGGGCGCGATCGCCCCGAGCCCGCTGTCCCACTGCCCGGTCGCGCCGGCGAGGCTCATGCAGCCGAGGAAGGAGAGGGTCGACGTCGCGGGCGTGTCGAAGTCGGTGTGCGCGTCGAGCCACAGGATCCGCGGCTGCGGCTCGCGCGCGCCGACGACCGGCAGCGTGCCGAGCGCGATCGAGCAGTCGGAGGCGAGCGTGACCGGGCGCCGTCCCTCGGCGAGCCGCTCGGCGACGAGCGCGCCGGCCTGCTGGAGCACGGCGCGCGAGGCCTCGAGGTCACCGTCGTAGGGCGTGCGGCCGAACGGGCCGGCGCGGCCCTGGATGACGGTCGGCTCGACTCCGAAGTGCGTCGACAGCGCGGAGGCGAGCTCGCCGGCGCCGCGCAGGTCGCGGGCCGTCGACTCCGAGATCCGCGCCTGGACCTCGATCAGCGCGGGCTGGATCGCGGCGAGGTCGTCGATCGTCATCGCTTGCGGACGAAGGTGAGGCCGTCGGCGACGAGCGCCATCGCGGTGTCGACCCGCTCGTCGGCGGCGATCGCGTCGTTGAGCCTCGCGACGGCGCGTGTCGCGTCGTCCTGTGGGTCGACGACGCGGCCGTCCATCAACGTGTTGTCGATCAGCAGCAGCCCGTTGGGCTTCATGCGCGGGAGCAGCAGCTCGTAGTAGGCGGCGTAGCCGCTCTTGTCGGCGTCGAGGAAGACGAAGTCGAACCGTTCGTCCTCCGGCTGGCGCGCGAGCCATTCGTCCGCGGGGCCGACCTCGATGTGCGCCCTGTCGGCGACGCCGGCGTCCTCGAGATTGCGCTGCGCGATGTCGGCGAAGCGTTGCTCGAGCTCGAGGCAGGTCAGCTTGCCCTGTGGCGCGAGGCCGCGAGCGATGCAGATCGCGCTGTAGCCCGTGAAGGTGCCGAGCTCGAGCGCGTCGGTCGCCTGCGTCAGCTGGGCGAGCACGGTGAGCAGCGCGCCCTGGTCGGGCGTGATCTGCATCCCCGACCGCGGCATCTCGGCCGTCTCGCGCTCGACCCGCGCCAGGACGTCGTCCTGCCGGGCGTGCTCGGCGAGGTA
>DATBDM010000304.1:0-13011 GCA_036269915.1 Solirubrobacteraceae bacterium | reverse complement strand
GTGGCCCGGCGGATGGTCGCCTTCCTCGTCCTGCTCTACTCGGTCTACGTCGGCGCGCTGCTGGTCGGCGGCCTCGGCCTGTGGCTCGGGCTGTTCCCCGGCCCTGCGCCGTGGTCGCTCACGCTCCTGCCCGCCGGCCTGAGCGCGCTGGCCATCGTCGTCGCGCTGGCCGCCGCCGCGCTGCCCAACGACCTCGGCCGCCGCGGCCACGGCCGCATCCTCGACACCGCCGGTAAGGGGCTCTCCACCGTCGCGGTGGGCACGCGCGACGCGCTGCGCACCCTGCGCGAGAAGCCGCTGCTGTCGTCGGTCGGCGCGCTGGTCTGGTGGGGCTTCGACATCGCCGTGCTGTGGGCGTCGTTCAAGGCGTTCGGCACGCCTCCGCATCTCGCGGTCATCGTGCTGGCCTACTTCGTGGGCACGCTCGGCAACCTCCTGCCGCTGCCCGGCGGGGTCGGCGGCGTGGACGGCGGGATCATCGCCGTCCTGCTCGGCTTCGGCGTGGGCGGCGGGATCGCCGTGCTGGCCGTGCTCACCCATCGCGTCTTCGCGTTCTGGCTGCCCACCGTCCCGGGCGGCATCGCGTACCTGCAGCTGCGCCGCACGGTCGGCCGCTGGGAGCGCGACGAGGCGCCCCAGCCCGCTCCGGCACACGCCTGACGGTCTAGATCCGCTCGACGAGGTCGGCGAGGCGGTCGAGCATCCGGCCCGCCTGCGCACGCTCCTCGGGGGAGAGCTGGGCGAGCAGCTCGTGGCGGCGCTGGGCGAGCCGCGCACGCTCGGCATGCAGCAGCTCGCGGCCGGTGTCGGTCAGGTCGACCAGCACGCAGCGGCGGTCGCGCGGGGAGGCCTCGCGGCGCACGAGGTCGTGGCGCTCGAGCCCGTCGAGCGCGCGCGTCACGGTCGGCTGGGTGACACCCGCGGCGCGGGCCAGCTCGCGCACGGTCATCCCGGGATGGGCGTCGACGACGCCCGCGAGGTGCAGCTGGGCGAGCGTCAGGTGGTGGTCGGATCCGACCGGGACGCGGCCGCGTGCCCGGCGCAGCGCGTCGATGAAGCGGTCGAAGGCTTCCGAAAGCCGCTCCGTGTCCGCATCCGAGGGGCCGGCCACGCTCGTCATGCACTGCCGACACTACTCCTCCCCGAGCCCGGTTAGGATCGCTCGCATGGCCGATCGCAAGTGGGTCTACGACTTCGCCGAGGGCTCGAAGGACATGCGCGAGCTGCTGGGCGGCAAGGGCGCCAACGTGGCCGAGATGACGCGCGTCCTCGGCGCCGAGCGCGTGCCCGCCGGCTTCACGATCACCACCGAGGCGTGCGTGGCCTATATGCGCGACGGCCAGCAGGAGCCCGACGGCATGGCCGAGGAGGTCGCCGAGGCGCTCGAGCGCCTGCAGGAGCACACCGGCAAGCGGCTCGGCGACGCCGAGGACCCGCTGCTCGTGTCCGTGCGCAGCGGCGCGCGCGAGTCGATGCCCGGCATGCTCGACACCGTCCTCAACCTCGGCCTCAACGACGAGTCGGTCGAGGGCCTCGCCCGCTCGACGGAGAACGATCGCTTCGCCTGGGACTCCTACCGGCGGTTCGTGCAGATGTTCGGCAACGTCTCCCACGGCATCCCCGGCGAGCAGTTCGAGGACGCGATCAAGGCCGTCAAGGCCGACCGCGGCGTCAAGCTCGACACCGACCTCGACGTCGACGCGCTGAAGGAGCTCACGGGTCGCTTCAAGGAGCTCTACGAGTTCCCCCAGGACCCGCAGGAGCAGCTGCGCCAGGCGATCCGCGCCGTCTTCGACTCCTGGACCGGCGAGCGCGCCGCGTCGTATCGCCGCATCAACCACATCCCCGACGACTGGGGCACGGCGGTCAACGTCCAGCAGATGGTCTTCGGCAACAAGGGCGACACGAGCGGCACCGGCGTGGCGTTCTCGCGCGACGAGATCACCGGCGCGCCCGAGCCCAGCGGCGACTTCCTCGTCAACGCCCAGGGCGAGGACGTCGTCTCCGGCGTGCGCAACACCAAGGAGATCTCCGAGATGGCGGAGGTCATGCCCGAGGCGCACGAGCAGCTGATGGACATCCTGCGCACGCTCGAGCGCCACTACAAGGACATGCAGGACACGGAGTTCACCGTCGAGGAGGGGCAGCTCTACATGCTCCAGACGCGCAACGCCAAGCGGCCCGCCCAGGCGGCGGTGCGCTTCGCGTGCGACGCGGTCGACGAGGAGCTGCTGACCCGCGAGGAGGCGCTCGCGACGATCGACCCCGGCTCGCTCGACGCGCTGCTGCATCCCACCTTCGACCCCAAGGCCGACTTCGAGGTGCTCGCGTCCGGCGTCAATGCCTCGCCGGGCGCGGCCAAG
Organism: Solirubrobacteraceae bacterium; assembly: GCA_036269915.1. Classification (GTDB taxonomy): domain Bacteria; phylum Actinomycetota; class Thermoleophilia; order Solirubrobacterales; family Solirubrobacteraceae; genus DATBDM01. Next base: position 10,648 of record DATBDM010000304.1, on the reverse strand, counting down.
GGCGAGGTCGTGTTCACCGCGCGCGACGCGATCGCGGCCGCCGAGGAGGGGCGCGACGTGATCCTCGTGCGGCCCTACACGGAGGCCGACGACGTCGCGGGGTTCCACGCCGCCAAGGGCATCCTCACCTCCGAGGGCGGCAAGGCCTCGCACGCGGCGCTCGTCGCCCGCGGCATGGGCCGCCCCGCGGTGGTCGGCGCGGACTCGCTGGCGATCGACCTCGAGGCGCAGACGATCTCCGTCAACGGCACCGAGGTCCACGCGGGCGACCGGATCGCGATCGACGGCACCAAGGGATGCGTGACGCTCGAGGACGTGCCGCTGATCGACGCGCAGGTCGACGAGTACTTCGACCGGGTGCTCGAGTGGGCGGACGGGATCCGCCGGCTCGGCGTGCGCGCCAACGCCGACGACCCGGGCTCGGCCAGGCGGGCGCGCGAGTTCGGCGCCGAGGGCATCGGCCTGTGCCGCACCGAGCACATGTTCATGGCCGAGGACCGCCAGCCCAAGATGCGGGCGATGATCATGGCCGACACCGAGGAGGACCGGCGCGCCGCGCTCGACGAGCTCCTGCCGCTCCAGCAGGAGGACTTCGAGGGCCTCTTCGACGCGATGCGCGGGCTACCGGTCACGATCCGCCTGCTCGACCCGCCGCTGCACGAGTTCCTCAAGAACCTGCCTGACCTGCGCGCGCAGGTCGAGCGTGCCCGGATCGAGCGCACCGACGACCTGCCGCAGCTCGAGAAGACGCTCGCGCGGGTCGAGGAGATCCACGAGGAGAACCCGATGCTCGGCACCCGCGGTTGCCGGCTGGGCATCATGTACCCGGAGATCTACGAGATGCAGGTCCGGGCGATCATGCGGGCGGCCCAAGCGGTCGAGGAGCCGCCCTATCCCGAGATCATGATCCCGCTCGTCGACTACGAGGAGGAGCTGCGGATCCTGCGCGAGCTCGTCGTCCGGATCGGCTCCGAGGAGGGGCTGAACGAGGCCGACGACTACACGGTCGGGACGATGATCGAGCTCCCGCGCGCGTGCTTCGTCGCCGACCGAATCGCCGAGCACGCCGACTTCTTCTCCTTCGGCACCAACGACCTGACCCAGACGGCGCTCGGCTTCTCGCGCGACGACGTCGAGTCGAAGTTCGTGCCGGTCTACATGGAGCGCAAGATCATCGACCGCTCGCCCTTCGAGACGATCGACAAGCCGGGCGTCGGATGGCTGGTGCGGCTGGCCGCCTGGGTCGGGCGCGAGCGCAAGGCGGCGCTGAAGCTCGGCATCTGCGGCGAGCACGGCGGCGATCCCGAGTCGATCGACTTCTTCCACATGGCCGGCCTGGACTACGTCTCCTGCTCGCCGTACCGCGTGCCGATCGCCCGCGTGGCGGCGGCGCGCGCGGCAATTGCACATTCTTCGTGAGAAGGCCGGACCGCCGGTCACAATGGGGGTCGTGCCATCTGCCTCGCTTCGCTCATCACCGGCTTCGCCTCGACGCGACGACTACGCGGCGAGGATCCAGGCACTCGAGGAGGCGTCCTTCTCGCCCCTGGCCGCGCGCTCGTACCCGGCCGAGCGCGCGCGCCCCGAGGACGACTGCTCGCTGCGCACGCCCTTCCAGCGCGATCGCGACCGGATCGTGCACTCCAAGGCCTTCCGGCGCCTCAAGCACAAGACGCAGGTCTTCGTCGCGCCCGAGGGCGACCACTACCGCACGCGGCTGACCCACACGCTCGAGGTCACGCAGATCTCGCGCACGGTCGCGCGGGCGCTGCGACTCAACGAGGACCTCGCCGAGGCGATCGGGCTCGGCCATGACGTGGGGCACCCGCCGTTCGGCCACATCGGCGAGGCGGTGCTCGACGCCTGCGCGCGGGAGCGCTTCGGCCGCGGCTTCCGCCACAACGAGCACTCGCTGCGGGTCGTCGACGTGCTCGAGGACCTCAACCTCACCGCGCCGGTGCGCGACGGGATCCTGCGCCACACGAGCGGCGCGGGGACGCCGGCGACGTTCGAGGGCCGGATCGTCAAGCTCGTCGACCGGATCGCGTACATCAACCACGACATCGACGACGCGGTGCGCGCGGGGGTGCTCTCGCCCGGCGAGCTGCCCGAGCGCGAGATCGCCATCCTCGGCGCGAGCGGGTCGGCGCGGATCGACACGCTCGTGCACGACCTCGTCGAGCACTCCGAGCGCGCCGGGGACGTGGTCCAGGGCGACGAGGTCGGCTCGGCGATGCTGCGGCTGCGCACCTTCATGTTCGAGCACGTCTACCTCGGCCCGACCGCACGCGCCGAGCACGCGAAGCTCGAGCGGGTGCTGCGCGGGCTCTTCGACTGGTTCGCCGCCCATCCCGACGACGCGCCGGAGCTCGCACCCGGCGCCACGACCGAGCACCGCGTGGTGGACTACCTCGCCGGGATGACCGACCGCTTCGCCATCCGTGCCTGGTCCGAGCGCTACGTGCCGCACGGCCTGCCCGTCTGATGCCGCGCTACACGCAGGAATCGCGCGAGCGCGTCCGCGACGCGGTGGACTTCGCCGAGCTCGTCGGCGCGCGCACGGAGCTGCGGCGCGCCGGGCAGCGCCGGTTGCAGGGGCTGTGCCCGTTCCACGACGAGCGGACGCCGTCGTTCGGCATCGACCCGGTCGAGAAGCTCTACCACTGCTTCGGCTGCGGAGCGGGCGGCGACGTCTTCGCCTTCGTGATGGCGACCGAGGGCCTGGACTTCACCGGCGCGATGGAGGCGCTCGCCGACCGCTACAACGTCGAGCTCGAGCGCGAGACCGAGGATCCGCGCGACGCGGCCCGGCGTGAGCGGCGCGAGCGCCTGCTGGCACTGCTCGAGCGCACCGCCGCGTACTACGTGCGCGTGCTGTGGGAGAGCGGCGAGGCCGAGCGGGCGCGCGCGTACCTGGCCGAGCGCGGGCTCGAGGAGAGCGTGCTGCGCGAGTACCGGGTCGGCTACGCGCCGAAGGCCTGGGACAGGGTGCTCATGGCCTCGCGCCGCGAGGGCTACACCGAGGAGGAGCTGCTCGCCGCCGGGCTCTCCGCCCGCTCGCGCGAGGGCCGCGGGATCTACGACCGCTTCCGCGGGCGGATCATGTTCCCGCTGGCCGATCACCGCGGCGCGGTGCTCGGCTTCGGGGCGCGCGCGATGGGGGAGGGGCAGGGCCCGAAGTACCTGAACTCCTCCGACAACGAGGTCTTCCACAAGGGCTCGATCCTCTACGGCGCCGACCTCGCCCGCGCCGCGGCGGCCCGGACCGGGCGCGTGGTGCTCGTCGAGGGCTACACGGACGCGGTCGCGTTGCGCCAGGCGGGCGTGACCGAGGTCGTCGGCTCGATGGGGACGGCGCTGACCCCCTCCCAGGTCGGCGCGCTGGCCCGCATGGCCCCGGAGGCGCTGTTCTGCCAGGACCCCGACAGCGCCGGCCAGGAGGCCGTCTCGCGCTCGATCGAGTCGCTGCGCGCGGCCAACGCGGCGCGGCAGGGCCGCGGCGTGGAGTTCCGCATCGTCCGCCTGCCGCCCGGCCGCGATCCGGCCGACGTGGTCCAGCAGGACGGCGGCGAGGCGATGCAGGCGCTGCTCGACGGCGCGGTGGCGGTCGAGCGCTTCCAGGTCGAGCGCATCCTCGACGCGGGCGAGACCGGCACGGTGCAAGGCCGCGACCGGCTCCTGAGCGAGGTCGTTCCGATCATCGCGCCGCTGCCGGCGTCGATCCTCAAGGACGACCTGGTCCAGCTCGTCGCGAGCCGGCTGCGGATGAGCGACTCGCTGGTGCGCGAGACGCTGCTGCGACCCGCCGCGCCGCGGCGTCCGATGCCCTCCGCACACCCCACGGCCAACGGCTCGCGTCCCACCCCCGACCGCATCGAGCAGCAGGAGCGGGCGTTCCTCGCGCTCTGTATCGCGCTGCCCGACGAGGGCGAGCCGCGACTGGCCGAGCTCGAGCCCGAGCAGCGCTTCACGGCGCCGACGACGCAACGCGCCGCGGCGTACCTGCGCGGCCGCCTGCGCTCGCCGGCGGGGGACCTGCCCGCGGGCGACGAGGACCTCGCGCGCCTGGTCGCCGAGCTGGTCATCCGCGCGGGACAACTCGACGCCACGCCCGCGACGCTCGAGCTCGAGGGCCTGCAGCTCGACCTCCATCGCCTCGACCGTCGCATCGCCGCCGCGCGCACGGGCGAGGGCGCCGAGAACATGCACGAGCTGGCCGTCGAGCGCCAGCGCGTCCTCGACCTGATCCGCCACAAGCTCACCTGAGGGGGCGAACTTCCGCCCGCGCGTCCTATGGCTCGCGTGGAGCGGGAGTGGCTCGAGGCGCAGCTCGCAGCGGGACGATCGATCGAGTCGCTCGCGCGCGAGCTCGGCCGGGCCGCATCGACGGTGGCGTACTGGATGAACAAGCACGGGCTGGTCAGCTCGCACGCCGCCCGGCACGCCCCGCGTGGCGGCATCGAGCGTGACACGCTGGCGCCCCTCGTCGAGCAGGGCATGTCGCTGCGGCAGATCGCCGCGACGCTCGACGTCAGCGCCACGACCGTGCGCCATTGGCTGGCCCGGCACGGGCTCCGCACGCAACCAGCTCACTACCGACGTCCGGATGACGACAAGCCCTTCGTCCTGCTGCGCGAGTGCCGTCGGCACGGCTGGACCGGCTTCGTCGCGGGCGGCAACGGGCTCTACCGATGCCGTCGCTGCAACGCGGAGGCCGTCAGCACCCGGCGGCGACGCCTGAAGGCGCAGTTGGTCCGCGAGGCCGGCGGCGCGTGTGTGCTCTGCGGCTACGCGCGCTACCTCGGGGCCTTGCAGTTCCATCACCGCGACCCCACGACGAAGCGCTTCTCGCTCGCGGGCGGCGGCATCGCGCGCTCGCTCGAGCGCGCACGGGAGGAGGCGGCGAAGTGCGTCCTCCTGTGCGCGAACTGTCACGCCGAGGTCGAGGGTGGCGTCGCTACTATTGCGCCAGCGAGACCGGCCGATAACCTCTGATGAGGTCCTCGGTCCCGATACACCGGTCGGGGGTAATTCAATGGCAGAATGCTCGGCTGTTAACCGAGTCGTTGTGGGTTCGAGTCCCACCCCCCGAGCTCCAGAAGGCCGCCCACCGGGCGGCCTTCGCCGTTCCTAGACGCGCCGTGCCAGCCAGCGCTCGATCTCCCCGGCTGCGGTCGCCGGGCCGTCGTGCGCCGCCGCCCAGCGGGCGACGGCGCGCGCGTTCGCACGCAGCGCCGGGTGGCCGAGCGCCCGCTGGACCGCGAGCCGGACACCGCGCGGCGTGCCGTAGCGGCGCGGGAGCCGCACGCCGAGGCCGAGGCGGTCCACGCGCGCGGCGTTCTCGCCCATGTCGCCCGCCGCGGGCACGATGACCACGGGGCAGCCGGAGACGAGCGCGCGGGCGAGCGTGCCGTGACCGCCGTGGCAGAGCACGAGGTCGCAGGCCGGCATGGCCTCCGCGTACGACAGCCACGGGACGACGACCGCGTTCGCCGGCACGTCGACAGAGGGATCGAGCGGGCCGTTCCAGCTCGCGAGCAGGCGCACCGGGGCGTCCGCGAGACCGGCGAGCGCGGCGCGCAGCAGCGCCCGCTCCGGATCCTGCGAGGTCGACGGCGCGACGAGCACCACGGGGCCGCTCCCCGGCGGCGGCGCGACCGCCGGCCCCGGCGGCTCCCACAGCAGCGGGCCGACGATCCGGGTCCACGCCGGCCAGTCGCGCGGGTACTCGAGCTGCGGCAAGGTCGCGACCATGGTCAGCTCGCGCGAGAGCCCCGTGTGCACGTAGGGGAGCGGTGGCAGTCCGAGCCGGCGGCGGCACTCGTTGTACTCCTCGCGACCCTGCTCGAGCCCGCGCTCGATCATCCCGTCGGTGCGCCGCCACAGCTCGCGGCCGAGCCGCGTGCGCGGCAGCCGCGCGCCGATCGAGTACGGGGCGAAGCCCGACGGCATCCACGGGAAGACGTGCGGGATCACCGTCGCGGAGGGGACGCCGGCGAGCTCGGCCGCGAGCGCCGGGGCGGGGGTGAGGATGTCGGCGACGACCGCGTCGGGCGCGAACGCCTCGATCTGCGGCAGCGTCTCGCGCGCGGCCAGCACCGCCGCCGCGTACGGCTTGAGCGGCTTCTCGCGCGTCGGCCACACCTGGTACTCCGGGGCGCCGGCGAAGCGCATGCCCGCCTCCTGCGCGGCCTCGCGCCACTGATCCCAGGTCTGCAACGAGACCTCGTGCCCGTGCGCCACCAGGGCGCCGCCGAGCGCGAGCATCGGGAACGCGTGCCCGGGATCGCCGAACGCGCCGAGGAAGATCCGGCTCACAGCTCGCGCGCGTAGCCGATGACCGCGAAGCCGAGGATGTGATGCCAGGCCAGCCTCCCGTCGGGAATCCAGCCACGCTCGGCGTAGAACCGCTCGGCAGGCGCGCCCTGCGGCGTGAACAGCCGGCCCCAGGCGTACCCGGCGGCCCGCATCGCCTCCTCGGCGTCCGCCAGCAGCCGCGCGGCGATCCCGCGCCGCTGCCAGCGCGGGTGCACGAACAGCGCGTTGAGGTTGGCGACCCCGCGGATCGCCGGACCGAAGGCGGCATCGCGCGCCTCGCCCCAGCTCGCGAAGGCGACGATCCGCGCGCCGTCCTCCGCCACGCGGGTCCAATCGCCCGAGTGCTCGAGCTCGCGGACCCAGTGCGCGGCGCCCGCCGGCGGCGGCGTCCAGCCCGCGGGGGCGAACTCCGCCCAGGAGCGCTCGCAGGCCTGGAGCACCTCGAGCATGCCGTCGGCGTCGCCCGGGCGCAGCGCCCGCAGCGCCGCCGCCGGCCCCGGTGTCACGGTGCCAGCTCGGCGACCCGGCGCAGTTGGTGCATCCGGTCCTCGAACGTCCAGGCCATCGGGGTGACGATCAGCGTGCCGACCCCGGCGGCGTCGAGCGCGGCGAGGCGGTCGCGCACGCGATCCTCGGGTCCGCAGAGGGTGACGAGGTCGATCAGCTCGCCCGGGAGGGCGGCCGCCGCCTCGTCCTTGCGGCCCTCGAGGTAGAGGTCCTGGACCTCGCGGGCCGCGTCCTCGAACCCGTACTGGGAGACGACGCGGTTGTAGAAGTTCCTGTCGCGCGAGCCCATGCCGCCGACGTAGAGCGCGAGGAAGGGCCGCATCGCGTCGCGGGCGGACTCGAGGTCGCTTGAGACAAACACGTTCACGCTCGGAGCGATGTCGAAGTCGCCGAGCCCCTTGCCGTCGCCGGCGCGCTCGAAGCCCTCCTCGAGCAGTGGCCGGACCTGGTCGACGTGCTCGGGTGAGAAGAGGAACGGGATGTAGCCGTCGGCGACCTCGGCCGCGAGCGCGGTGTTCTTCGGCCCGATCGCGGCGAGGTAGATCGGGATGCGCTCCTGTACCGGCGTGATCGTGAGCTTGAGCGACTTTCCGGGGCCGTCCGGAAGCGGCAGCTCGAGCGTGTCGCCCTTGAACGCGACCCGTTCGCGCGCCAGGGCCATCCGCACGACCGCGATGTACTCGCGCGTCTTCTTCAGCTGCGGGTTGAACCGCTGCCCGTGCCAGCCCTCGGCGACCTGCGGCCCGCTCGAGCCGAGCCCGAGGATCATCCGCCCGTCGGAGAGGTTGTCGAGCGTCGCGGCGGTCATCGCGGTCATCGCCGGCGTGCGGCCGGGCATCTGGAAGATCGCCGAGCCGAGGCGGATGCGATCCGTCGCCTGGGCGAGCCAGCCGAGGATCGTGGCGGCGTCGGAGCCGTAGGCCTCCGCGGCCCAGACGGAGTCGTACCCGAGCGACTCCGCCTCGCGGACGAGCTGCAGCTGCTCCTCCGCGGACAGGCCGAGCCCCCAGTAGCCGATGTGCAAGCCGAGCTTCATGACCGGGCGCGAAGCTATCAGGCGCTAGACGTGGCCGATGCGGTCCACGAGCTGGAGCAGGCGCAGCGGCGAGAAGGGCTTGGTGAGGAAGAGGTCGGCGCCCGCGGCGGCCGCGTCGCGCTCCACCTGCTCGTCCGTCTCGGCAGTGAGCATCACGATCGTCGCGTCCGCGGTCGCGGGGTCCGACCGCAGGCGGCGGCAGGCCTCGACGCCGTCGACCTGCGGCATCTCGACGTCGAGGAAGACGATCTCCGGGCGCGCGTCCTGCGCGCGGCTGACGGCCTCCTGCCCGTTGCCGGCCTCGGTCAGGCGGAAGCCGGAGACGTCCTCGAGCGTGGCGGCGATCAGGCGCCGGATGCTCGGGTCGTCGTCGACGATCAGGATCGTCCTCGGCACGTCAGCGCACGCTCTCGGCGAGGGCGGCGAAGACCGGGTCGGCGATGGTCTCGTACGCGGCGACGACGGCGGGATCGAACTGGGTTCCGGCGGCGTCGCGGATGATGTCGCGCGCGACCTCCCAGCCGACGGCGAACCGGTATGGGCGGTCGGTGGTCAGCGCGTCGAGCGTGTCGGCGACCGCGAACACCCGCGCCGAGAGCGGGATCTCCTCGCCGTGGAGCCCGTCGGGATAGCCCGTGCCGTCCCAGCGCTCGTGGTGGTGGCGGACGACGTCGATGCCGTCGCCGAGGAACGTCACGCCGCGCAGGATCTCCGCGCCGGTGACCGGATGCTCGGCGATCAGCGCGTACTCGTCATCGGTCAGCGGCCCGGTCTTGAAGAGGATCGCGTCCGGCACGGCCACCTTGCCGACGTCGTGCAGCAAGAAGCCGAACTCCAGCTGCGGCTGGCGGACGACGTCCATCCCGGCGCGGCGGGCGAGCTCGAGGCCGAACGCGCTGACCCGGTCGGCGTGCTTGCCGGTGTAGGAATCGCGCGCCTCGACCGCGTTCGACAGCGCGCGGACGGTCGCCATGTAGGACGCCCGCAGCTCCTGCGCGCGGGCGCGCTCGCGCTTGAACACCTCGCGCAGATCGGCGGCGTAGCGCTCGAGCTGACGCTGGCGCGAGGCGGCCTCGCGCTCGACGCGCTCGAGGCGCACACGCAGGACATCAACCGACTCGACACGTCCGTGCGCACTCACACGCCTGCAGCTCCCATCCGGGGACAACCCTATCGCCAGTGGAAACGGTCGAAGTCCCCGGAGCTTGCGCTTTTTCCTCAGACGATTTCGTCCGGCCGCTGGAACACGATCTCGGGGATCACGCAGGCCGGAGAGGTATGCAGCACGAAGCGGACCGCGGCGGCGACGTCGGAGGTCTGGATCATGGCCTCGGGCGGCACGCTCTCCTTGACGAAGTCGGTCATCGGCGTGTCCACGAAGCCGGGCGCGAGCGCGACCGATTTGACCCCGTCGGCGTTGAGCTCCTTGTTCATCGCCTGGGTGAACCCGATGACCGCCGCCTTGGTCGCCGAGTACACCGACAGCCACGGCTGGCCGGACTTGCCCGAGATCGAGGAGAGGTTCACGACCAGCGCCGAGCGGTGCTCGGCACCGGCCTCGCGCAGCATCGCGGTGCACTCGCGGTAGAAGAGCACCAGCGCGCGCAGGTTGACGTCGAGCTGCATGTCGACGCGCTTGGCCTGGATCTCGCCGACCGGCGCCCCGATGCCGACCCCCGCGGAGTTGACGAGGACGTCGAGGCGGCCGAAGCGGTCGCGGTGGCGGGCGACGACGCGCTGGATGTCGGCCTCCTCGGTGAGGTTGGCGGCGACCTCCTCGACCTCATAGCCGGCGGCGCGCAGCTCGTCGGCCGCCGCGGTCAGCTTCTCGGGCCGGCGCGCGGCGACGGTCAGGCCGTGGCCCTCGGCGCCGAGCATGTGCGCGATCGCCAGCCCGATCCCACTTGAGGCTCCGGTGACGATGGCGGCGCGGTCGGGCATGGTCGGACGTCCTCTCGTGGGTAGGGGGCGGTATCCAAGCACGCCGTCCTAGAGTTCGGGCGGATGCGGACGCCCCTCGTCGTCATGGCCGTGCTCGGCGTCCTGCTCCTCGGCATCGACCTCGGCTTCGGAGAGGGCGGTGGAGGCGCGTCGGCCGCGCGCGAGCCCGCGACCGCCCCGGTGGCGACGATCGCCCATCGCGTCGAGGGTCTCCGCGACCTGCGCTACCGGCGCGTGCCCGTCCCGCAGCGGGTGACGGGGGCGCAGGCCCGGCGTGATGGCCTGCGCGACTACGACGCCTCCGAGCCGCCGCGGATCCGCAGCGCCGAGGAGGAGGCGCTCGAGCTGCTCGGGCTGATCCCCGGCGGGACGTCGCTGCGCCGCGTCGCCGCCTCGCTCTACGGCCAGGGCGTCGCGGGCTACTACGACCCGCGCACGAAGCGGCTCAAGGTGGTCGCCGGCGCGGCGACCTCGACCCGCGCGCTGACCGAGACGGTGATCGCCCACGAGCTGACCCACGCGCTCGAGGACCAGCGGTACCGCCTCGACGACGAGGGGCCGTCGGAGGGCGACGACCGCGCGCTGGCGCGGCTCGCGCTCGTGGAGGGGACGGCCACCGAGATCATGACCCGCTACGGCGAGCGCTTCCTCCCGCCCGGCGAGTTGCTCGCGAGCGCGATCGGCTCGGCCTTCGCGCCGACCGGCGACCTGCCGCCGTACATCGAGGCGCAGACCGTGTTCCCCTACCTCGCCGGGCAGCAGTTCGTCCGCTACCTGCTGCGCCGCGCCGGCGGGCGCTGGGCGCTCGTCGACGACGCCGAGCGCGTCCGCCCGCCGGCCTCGACC